>DJBQ01000143.1 GCA_002430125.1 Rhodobacterales bacterium UBA5972
AATAGCATGGTACATAAACCGGCCAATTAGAAATGTTCTCGACAGCATCCTTGGGATGTTCCACACTAATGTCGGGTGCGTCGCATCCATTTCTCAGGCGGTCGAAAATCACCCTTGTGCCGTTGAATTTGCCGCCTAGAACGGGCGCAACACAGCACAAAAGGAATCACCTGATGCCCGAAGTTACAATCGTCTATTGGCGTGATATCCCTGCACAGGTTATCGTTGGCAAAGGTCGACGTGGCAGCAAGGTTCAACTGCCCGAACGCTTTGAACAAGCCATCGATCGATGTGCTATGAAGGTTGGCGCAAAAGATGCGGATGCCTATCTGGCAGATTGGCGCAAGGCAAAACCTTATGAGGTTGAGGGCAATCAAGCCGAATTGGCTGTATCGGTCGCGGCCTCGCTTGAGGTACAATATGACACGGCGCGGATCAAAGAACTGATTGCCAATGACGGCCATGAAAAAGCTTAAAAACAAGCTATAAACGATTGAGAAGGTTGCGGATGGCGCTTTTTGGACTGAAGAAAAAACTTGATGTTGTCGGCGCTTCCAGCGCCCAACTGCAGTCGTTCCTCGAGGGGTATTCCATCGAAGTGATGCCGCGTACGGCGGAAAAAATCGAAGATTTTCGCGAATTATTGCCACAAGATACGCGCGTTTATATTGCCCATATCGATGGCACGCCGATTGGCGACATGGTGGCAACGGCCAAGCGCCTGAAGAACGAAGGTTTTACCGTAATGCCGCATTTCCCGGCGCGGATCATCAAAGACAAAACCATGCTGGCTGATTGGATTGCCCGGTATCAAGGTGAGGCTGGCGTCGATCAGGCCTTGGTTTTGGCAGGTGGCGTGGACAAACCGCAGGGCGACTTCCATTCCTCAATGCAATTGCTGGAAACCGGGCTGTTTGATGCGGCTGGCTTTAAACGCCTGCATGTTGCCGGCCATCCTGAAGGCAATAAGGACATTGATCCAGACGGTGGGCGCCGGGTCGTTAACGAAGCGTTAAGCTGGAAACAAGCCTTTGCGCAGCGCACCGACGCCAAGATGGCATTGGCCACACAGTTTTGTTTCGAAGCCAAGCCGGTAATCGAGTGGGCCAACAGCCTCGTGGCGCAAGGCATTGATATACCAGTGCATATTGGTGTCGCAGGTCCTGCAAAACTGCAAACGATGATTAAGTTTTCAATCGCCTGTGGGGTCGGCGCGTCCTTGCGTGTTCTGCAACGCCGCGCTAAGGATGTAACGAAACTGTTGATGCCGTTTGAACCGACAGAATTCTTAACCGACCTGGCCGCGCACAAGGCAAACAATCCTGATTTCAACATCACCAAGGTGCATTTCTTCCCACTTGGCGGCATCAAAACCAATGCAACATGGGCGATGGAAAACGGCGGCCCCGCGGCTGTCCCTGCGTCTCAATCCCAAGGACTAAACCAATGACCCGCACCATAGTTGAATCAAAGACCAGAACCGCGATCATTGGATTTGATCAGCCATTTTGTGTGATCGGTGAGAGGATCAACCCGACCGGGCGCAAGAAACTGGCCGCCGAACTTGAGGTAGGCAATTTTTCGACTGTGGAGCAGGATGCAATCGAACAGGTTGCCGCCGGGGCGACGATGCTTGACATTAATTCGGGTGCGGTCTTTTCCAACAAAATGGCCGAAGACCCGCGTTATGCGGACAACAATTTTGTAGAACCTCCGCTGATGCGCGAATTGATCGAACGGATACAGGCGATTGTTGACGTGCCCCTGTGCATTGACAGTTCAGTGCCCGCCGCACTTGAGGCCGGGTTGGCCGCTGCCCAGGGTCGTCCCCTTTTGAATTCGGTTACCGGTGAAGAGGAACGGCTGGAACGCGTGCTTCCATTGGTTAAGAAATACAACGTGCCGGTCGTGGCAATTTCAAACGATGACAGCGGCATTTCCGAAGACCCCGAAGTGCGGTTTCAAGTCGCAAAAAAGATCGTTGAACGCGCCGCCGATTTCGGTATTCCAGCGTGTGACATCGTGGTTGATCCCTTGGTAATGCCGATCGGTGCGATGGGCACAGCTGGCTTACAAGTCTTTGAATTAGTGCGAAGATTGCGTATGGAACTGGGTGTGAACACGACTTGCGGGGCGTCAAACATCAGCTTCGGCCTGCCCAACCGGCACGGCATCAACAACGCGTTCCTACCGATGGCAATGGCCGCAGGGATGACCAGCGCCATTATGAACCCGGTTCGTTTGCCTATTTCACTGGCCAAAATAGCAGAAAAGAAACTGGAACTGGCATCGTATGGAATTATCGTGCCGGATGATGTTGATCCGGAACTGTTTGTTCAGTTGTTGGGGATGGGCAGCACCAAATCACGCTCGGGCAGTGAAATGGAAGCGATCCGTGCAGCCAATTTCCTGACCAATAATGACCCGAACGGTGCCAACTGGATCAAGGCCAACAAGCCGACACTGGCCGCTGGCGAGGTCGAAGCCGGTGCGCGTGGCCGCCGAGAAGGGCGTCGCCGGCGGGCCTGAGGGATGCGATACATGCCAAGCAAATCCCTTTCCAATGGACGCTGATTACACAATCATCGGCGGCGGCGTTGTCGGCCTTTCAGTCGCATGGGGTTTGTTAAAGCGCGGCAAACGCGTGACGGTTTTGGATGGCGGCGATGGTGATTTTCGTGCCTCGCGCGGTAATTTTGGGCTGATTTGGGTTCAATCCAAGGGCTTGAGACAACCGGCCTATTCCCGTTGGACGCAAAAATCGGCCAATGCCTGGTCCGGATTTGCGGATGAGTTAAGCGCCGGTTCAAGCCCGTCACTGGGCCTGCAACAAAACGGCGGCTATGATTTTTTTCTTGATGAACAGGAACTTGCCGCGCAGATTGAATCCTATGATCGGTTAAAATCCGCATTGGGCGGGGATTATCCTTACGAGGTGCTTGACCCAAAAGACCTGTTGCGTGAAGAACCCGGCATTGGCCCGAAAGTCGTTGGTGCGTTGTTCCATCCGGCAGATGGTCACGTTAACCCTCTGCGCTTGTTGCACTTGCTGGCAGGCGAGGTCCGCCGTCTGGGAGCCAACGTGTTGAACGGCGTCAGGGTATCGGAAATCACTGTCAATGACGGCTTTCTGGCAACCACCGAAACAGGCACCACCTTTCATTCCCAACGGGTTATTCTGACCGCCGGGCTTGGTGCCGCAACGCTGGGGCCAAAACTGGGGTTTCTCGCCCCGATACGACCGCAACGTGGGCAGCTTTTAATCACCGAACGTTTACCAAAATTGATGAATCGCCCTTCTGGAATTATCAGGCAGGTTGATGAGGGGGGCGTTCAGATCGGCGCTTCAAACGAAGAAGTTGGGTTAAACGATGCTACGACGCTGAAGGTTACCGCAAAGCTGGCGCAACAAGCGGTTGCTATTTATCCGGCACTTGCCCAAGCCAAGCTGGTTCGCAGTTGGGCCGCGTTGCGGATAATGTCGCCGGATGGGTTGCCGATTTACCAGCATTCCGTTCAACATCCCGGGGCATATCTGGTAACCTGCCATAGCGGCATAACACTTGCAGCCGCCCACGCGCTGTTCTTGCCGGAGTGGCTGGAAAACCCTGATAACGCACCAGATTTGGAGGTGTTCAGTGAACGACGATTTGCCGTTTCTTGATCTGAACGAGGATCGAAAACTTGTTTTTGTCAGCTTTGGCGGTGAAAATATGCATTTGCCGGAAGGCGCAAATCTTGCCGCCGCCTTGTTGGGCACTGGCGTCTTAACATTTCGGAACTCGGCAATTTCCGGTGCTCCGCGCGGGCCGTTTTGCATGATGGGTGCATGTTATGATTGCCGCGTTAAGGTGGCGGGCGAAACTGTTCAGGCCTGCATGACGATTGTGCGTGCTGGAATGGTCGTGGAACAAGCTGATGGATAATCTGGCTTTGCAAACCCCGTCAATTGATCTGATTGTGATCGGGGCAGGTCCGGCAGGTTTAAGCGCAGCGGCAACAGCAGCCGAATTGGGTTTGTCGGTTGTCTTGCTTGACGAACAGCCAAATGCCGGAGGGCAAGTTTTTCGCGGCGTCGAACATTCGAGCCAAAATTTGAAGGGGATATTGGGGCCGGATTACGCTGGTGGCGCATTGCTTTTGGCCCGCGCCCGGTCGGCTGGTGTTAAGCATATTGGCCAAGCGGTGGTTTGGCGCATTGAAACAGACGGCACCGTCGTTTTTTCAATTGATGGCAAGGCACAAACGATGCGGGCTACGCGTATTTTGCTGGCGACCGGCGCACTTGAGCGCGCCGCGCCCTTGCCCGGCTGGACGTTGCCGGGCGTGATGACGGTTGGAGCGGCGCAAATCCTGCTCAAGCAATCCAGCATGTTACCTAAACGGGCGATATTGGCGGGTTCTGGTCCGTTACTGTATCTATTTGCCAGCCAAATGATCCGCGCGGGTGTACCACCGGTTGCACTTGTTGAAACCCAAACCATGACCGAGTTACGCCGGGCTATACGCTTTCTTCCCAAAGCCTTGAAGGATTGGCGAACTTTGCTGAAGGGCCTCAAAATGCTGTCGCTGATCCGCTCGGCAGGCATTCCAAGATACAAATATGCCAGTGATTTAGAAGTTATCGGCAGCGGCAAAGCCCAAGCGCTTAGATTCTACGTCTCTGGAAACGTTCACCAAATCGATTGCGAAACCGTTTTGTTGCATCAAGGCGTGGTTCCGAACCCGCAAATCAATCGCGCATTGGATTTGCCGCATGTCTGGAATAACCGACAGCGCAGTTTCATTCCTCAAACGGACGAATGGGGCGCAGTGCTGGATACAGATATCCACATTGCCGGCGATGGTGCCGGGATCGTCGGGGCCGAGGCGTCCGAGGTTCAGGGGATATTGGCGGCACTTGATATCGTGCATCGGCTTGGGCATTTGGGCGTGGCCGTGCGGGATCAGAGGGCCGCACCACTACGCAAAAAGCTTAGGCGCGCGATTGCGTCGCGACCATTCTTAGACCACGCCTATCCGCCAACTGAACAGGTTTTAAACCCGGCAGACAGCACCGTTATTTGTCGATGTGAAGAGGTCACCGCAGGCGAAATCCGTGCCCTTACAAAGCAGGGTGACATCGGGCCAAATCAGATCAAAAGCTTCACCCGCTGCGGAATGGGCCCTTGTCAGGGTCGCTATTGCGGCTTGTCGGTGACGCAAATCTTGGCGGACAGCCTTGGGAAATCCGCCGACGAGGTGGGCTATTTTCACATCCG
>DJBQ01000093.1 GCA_002430125.1 Rhodobacterales bacterium UBA5972
CAATATGGCGCGGATATTCTGCGCCTGTGGGTGGCGCAGGTTGATTTCACCAATGACCAGCGGATCGGGCTGGAAATCCTGAAAGGCGTGGCCGACAGTTACCGCCGCCTGCGCAATACGATGCGGTTTTTGCTGGGCAATCTGAACGATTGGGACGAGGCCGAGCGGGTTGATCCTGCTGACATGCCGGAACTTGAACGCTGGGTGTTGCACCGTCTGGCGGAGCTCGACCAGGTGGTGCGCGACGGCTATATGAAATACGACTTTCAGGGTGTGTTTCAGGCGTTGTTTCAGTTTTGCACGGTCGATCTGTCCAGCGTCTATTTCGACGTTCGCAAGGATGTTTTGTACTGCGATGCGGCCAGCAGCACAGCCCGACGCGCGGCGCGTACGGTGCTTGATCTGCTGTTCCACCGGCTGACCACATGGCTGGCGCCGGCGCTGGTTTTCACCATGGAAGAGGTGTGGCTGGAACGGTTCCCGGGCGATATGTCCTCGGTGCATCTGATGGATATTCCGGCAACCCCGGCTGCGTGGCTTGACGCTGAACTGGCGGCGAAATGGACCGCGATCCGCAAGGTGCGACGGGTGGTGACGGCAGCACTGGAAATCCAGCGGGCCGACAAAGTGATCGGTGCCTCGCTTGAGGCGGCCCCGGTTGTGCATGTGCGCGATGCGGCGGTTTTGGCGGCGGTGCGGTCGGTGCCATTCGCCGATATCTGCATCACTTCGTCGGTCGTGCTGACCAATGACCCCCTGCCCGAGGAGGCGTTCCGCCTGCCCGAGGTTGAAGGCGTCGGCGTGGTGTTCGAGGTTGCCGAGGGTCAGAAATGCGGCCGCTGCTGGAAAATCCTGCCGGATGTGGGTACACATGCACATCAGGACGTTTGCGGTCGATGTGACGAGGCGCTGGGCTGATCCGGGGGACATATGGCGATCAAATACGGCAAAGACAAATAGAAATCTGACCCCGCTGCCGCCTTGGCCGAGGCACGGCGGCGGGTGGCACTGGCCGCGACCAGCGACGACCCCGACGAATATCGGGCGCTGTATTTCTATGACCTTGGGGCCTTGCGGGAACTCCCCGCCGAAATCGTCGGACTGGACCGGCTTGAAAACCTGTCGCTGAACATTGGGCCGGATGGACAGAGGCATTACGTTTTCAGACGCGATATTTCGGACATATCCTGCCTTTCCGGTCTGACCGAATTGACCTCGCTGAACTTGACCCACACGGGTGTTGCAGACCTTTCGGTTATGCGCGAACTTCCGGTGTTTGAGGCTGAAAAGGCGCAGTTGTTGCAATATGATGACACGCCCGCCATCATCACTGACAGCCGGTTGGATTTGTTGTCGCGCTTGCCGCCCAAACGCTGTGCCGTTGAAACTGTGCAATATCTGAAAGGCACCCATCCGGATTTTCGTGCGCCCAGCAACGGTGCGGCCCCGGCACCTTTGGCGCAACGGTTGGCCGAGGCCAGCCCGGTTGGGCTGGAAATTGTCGACGGCGCGCTTGAGGCAACCAATCCCGGTGCTCCGGAACGGGTGGCGCCCAGGGAACTGGCCCAGCGGGTCGATGCGTTGCGCACCCATGTTGCGATGCTGATCGACGAGGCGCGCGCGCGGCAGGTGCCAGATAGTGTTCGCGTACGGTTTGAACGCTATCTCCAGCCCTTGCAGCAGGATGAACCCACCTATCTGCTGCTGGACGGGCCAATGGCATTTTTACGCGGCGGCTTGGGTGACACATACACCACCGACGCACTTGATGGTGGTTTCGTCGAAGGCTGGCGGGCGATGGTCGTGATGCATGACGACTTGCGCCCCCTGCTGTTGCCACCAGAAGAAGACACCCCGGACCTGCCCGAGCTGACGCCCGAGGCAACAGCGGATGAAGGCGAACGGATCGCCGACGAGGCGATTGGGGTTCTGGAAGGCAACGCGGCCGTTGGCGAAAGCGTTGTGGCAGCGATGAAGGCGGCCAAAGAGTATTTCGAAGTTGCCAAGATGGATGCGACCCGTCGGCCGGGCATGTTGGCGCGCGGCTATCGCGCGATCGGTGGGATTGTTGGTTTGATTGTTGGAGGGGTTGGGCTGATCGCGTCTGTGATGACCATCCAGCTTTGGGCCGCAACACCACAAGGGCAGGCGGTTATCGCGCAATTGCAGCCGATCTTTGAGCGGATAATTCAACTTTTCGGCGGCGGGTGAGAATTCTCGACCGCATCAGGTGGTGCTAACAATCCAAAGCACGCACCTTTGCCCCGCGCAGCTGTTTCGCTGGCAGGGGAAAGGGTCATTCTCGTAGGCATTGTTGCATAGATCCCGCGTGGTTTGATAGTGAGGCGTTCCGTTCTCAGTAGGATGCTGTAAATGCCGCACAAGTTCAATGCCGATCGCCGTGACAAGATCCCGAAACAAAAGCAGCGGGTGACCAACTGGGCTGATTACAATGAAGGTTTGCGGCGGCGCGGTGACCTGACGGTTTGGATCAGCGAAGACGCAATTGGTTTGTGGTCTGCCGCGCGTCGAACGACGCGGGGTGGTCAGCGGCGCTACTCCAATCTGGCAATTGAGCTGTGCTTGACGTTGGGTACCGGAGCTGTTGGATCAAGTCGACAGCCCCGTTGATCTGTTTCTCGCCCCCTCTCGGCATTTGCTTCGCAATTGCCTGCCAGGCAATGGATGGAGCTTACGATGGAGAACCCACATCTGACGTGCTTGTCGCTCGATTTGGATCGACAATCGAGGTCACGATCCCGCCTCCCAAAAACGCAGTACTGAGCCCGAACGCGGCACAGGATCCGACAGTGCGCGATCGCCATATTGCCGACATCTCAGTCCGCGGGCGGATAGGCTGGCAGAGGGCTTCCGGCTACAATCAGCGCAGCCGGGCTGAAACCCTAATGAGTCGCTGGAAGACCGTGATCGGGCTCAAACTCAAGGCGCGCTCGTTCAAAAATCAGAAAACCGAAGCCAAGATTGGCGTCCGCATACTCAATCGGATGACCGAA
>DJBQ01000192.1 GCA_002430125.1 Rhodobacterales bacterium UBA5972
GCTCGGTCTCATGCGCTCGACGTAATTCAATCAGCGCTTGAGCTATACATAACCGCGAAAATTACTTCTAAACGCCCTCTGCGGTGAATAGCCGTGCCACAGTTTCCCTGAAATTCATCAACAAATGGAAACGATCGGCCCCTTGGCGCGCCTGCGGAGCACCTTGCCGGGCACCATCCGCATAGACACCGGCGCGATCCCGGCTGACAAATTCCACTTCCGGGTGATCGCTAAACCATTTTGCCACGGAAGTTGTTGCGCGGTCTGGCAGAAGATCCACCACTTCACGTCTTTCCAGATCAACGATAACCGTCCCGTAAGTCGTTCCCTTTCGCCAGGCCCATTCATCAATACCTACGACCCGCACGTGAGGACGATCCTGCACCTTCGGCGCGTTTGCCTTGAGTTGGCGAAGGATAGAAGTATGGAAGATCGGCATTCCCAAGCGAGCCATGATCCGTTCTGACGGCCTCCCACCTATGCCGTGGCCAAACAGACGGATAATAGTTCTCATTCGACTGGTTTGCCGCGCGTAAGGCGTGGCCAGCAAAGGGTCGGTCCCAGCAAAAATTCGCTGCGAACATAGTGCGTTTTGGCACCGCCAGCGTGTGACCGACACGACCGCCGTGACCGGAACCCCATGAGCAGGCAGATCCCTAAGGTGCCGAGAATAGCGGCTATGGCGGGAGGTCGATCGCGTCCCGCAAGATGGGCAACAGCCACAGTCTTTGCCACTCAACAAAACAGTCAAGCCGGATCCATTTTGGTCAACACGATGGATTTTCATTCCTGGGGCTGGCGCACAGCTTGAAAACTTTTCCATCCTGCAAAATGGCGCGTTGCACTCAAGCCTTCAACAGCACTGAACTTGCACCGAAAACGCAGCAGAACCCAATAAAGGGCTACACGACACCGGGGAGCCGACGCTGGAATTATTGCAGCGGCTTCGCTGACGCCTATGTCGACTTGAAATGCAAAAAGGCGAGGGATTAATCCCTCGCCTTTCGTATTTTCTGATGCGGTCAGATTAGCCGCGACCCTTCCACGGCACCAGCTTTTTCTCGGCCATACGCATCAGGATGTCGATGCCATAGCCGATCACGCCAATCAGGATGATCCCCATCACCACGATATCGGTCAGCTGGAATTTGGAGGCAGCGATGATCATCATGCCCGCCCCCTTTTGTGCAGCCACCAGTTCGGCGGCCACAACCGTACCCCAGCAAACACCCATGGCAACTCGCGCGCCGGTAAAGATATCGGGCAATGAGTTGGGGATAATGACATGGCGCATAATCTGTGTCTTGCTGGCCCCAAGGCTATAGGCTGCATGGATTTTAGAGATTCGCACGCCGGAAACGCCAGATCGGGCCGCGATGGTCATGATCCAGAGGGCTGCAAGGAACAGCAACACAATCTTGCCGGTTTCCCAGATGCCAAACCAGATGATGACAAGCGGAATCAGTGCCAAAGGTGGCACTGGACGCATGAATTCCACGATTGGGTCAAACCAGCCCCGGAACCAGTTGGATAACCCCATCGCATAGCCCAAGGGAATCCCGACGATCGATCCCAGAACGAAGCCACCCAGAACCCGCGCCAGAGAGGAGCCAAGATGCTCCCAAAGCGGGATATTCTGATAGCCGTTGTTCAGAATCTCGATGAACCGGCTGACAACCGCCTCGGGGGAGGGCAGCCACAACGGCTCCATCTGAAAGCCCTTGTCGGGGGTATAGTTCAGCGACCCACGGGCGGTCAGCACAACTTTGCCATTCCCGGTTTGCAGGGTCTGTTCGTTGGCAAAGGGTTTGCCATCAATCGCGACAATCTCAAACCCGTTAACGTCGCTGCCTTCGTCATTGGCAGCTGGGCGCGCGAGGGTGGAACGCCATGCCTGCACGACAATTGAATCGTTTTTGGCAAAGCCATCGCCAGGATCCACCTCTGGCGTTGGTGGCTTTGCTGAGTCTCGATAGACCAGCACATAGACGGTGGCGTCATCGGTTTCACCTGCCGCATTGCGCGCAGTGTAGGTAAAGCTGCTTTCGCCGATGAACGGCCCCGGAACATGCAAAGGCACAATTTTGGACCCGGTGAACGCGCCCCAGATAAGAAAAATCGTCAGGATTGAGATAAAAGACGCTGCACGATCCGGGGTGATGGCACTTTCATCGCCAAAGGTCACGGTTTTGAGGCTGGTGTAGTCCACCCGCTTGGCGCGTGCCTTGCGGAAGGCCTGCATCAACAATAGTGATCCGACAAACATGATGATGTAGAAGGCAAGAACCATCATGCTGCACCCGCTTTCTGGCCTTCTGTGCGGCCCATGATTTCTTCTTCCATGCCCCAGATCATCGACAAAATCTCTTCCCGAGTTTCGTTAAACCCAGCGGATTTCTTGACCTGACGCAAATCCTGGCCCACGCCGAGTTCGGCAAAGGGAAGATTGTATTCCTTAAATATCCGGCCCGGTCGTGGGGCCATCACGATCAGGCGTTCGCCCAAGAGCAACGCCTCTTCAACCGAATGTGTGATCAGAACTACGGTCTTGCCGGTTTCTTTCCATAGTTTCAGAACAAGTCCCTGCATCTTTTCACGGGTTAGCGCATCCAGCGCACCCAAGGGTTCGTCCATCAAAATTACATCGGGTTCGTTTGCAAGGCAACGGGCCAAGGCCACGCGCTGCTGCATACCGCCGGACAATTCGTAAACGGCTTTCTCCTTGAAATCCTGAAGGCCCACAACTTCCAGCAAATGGTCCGTGATCTTGTCGCGGTCGGCCTTGGGCATGCCCTTCATGCGGGGGCCGAAATCGACGTTTTCGCGCACATTCATCCATTCGAACAGCGCGCCTTGCTGAAACACCATTCCACGTTCGGCAGCTGGACCAGTGACCTTGTGACCATTCAGAACAATCTGCCCTTCAGTCGGCGCTAGAATGCCTGCAAGGATATTCAGGAGGGTTGTCTTGCCGCAGCCCGAAGGCCCCAGCACCGACAGCAACTCCCCAGCCTTCAATTCAAGTGACACATTCTTGAGCGCCTGAACGGAGGATCCATTCGGCAGGTCAAACCGCATCGAAATATTGTCGATTATCAAACCGGTCATGATGATCTCCTCTGGTCAGCAAAAAACGGCTGGCCCCCGGTTTTGGGGCCCAGCCGCCGCAAAGGCCTGATTACATGCCCGATGCGGACTTCAGAGCCGAAGTATTGACCGCTTGGTCATAGCTTGGCAACGCCGCCGGGATGCTGCCAGCAGTTACGAACACGTTAGCCACGCCAGACATGAATGTCTGTGCGCCACCACCCAGCCATTTCGGGCCAAGCTGCTCTTCAACCGACGGGAAGACAAATGTTGACATAGTTTCGGCAGTTGCGACTTCGTCCATGCCGGCGTCCTTGGCGATGACCGGAATCATTTCTGCCTTTTTGGAGCCTTCGTTCCACATCGCATTGGCATCAGCGGTTACTTTCAGGAATTTGGCAAGCAGTTCGCCTTCTTCCGCGATGAAGGCCGCAGGTGCAGACGAGACGTCGAATACCAGAATGCCAAGCTCTTCTTTCTCGGCGCCAGTCAACAGGGTATTGCCACTTTCCTTCATTCGGCGCAGCGAACCACCCCAGCCACAGGCCATATCAAGATTGCCCTGAGCAAATGCGGCTGCTGCATCTGGCGGGGCCATGTCAACTACTTCAAGACCGGCAACGTCCACACCAAAGTGGTCCATCTGACGCAAGAAGCTATAGTGCGCAGCAGTGCCGATTGGGACCGCAACTTTTTTGCCTGCCAGTTCGGATGCGTTTTCTTTGGTGATTTCCAGATCGGTACGTACAACACAGTTGTCGTTCTCTGAATAGGACACGGCGACATCAACGATCTGGATGTCCTGACCAGCCGAAGTTGCCACAACAAACGGAGGAACCCCTTGGCTGACCGAGATGTGGACATCGCCCGATGCCATGGCGGCGGACATCGCGGTGCCAGTATCGAACGAACGCCAGTTGATCTTGACGCCCAATTCTTTCTCATATGTACCCATTGCTTTTGAGTACTGGAAAGGCATCGGCCATTCTAGGAAGTAGGCTACGGTAAGCTCGTCGAGCGCCCATGCCTGACCAGCGGCCAGAATCGAAACACTGGCGGAAAGCGCAGCGATGGTTCCTTTAAATACGAATTTCATATCATTCTCCCTGTTTTTTTCACCGGTATCTTGCTTCCTGACGGTGCAAAGATCGACAGCCGGACAGAACCATATTGGCCACTTTTCAGATTGGATGGAAAAAAAGTAGTGTTCGCAAATAAATTCGAATTAAAGTTTCGAACAATGCGAATCTTGCATCTTGCGGGCGCACAACAGCCAAAGGTTAACAATGCCGAGTAATCAACTAAGCTTCCAGGGCCTTACTGTCTTTTTGCATATGTCAAAATCTGGTTCTATGCAGCAGACCGCCGCTGACCTCGGGATTTCAATCAGCACGGTCTCACATCATCTGCGCAACATAGAGGAAAGCGTCGGGGCAAGTCTGCTGGACCACAAGCGGCGGCCGATGGCTCTGACGCCGGCAGGCGCCATGTTTGCCCGCCATGTCGAGGAAGGGTTGCGCTGTATCCGGCTCGGCACCAATGAACTGGCAAGCGGTAACCTTCCTGAGATTCGGGAACTGAAACTGGGAAACGTCGACGACTTCGATGCCGAAGTCGCACCTGAGCTTGCACAGGCTCTTGCGAAAGCCATGCCCAAATGTGCCTTTGAGCACTACACCCGCCCGAGCCATGAGATCATCCGGCTTTTGCTGGAGCGCAAGCTGGACGCCGGGGTGGCAACCCGGCCAGCCAACGACATCGGCGGGCTTGTGGAATATCCTGTGCTGCGCGATCCCTTTGTGATCGCCCTGCCGGTCTCTGCCACCATTCCCCCAGCCGTGTTTCTTGAGGGAAAATCGGGCCTGCCCTTCCTGCGCTATTCGCGGAACCTGCTGATCGGCAATCTGATTGAGGCCCACCTGCGGCGGATCAAAGTATCCCTGCCAAACAGATTTGAACTTGAAAGCAACCAGTCAATGATGGGGATGGTCGCAGATGGCAGTGGCTGGGCCATCACCACACCCGCCTGCTACTTCCGGGCCAAACGGTTTCATGGGCGCATCGCCTTGGTTCCGTTTCCGGGGAAAGGCTTTACACGAACCCTGTGCTTGTTCACAACTGATGATTACCCAGAGGCGATGGCTGAAATCATTTCCGGCAGCCTACGCAGGCTTATCAGCCAGTATTTCGTTGATCCGGTCACACGCAGCCATCCGTGGCTTTCAAATGACTTCCGCGTGCTGACCAATGGAGACTGAACGGTTCGGGGATTGCCGCTTATTGCAGTCAGACTTGCCGAGTCGATGACCTGCGTTGCAGTCAGTGTCAGGTTTCGCAGGACTTTCGTGCTTCCAAAGATCAAGACGCCGCCAGTTCAAACCTGCCTAGTTATTCGAAAGAGAGTTTCGAATTTGTAATAAATCGATCGACCCAGTTGACGAAAGCACCGTTGCGCAGCCCTTTTGGCATCAAAGCAATTCTGAAGAAGGCGGGAATCGATGAAAAGTACTGCGCGTGTTGTGGTCATCGGCGGCGGTATCGCCGGATGTTCCACCCTTTACCACCTGACCCAAGAAGGTTGGAGCGATGTCGTCCTGATCGAGCGTGACGAGTTGACGTCAGGCACGACGTGGCATTCGGCCGCACAGGTCACCAATTTTGGCATGACCCAAACGATGGTGGGGTTAAAGTCCCACTCGATCGCGCTTTACAAAAAGTTGCGTGATGATCCGGAATATCCGGTCGGCTATCACCACGGAGACGGCGGCATTCGGCTGGCCAACACGCCCGAACAGATGCAGGGCTATCGCCATTTTGCGTCGATGGCTCGAGGCATGGGAGTAGAGTTTGAGGTGCTCGACGCAGCGGAATGTGCGCGCAGACACCCGCTGATTTCAACCGATAACCTTTTGGGCGGTCTTTGGGATGGCCAGGATGGCGACATCGACCCTGCACAGCTGTGCCAAGCACTGGCCTATCATGCGCGCAAAGCGGGCGCAGAAGTATACCGTAATACCGCCGTCACCGCGCTGACCCAGCATAAAGATGACACGTGGACCGTTGAGACCAGCCAAGGCAACATCGACGCCGATATCGTTGTAAACGCCTGTGGCTACCGGGTGAATGAAGTGGGTGCGATGATGGGGGTACACCACCCTGTTGCGTCGATGGAACATCAGTATTTCGTGACCGAGGACATCCCGGCCATTGTTGAATCAAGCCGCCGGATGCCACTGCTGCGCTGCCCGATTAGTGATTACTATTGCCGTCAGGAAAAGAACGGCCTGCTGATCGGTTTCTATGAACAAGATTGCAAAACATGGGGCATGGACGGCATCGACCCTAAGTTTACCAACGCGCTCTGCCCGAATGATCTGGATCGGGTTATGGACGTGCTGGAAGGGGCCTTTGCCCGCATGCCCGCCCTGACCGAGGTTGGCATCAAACGGGTCGTGAACGGGCCGATTACCTATACAATCGACGGCGCGCCGCTGGTTGGGCCAATCCCTGGCAAGCGCAACGCCTTCTGCATTATCGGCCTGCGTGCCGGTTTGGGAGAAGGCGGTGGGCATGGCTGGCTTTTGGCTCAGCAAATCGTGCATGGCGAGGCCTGCTATGACACTTGGGTCATCGACCCGCGCCGCTTTACCGGCCACACAAATGTGGAACTGACCGCGCTCAAGGCGATTGAGGATTATCAGAACGAATTCCGCTTTCACTTTCCCCACGAACACCGCCCCGCAGGTCGCCCGGCCAAAACTACACCTTTGACGCCAATACTTGCGGCGGAAGGCGCGGAATTTACCGTTGTGAATGGCTGGGAACGCGTCGATTACATCAAACCTTCGCCTGATTTCCACCCGACCCTTGGCTTCAATTTCGATGAGGCGTTTGATATTGTCGCGGCCGAGATTGCCAATGTACAAACCAATGTCGGCATGACCGAAGTCAACGGTTTCAACCGGTTTGAAATTACCGGTGCGGACCGTCACAGTTTCTTGGACCGCATGTTCTGCGGTGCCGTAACGAAACGCGAGGGCCGCGTGGGTCTTGGCTATCTGCTCAACCATCACGGCATGATCAAGGGCGAGGCAACCGTCGCCAATCTGCCGGCCTCGGACCGTGGCCCTGCACGGGTTTGGTACGGCTCGGCTGCTGCAAGCGAAACCCACGACATGGACTGGCTGCAAAAGCACATTCAACCGGATGAGCAGGTGCAGATCCGCAGCCTGACCAATGACCAGACCATCCTTGTTCTGGCAGGACCAAAGGCGCGGGATGTGCTGTCGGCCTGTTCGCGTGGTGATTGGTCAAAAGCTGGTTTCCCTTGGCTCTCTGCGCGAGAGTGCTTCATCGGCTTTGCACCGGCGACAGTGCTTGGTGTCAGCTTCTCGGGCGAGTTGGCCTACGAAATCCACGTTCCAAACGCCTCGCTTTATGCGGCCTATCTGGCCCTGCGCAAAGCGGGCGAGCCGCATCGGCTAAAGCTGTTCGGCGCGCGAGCGGTTGATTCGATGCGCATGGAAATGGGCTTCTTGCACTGGAAGGCCGATCTGCTGACCGAATTCACGCCGTTTGAAACCGGGCTGGACCGCTTTGTTAAGCTGGAAAAAGGTGATTTCATCGGCAAGGCCGCATTGGCTAAGCTGCACGCTGCGGGTGAACGCAAAGCCTTTGTCAGCCTGAAGGTCTACGCAACCCACGCACCTGCACGCGGCGGCGCGTCGCTGATGGTTGGGGATAAGGTGGTTGGAACCATCTCCTCGGCCGATTGGGGGCACCGCGTGGGTATGAACCTTGCCTATGCGTTTATTGACCCTGCCTTGTCTGCGATTGGCACCAAGCTGCATCTGGATATGTATGGCGATATGGTTGGGGTCGAAGTGATCGCACCATCGCCCTATGACCCCGAATTCAGCCGCATGAGAAGCTGATGCCATGACCGATGCGCATGTCGTCATCCTTGTCGATACCGGGTTTGTTGGAACCGAGTTCGCGCTTGTCTTGGATATCTTGCGTATCGCTAACCGGCTGGGGGATCATGAGCAGTTTAAGATACAAATCTGCTCCCCTTCAGATAGCGCGCTGATCGAAAGTCTTGGGGGCGGCATGTTGGTGCGTGCCACGCCTTTCCTCTTAAATCAGGCGCTGCCGCCCGACCATGTCGTCGTGCTGGGAGGCGGCGGCATTCGCAAAAGCCTTGGCCTGCAAACTGCCAAGCTGCGGTGGCTGGAACGTATCGGAAGCCACATCTTGCTGCTGTCGGATGCGGCTTATGAGTGGAAACGACTAAACAGCCTTGATGGCCGCTTCACGACACATTGGGAAAACCAGCAACTGCTTCGGGATACGCTGGTTGATTTGGAACAAAGCCCGCCGCTTTATACACGCAACGGCCGGATCACGACCGCAGCAGGTATGGTTGCAACCGCTGATGTGGTTCTTTCTGAAATCATAGCACCAGTGTCAAAGCAATTGGCACAGGCGACAAGCCATATGTTGGTGATGAACGGCATGCGCGATGGCACTGCCCCCCAACCACGCAGCACGCTTGATACCAATTGCCATCGGGTTTGGCGTTTGGATGCGGTGATCGGGCATATGGAGCAAAACATCGAAACTCCAGTCCGCCTGTCGGATCTCGCACGCGTCGCCGGCACGTCAGTTCGGCAGCTTGAGCGGCGCTTTGAAAAGGTGACCGGGCAGACGCCCATAGCCTTCTATCGTACACAGCGTTTGCGGCGCAGCCGGCTCATGGTCGAACAGACCTCAACCTCCATTGCCGAAATCTCAGTCGCCTGCGGTTTCGGTGACGCGTCAACATTCGCCCGTATGTTCCAACGAGAGTTCGGGCGGTCACCAACGCAGCTTCGGCATCAACTTATTACTCGCTCGTCGAGATCACCTATCGAAAAGGAACCAACCAATGCACCTCTCCCGCTTTCCGCGCCTGCACCTCGCACATCTTCCGACCCCGCTGGAACCAATGGAACGCTTATCCAAGGAGCTAGGCGTTGAACTTTGGATCAAGCGCGATGACTGCACCGGCATGTCATCGGGCGGCAACAAGACCCGCAAGCTGGAATTCCTGATGGCCGAAGCACAGGCCCAAGGCGCGGATATGGTGATGACCCAAGGGGCCACCCAATCCAACCACGCGCGCCAAACAGCCGCCTTTGCGGCAAGATTGGGTATGAAATGCCATATATTGCTGGAGGATCGCACCGGCTATAACAATGCCAACTACAACACCAACGGCAACGTCTTGCTGGACCATTTGCATGGAGCTACCACCGAAAAATTCGCAGGTGGCCACAATATGCCGCAAGAAATGGAGCGCGCGGCTGAATTGAAGCGCGCCGAGGGGCATAAGGTTTATGTTATTCCGGGTGGCGGTTCCAACCCGACGGGCGCTTTGGGCTATGTCAATTGCGCGATGGAGTTGTTGGGCCAAGCCAATGATCGTGGCCTTTTGATTGACCGCATCGTGCATGCTACGGGATCTTCGGGTACGCAGGCGGGGCTGGTCACGGGCCTTGCTGCCATGAATGCGCAAGTGCCGGTTTTGGGTATCGGAACGCGCGCGCCGCGTGAAAAGCAAGAGCAGATGGTCTATGATCTGGCCTGCAAGACCGCCGAAAAACTTGGTTGCCCCGGCGTTGTGAAGCGCGAGGATGTTATCGCGAACACCGATTATGTCGGTTCAGGCTACGGCTTGCCGACCGAGGCCGGAATTGAAGCGATCAAGATGTTTGCCGGGCTTGAAGGCATCTTGCTGGACCCGGTCTATTCGGCCAAGGGAGCGTCAGGTTTGATCGATCTTGCCCGCAAAGGCGCGTTCAAGGACGAGCGGGTCGTATTCCTGCACACTGGCGGATCGGTCGGGTTGTTCGGCTATGATTTTGCCTTCGACAATGCGGACTACTGGGTCAATCTCTGATGGAACGCAGGTTCTTTGGGTCCTTCACACAGCAAGAGCCGATGTCAGCGCAAGCGGTTGAAGCAGCCGTTGCTGTACTGACTTCAGGGCGCCTGCATCGCTATAACCTCGCCCCCGCTGAGCTGGGCGAGGTTGCAGCACTTGAGGCGGAATACCGTGACTGGCAAGGGTCTGGCTATTGCCTTGCGGTGACCTCTGGCGGGCAAGCCTTGCAGATCGCTATGCGTGCGGTGGGCGTTGTGCCGGGGGATGCGGTGCTGACCAACAGCTTTACCCTTGCTCCGGTGCCGGGGGCGATTGCAGCCGTGGGCGGCAAGCCGGTTCTGGTGGAAATTGACGCAACCTTGCGGTTGGATCTGGCTGATCTGCAGCGCAAGATCGCCAGCAGCGGCGCGCGGTTCCTGCTGTTGTCACACATGCGCGGCCATCTGTGTGATATGGATGCCTTGATGCAGATTTGTGATGCCGCAGGCGTTAAAGTGATCGAGGATTGCGCCCATACGATGGGGGCAAAATGGCGCGGTGTGCGGTCGGGCAATTTCGGCAAGGCCGCTTGTTTTTCAACGCAAACCTACAAGCATCTGAATTCTGGCGAAGGTGGGTTCCTCACCACCGATGACCCGGAGCTTGCCGCCCGTGCGACGATCCTGTCGGGCAGCTACATGCTGTTTGGTCGCCATGGAGCCGGGCCGGAACTGGCGGTTTATGAGGATATCCGCTGTGAAATGCCCAATTGTTCGGCCCGGATGGATGCGCTGCGCGCGGCAATCCTGCGGCCGCAACTGGCAAATATTGATACCAGCATCGCCCGCTGGAATGCGCGCTATCGCCTGGTCGAGGCGGGGTTGCGCGAAGATGCGCGCATCGCCATCACCCCGCGCCCGCAGGCCGAAGACTATGTCGGCTCCTCGATCCAGTTTCGGGTGCCTGACCTGACCGCCGAGGGCTGCCACGCCTTGTTAAAAGCGGCGGCAGCGGCGGGGGTGGAGTTGAAATGGTTCGGCAATGCCGATCCGGTCGGCTTCACTTCGGCGCATCAAAGCTGGCGTTATGTGGCGCGCCAGCAATTGCCACAAACCGATGCCATTCTGGCCACCCTGTTCGACATGCGTCTGCCGCTGACATTTTCCGAGGCCGATTGCGCGTTGATCGCGACACTAATAATCGAAGCCCTAGACGAGGTATTGCCATGACGCGGCGCGTTGTCGGCATACTGGGCGGCATGGGGCCAGAGGCAACAATTCTGTTGCAACAACGGCTTTTGACCAGCGTGACGGCGCAAGATGACAGCGACCATTTGCCCTTGCTGATTGATATGAACCCGCAAGTTCCGTCCCGTATCGCGCATCTGATCGAAGGCACCGGCATCGACCCCACGCCGGTTCTGGTCGCCATGGCGCAGCGACTGCAAGCTGCAGGAGCAACCGCGCTTGCGATGCCCTGCAACACCGCGCATCACTACGCTGCCGTTATTCAATCGGCGGTATCCATCCCCTTGCTCAACATGGTCGATCTGTCGGTCACAAAGGCCGCTCAGAAGCTGGAGAAGGGCGCGCGCGTAGGGATGCTCGCCTCTCCCGCTGTCAAGATGGTTGGCGTGTTCGATGCGGCTTTTGCAGCCTCTGGCCTTGCGCCACTTTGGCCCGCGCAACCTGATCTGATGCTGCAGGCGATCCGCGACATCAAGGCGCGCGGCGATACACCCGAGGCGCGCGCCCAACTCGCCGCTGCCGCTGCGGAACTGGCTGCGAATGGGGCCGACGCGGTTTTGGTTGCCTGTTCCGAGTTCTCGATGATCGCCGATGCCGTGCCGCAGGGCATCACAGCCATCGACACCGTTGACATCCTTGCCGCCGCCATAAAGTCCCATATTCTGAAAGGATAAGAAATCATGCCTGTCACTTACTTGAAAACCGCAGCACCGCGCCCCGTGACCGAACGCAATGATCTGCGCGATACCGTTGCCCTGATGCTGCGTGAAATCGAGGCGGGCGGCGAGCAGACCGTGCGTGACTATGCGCAGAAACTGGATGGCTGGACCGGCCCGATCGCGCTGTCACAAGCCGACCGGGCGGCAGCCATCGCGCGCGTGCCGGAGGCGTTGAAAGACGATATCCGCTTTGCCTATACCAACATCCGCCGCTTTGCCGAGGCGCAAAGGGCCACCTTGACCGAATGCGAGGTTGAGGTGATGGAAGGCTTGATCGCCGGGCAGAAGCTGATCCCGGTGTCCAGCGCCGGCTGCTATGTGCCTGGTGGGCGGTATAGCCATATTGCCAGCGCCTTGATGACGGTCACCACGGCCAAAGTTGCAGGTGTGCCACATATTACCGCCGTATCGCCGCCGCGCCCCGATGTGGGCGTTCCCGATGCCATTGTGTTCGCAATGGATCTGGCCGGGGCCGATGTGATTTTGAACCTGGGCGGCGTGCAAGGCATTGCCGCCATGGCACAAGGCTTGTTTGGCGCGAAGCCTGCCGATATTCTGGTCTTACGTGCGTGAGCAAAAGCGGCTGTAAAACGCACATCAATAAT
>DJBQ01000175.1:0-416 GCA_002430125.1 Rhodobacterales bacterium UBA5972
CGCCTACGGCGCTGGCGCTCGCTGGGTCGTGCTGTGCGACACCAATGGCGGCACCTTGCCAAATGAAGTGCGCGACATCACCAAAACAGTGATCGCATCCGGTATTCCCGGCGAAAATATCGGCATCCACACCCATGACGATACCGGCCATGCCGTGGCCAATTCACTGGCGGCAGTCGAGGCTGGCGCGCGCCAAATCCAAGGGACACTGAACGGCCTTGGCGAACGCTGCGGCAATGCCAATCTGATAACCCTGATCCCGACATTGCTGTTGAAAGAACCCTATGCGTCGCAGTTTCAGATCGGCGTTACACAGGATGGCTTGAAATCCCTGACCAAGATCAGCCGCTTGCTGGACGATATCCTAAACCGGGTGCCAAATAAATCGGCGCCCTATGTCGGCGCCTCGGCTTTTG
>DJBQ01000175.1:548-1103 GCA_002430125.1 Rhodobacterales bacterium UBA5972
GCACAAGGCGGGATTACATGCTTCGGCCATTGCCAAGGACCCGTCAACTTACGAGCATATCGAGCCCTCGGTTACCGGGAATGCGCGGGTTATTCCGATGTCAAATCAGGCCGGGCAGGCGAACCTCCGGCAACGCTTATCCTTTGCAGGGATCACGGTCGACGACGCCGACCCGCGACTGGCCCGCATCCTTGACGACATCAAAGACCGCGAAGACCGCGGCTATGCCTATGACACCGCACAGGCCAGTTTCGAGTTGTTGGCGCGCCGTGAACTGGGCCAGTTGCCAGCGTTCTTTGAGGTCAAACGTTACCGCGTCACGGTCGAGCGGCGCAAAAACAAACGCGATGAAATGGTCACGCTGTCCGAAGCTGTGGTTGCCGTCAAAATCGCCGGCAAAAAGGTTCTGTCGGTATCGGATTCGCTGGACGATCTGGGCCAGGACTCAGGCCCGGTCAACGCGCTGGCCAAGGCGCTGGCCAAAGATCTGGGCCCCTATCAGACCTGTATCGACGACATGAGACTGGTTGATTTTCGCGTCCGCATCACCAATGG
>DJBQ01000175.1:1268-1854 GCA_002430125.1 Rhodobacterales bacterium UBA5972
GGCACCGAGGCGGTGACCCGTGTCATCATCGACAGCGAAGACAGCGTGGGGCATCGCTGGTCAACCGTTGGCGTATCCGCAAATATCGTCGATGCCTCGTTTCAGGCGTTGCTTGATGCGATTAACTGGAAACTGATCCGCGACGACGTAAAGGTCGCCAAATGAAGATATTTGTCACCGCGGTTATTGTTATCGTCAGTGCATTGGCGGTCCAGATTGCGATTGCGCTTGGTCTGATCGTTTCACAGCGGCCAAGTCACCCAGTCGCCAAGGGGAATAGTCTGGATTTCAGCCGCCAGACGGCGACGCAAACAGCCGAGCCGTCACAATTGGTGGAAATCCCGACCGGCCAGGGTGTGTCGCAATGGGCGAGGCTTTATCCGTCAACAGCCAAGGTCGCGCCGCTGGTTATCCTGATCCACGGCTCAGGCTGGCACGGGTTGCAGTTTGCCGGGTTGGCCAAGGCGTTGCAGCCTTTTGCCGATGTCGTCGCGCCAGATATGCGCGGCCACGGACCGCATGCTTTGCGACGCGGCGATGTCGATTACACCACGCAATTGGAAGACGATATCGCGGCATTGATAAC
>DJBQ01000175.1:2034-13161 GCA_002430125.1 Rhodobacterales bacterium UBA5972
AACGCCCCGACAACGCGGCCAAATTCGGGTGGCTGGGCGCATCCGTTGACGCGGCGGATCATCGGGATATCCATGTTGAACATGCTTGGGATCAAAACCCTTGATTACCTGACAGCGATGGAGTTTGCCTTTCCTAAATTGGTGCTTGACGGCCCGTTGGGGGCAACTGCGACGCGCGCCTATAGCTATCGAATGGTCGCAGCCTTTGCACCGCGAGCGAAATACCTTGTGGATATTGCCAAGCTGCCGCGGTTTCTGCTGATTGCAGGCAGCAAGGACGAGGCCTTTGTCGCCGAAGCCTACCAACCATTGATGTCCAGCGTTACCGATAAAGGCCAGTACCAGTTGATCCAGAGCGTGTCGCATCTGGATATTGTCAACGCGCCTGAAACCGCTATTGCGATTACTGGTTTTCTTGCGTCGCTCAAATGACGATTGACGCCTGTGCAGCGCTCGTGCGGCAGGGTGATCCTGATCGATTTTTATCGGCAATGACAGCGCCGGTTAACCAGCGCGCACAATTGTTGGTGCTTTACGCCTTCAATTTGGAACTGGCGCGGGTTGCTTGGGTCACAGCCGAGCCGATGATCGCCGAAATGCGCCTGCAATTCTGGGCCGATGCCGTTGAAGACATAGCGGCAAGCAGACCGCCGCGTGCCCACGAGGTTGCCGGGCCGCTGGCCGAAATCGCCCGCGACCTTACGCTGCCAACGACCCTTTTGGCCCGTATGGTCACTGCCCGACAATTTGACATTTACCCAGAACCGCATGTGTCGCAAAAGGCACTAATCCACTACATTGACGACACCGCCGGAAACCTGCTTTGGCTTGCGGCCCTCAGTTTGGGCGCTAGAGGTGAAACTGAAACCACCTGTCGCAAGGCCGGCTTTGCCTTTGGTACGGCTGCCCTGTTGCAAGCCTTGCCTGCCCTGATCCTTGCCGGGCGACAAACCTTGCCCGACACAACACCTGATGCGATCCAAAGCCTCGCGCAATCAGCGCTTGCCAGCCTTGAAATGGCTAAGAAAGCCAAGCTGCCAAAGGCCCTTGCGCCTGCGTTGCGCGCTGGTTGGCTGGCGGGTTCTATCTTGCGCCGGGCTGCGGAAAATCCACATGTGGTCCTGCAAAATCGCCTCAGACCTTCGGAATTCGCCCGCCGTACGACATTGATTACCAAAACGGCGCTCAGCACCTGGTAGCTGCATCATAGTTTCAAAAATACTCTCGGGGGAGGTCTGGAGGGGGCAGACAGCCCCCTCCAGCCACCGCCCTCGCGCCTTTGCGCGGGGCAGTTTTACCTAAGCTTCTTGCGGGCGCATCACCAACCAGATCAGGGCAGCGCCTGCCAAAGCCAATAGCGGGATCATCGCAAGGTTCACAGCCGTCCATCCAGCGACAACTGTTGAGCCTGAACAATTCATCAACAGACCGGATGACAGCGATGCCAGCGTCACACAGCCAAATACGATCATATCGTTAATGCCCTGAATGCGACCACGTTCTTCAACACTATGCGCGCCGGACAACATGGTCGAGGCGCCGATAAAGCCGAAATTCCAGCCGATCCCCAACAGCATCAAAGCCACATAAAAATTCAGGATATCGACGCCAGCAAGGCCAACCAAACCGGCGGCGGCAAGTATCGTCAAACCTATTGCCACGACCTTTTCGGCCCCAAACCGGGCTATGACATGACCGGTAAAGAACGACGGTATATACATTGCCAAGACATGCGCAGACACCACATGTCCGGCGGTCACTTTGTCAAACCCGCAACCCACGACCGCCAAAGGCGTCGAGGTCATCACAAGGTTCATCAGTGAATAGGACACCATGGCCGCAATGACTGCCACCAAAATGCGCGGAGTCTTCAGCATTTCAAGCCGCGTGCGTCCGGCAAGTGCCCCAATCCTGGGTTTTTCCGGGGTCGGAATGTCCAGAAACAGAAACAACACAAACCCCGTCAGGTTGATCGCCACGACCGTCAGATAGGTACCCATGATCGGCACAGCCAGCCAAAGATCGGATGCTGTGGCCAGTTGCGGACCAATGATTGCCGATACCAGACCACCTGCCATCACGTACGACATGGCTTTCGGGCGAAAGCCTTCGCTGGCGGTATCCACAGCTGCAAAGCGGTAAAAGCCGTGTGCAGACATATAGATGCCGGTAAAGTACGACCCCAACAGAAACAGCGGAAACGATGCAACGCTCAACGCATAAGCCGCGATTGCCGCCCCAACCGCGCCGCCGGTGATCCCGCAGTAAAACCCGACCCGACGGCCCCATTTCTGCATCACCTGCGACATCCAGGGGGCGGTAGTCATTGATCCAAACACGATCAGCGAAATAGGCAAAGTTCCCCAGCAGGGGTTTGAGGCCAGTGATTGCCCGGCCAGCCCTCCCAACACAAAAATCATTGGCATTTGCGCGCCAAGCAACGCCTGGGCTATCACAAGGACCATTACATTGCGCCGCGCGCGTGAATCGGAAGCTGTCATATCTGTCATGCGCCAATGGTTATCGGCAGTTTCAGGCGGGCGAAACCCCTAAACCGCGCGGTCAATCACATGCGCGAAAGACCCACTTACCCGACCTGTCCGCAGCCCCATATCCGGCAGGGTTTCGCCTTCCGCATTGCGGGCATTAAACAATGCCTGCCCCTGTGCCTTTAGGGTGGTTGCATAGTGAAACTCGTGCCCGTTTAACTCGCCCTGCCAAAGACCGCCAAGTGCCACCAAATGCCGATATCCCAGATGCAATTTACGCGCAGCAAAACTGGTTTCCAGCCGCAATAAACCGGTCATTGAGTGCACGCGACCCTCAGCGTCCGTCAGGCTGTCGCCCAGAACCATGTAGCCGCCGCATTCACCATAAACAGCACCGGTTTCAGCCGCCTGTCGCAGCCCTGAAAGAAATGCGGCATTCCCAGACAGCCGCCCGGCATGCAATTCTGGATATCCGCCGGGTAGGAAAACCAAATCACAAGGTGGCGGGGCCTGATCTGCCAGTGGAGAAAACAGGTTGATCTCGGCTCCAGCCGCCTGCCAATCGGCCAAAAGATGTGGATAGGCAAATGCAAAAGCCGCATCGTGCGCCACGGAAATTCGTTGTGCGGGTGGTGGCATTGCCACGCCGTTGCCGTCACGTGACGGTAAAGGCGATGCCAAAGCCAAAAGCGTTTCCAAATCAATGCTTTGATTGACTATTGTGGCCACATGGTCCAGAAAATCCTCAAGGTCCGGCCGCTCGTCTGCCTGCACCAGACCCAGATGCCGCGAAGGATGCGCAAGGCCCGCTTGCCGCCTTACAGACCCCAGAACTGGCAGGCCGGTTGGCAAAAGCGCGTCGCGCAACATTTTCTCGTGCCGGTCCGAGCCCGTATTGTTGAGGATCACCCCGACAACCCGGACATCCGGTTGATGACGGGCGAAACCCATCGCTACCGCTGCCACAGATTGCGACTGCTTGGCCGTGTCGATTATCAGCACAACCGGCAAGCCCAAATGGCGCGCCAAATCCGCAGTGGCACCTTTGCCCGAAGGCGGCGCACCATCAAATAACCCCATCGCGCCTTCGATTAACAATGTGCCGGGACCCGACGCAAGCGCGCGCAGGCGATCCGGCGTCATTGCCCATGCATCAAGGTTCAGGCAGGCCTGCCCACTGGCTGCTGCATGAAACCGTGGATCAATGTAATCCGGCCCTGATTTGGCGGATCGCACATCCACGCCGCGCAGCTTAAGCGCCCGTAAAATCCCAAGGGTCAACGTCGTCTTGCCGCTGCCCGATGCCGGGGCTGACAGGATCAAACCGCTTCCATTTGCCATGGCAGGACACCTTTTTGCTGAAGGGGAATCAACCCCGCCATTATGGCACCCCGAATGCGGCCCGAAAACCCCTTGGACGCGCGCAGCGAAGCCGCCTATAGTTCTTTCCATGAGCCGAAAGCCAATAACAGAACTGCGCCGGGGCTGGACCACAGGCGCCTGTGCGACCGCTGCCACCAAGGCGGCGTTAATGGCATTGTGGAGTGGCGAATTTCCGGCTGAGATTGGGATAACCTTGCCCAAGGGCGAAACACCGGTTTTCCCGCTGGCTTTTATTGATCAGGGTCCAGGCTGGGCCGAGGCCGGCGTGATAAAGGACGCAGGTGACGACCCCGATGTAACGCACGGCGCACTGATTATTGCGCGGGTTCAGATGCGGGGAACAGGCCTCAGTTTCCATGCAGGCGACGGCGTTGGCACCATCACCAAACCCGGCCTGCCGATTGCAGTGGGCGAGCCTGCGATCAACCCCGTACCGCGTCAATTGATGACTGATGTGGTTCTAGAATGTGCCGCAATTTATGGCCACGCACCTGATATCGCAATCACAATTTCGATCCCCGGCGGTCAGAAGCTGGCCGAAAAAACCTGGAACCCGCGCCTTGGTATCGTCGGCGGTCTGTCGGTATTGGGAACCACCGGCGTGGTGCGGCCGTTTTCCTGCGCGGCCTGGATCGCCTCGATCCATCGCGGGATTGATGTGGCGCGGGCGGGTGGGCAAACCCATGTGGCCGGAGCTACGGGGGCCACATCTGAACGCGTGGTTCAGGCGCTTTATGGCCTGCCGGATCACGCCATGCTGGATATGGGGGATTTCGCCGGGGGATTGCTGAAATACCTGAAAAAACATCCCGTGGCGCGTCTGACAATTGGTGGCGGTATCGGAAAAATCACCAAATTGGCGCAAGGGGCAATGGACCTGCATTCTGACCGGTCGCAAGTTGATTTTTCTGCCCTGAATGGGCTGGCCGAGGCGGTGGGAGTCAAAGACGTTTCGCAAGCCAACACAGCGTTAGAAGCTTATGAAATCGGTGGGGCCCCTTTGGCCCAGGCTGTCGCCGATGCAGCGCTTGCGCGTGTCGAGAGTTTTCTGGTGGGTGCAATCAATACGGATATCGTGGTGATCGACCGCGCCGGAACCGTCATCGCGCGGGCGCCAAAAAGATGAGGTTACTGCTGTTGGCTGGAACCAGTGATGCCCGCCGCATCGCGCAAGGTTTGGCTGAAACTGATGTGACGACGATTGCTTCATTGGCCGGGGTGACCCGACAACCGATTGATTTGCCATGCGAAACCCGCGTCGGCGGCTTTGGAGGCCAAGACGGGTTTCGCTTGTATTTACAGACAGCAAATATTGATGCTGTCGTTGATGCCACCCATCCTTTTGCCGCGCGCATGTCGCAAACCGCCGCCACCATCTGCAAGGCGCTGAACATCCCACATGTGCAAATGCTGCGGCCCGAATGGCAGCCAGAACCCGGTGATAGCTGGACCGAAGTTGCATCCGAGGCCGAGGTTGCCGCACTTGTACCACGCGGCGCGACGGTATTTCTGGCGACCGGTCGGCAGACTCTGAAATGTTATGGCAATATGACTGGCAGACGCCTGATTTGTCGTCAGATCGACCCGCCGGATCATCCGTTTCCTTTTCCCGCTGGTGAATTTCTGGTTGGTCGCCCGCCGTTTTCGGTTCAAGACGAAGTTAACCTCTTTCAAAATCTAGGGGTCGACTGGCTGGTGGTTAAAAACTCGGGCGGTCAGGCTAGCCACAGCAAACTGGAGGCGGCCCGCCTGCTTGGAATTCCGGTTGCAATGATCAAACGCCCAACCCAGCCCGATTGTACACGGCTAAGCCGGGTCCCCGAGGTGCTTGATTGGGTAGCGCGAAGGGTGAATTCATGATCAGCCGCATCATCATGACCGATCAGGATGTTGCCGAAGGCGCAAAATGGCTGGCTAACCTTGAGCCGCGATTTCATCACGCCCTGTCACTGACCGGCCCTTTGCCATTACGTCGCCGCCCCGGCGGCTTTGATAACCTGCTGAATGCGATTATTGGCCAACAGGTCTCGATCGCTTCGGCTAATGCTATCTGGGCGCGGATGGAAGTGGCCCGCATGACCCACCGCGACAATGTCGCAAAGGCGACCGAGGACGACCTTCGTGCCTGCGGATTATCACGTCAGAAAATTCAATACGCCCGCGCATTGGCCCATAGTGGGGTTGATTACGATGCGCTGGTCACGTTGCCAGACCGTGAAGTTATTGAAACACTGATAAAAATCAAAGGCATAGGCCGCTGGACCGCTGAGGTTTATACAATGTGCAGCTTGGGTCGCGCCGATGTTTTTGCCCCCGGCGACCTTGCCTTGCAAGAAGCTGCCAAAGTTTTGTTCGATCTGCCCGCCCGCCCAACCGACAAAGCCTTGCGGGCCATGGCCCTTGACTGGTCACCATGGCAGGCGGTTGCAGCCCGGATATTGTGGGCGTATTACCGTGTGGCAAAAGACCGGGAAGGGATAATATGACACGAGAATTGCAGGCAGGCAGACGCGGCGCACCTTCGGGCAAGACGAAATCCTTGGTGATTGTGCTGCACGGTTATGGCGCAGACGGTAACGACCTGTTGGGCCTCGCCGACCCTTTACAGCCGCATATGCCCGACACCACATTCATCGCACCGGACGCCCCCGACAAATGTTCAGGCAACCCTTATGGCTATGAATGGTTCCCGATCCCGTGGCTTGACGGATCAAGTGAAGAAGCAGCCGCCAAGGGCATGGCGCAATCTGCCGATGATCTGAACGCGTTTATTGATGCCAAAATGGCCGAGGAGGGCGTCACATCGTCCGAAACCATCCTGATGGGCTTTTCCCAAGGCACCATGATGAGCCTGCACATCGCACCACGCCGCGCAGCACCTCTGGCTGGGGTGGTTGGATTTTCCGGCCGGTTACTGGCACCTGAGACGCTGGAGGCTGAAGTGATGTGCCGCCCGCCGGTGCTGTTGATCCATGGCGATCAGGATCAGATGGTCCCGGTCGAAAGCCTGCCGGCCGCAGCGGATGCCTTGGCCAAGGCAGGCTTTGAGGTGTGCACCCATATCTCAAAAGGCACGGCACACGGCATCGCGCCCGACGGACTTGGGGTCGCCTTACAGTTCATGCGCCAGCACTTGGCCATTTCCGGCTGACGCTGTCACAAAAAATTACATGATATAGACACTTGCCGTTTCAATTTCACGAGATATAGTTTGCTGTGAAAGCTGGGACGGCAACGTCCCGTTCCAGTGTCTGAACAGGCATGGCCGAGCGGGGTAATGGCGGCAATGGACGGCGACTTTAGTGCGAATTTCATCCGAAATACCACAGCACTCAGCCAAAATCCGGCCTTGGTGCTGAATGCCGATTACCGGCCTTTGTCTTATCTGCCATTGTCATTGTGGTCCTGGCAGGACGCGATCAAGGCCGCGTATCTTGATCGCGTAACGATAATTGCGGAATATGACCGCGAGGTTCATTCGCCGTCGACCACCATCCGGATACCATCAGTTGTGGTGCTGAAAGATTACATAAAGCCCGCCCGCTCAACCGCTTTCACCCGGTTTAACCTGTTTTTGCGCGACGAATTTACCTGCCAATATTGCGGTAGCAAAGGCGAGATGACGTTTGATCATGTGATCCCAAGGGCAAAAGGGGGCAAAACTATCTGGGAAAACGTGGTGGCAGCTTGCGGACCGTGTAACCTGCGAAAAGGCTCCAAACTGTTACAACAGACAAGTATGCACCTGCGCCGCGCACCTCACAGGCCCAGTTCGGACGCTCTGCGAAATTCTGGTCGGAAATTTCCCCCAAACCACTTGCATGACAGTTGGATGGACTTTCTATATTGGGATGCCGAACTAGAGGCGTAACCAAGGATTCCTTATGAGCTGGCCACGCAACACGCCTGAACCCGAGGTAACGCCCGAACAACGTGTCGAATGGCAACAGCGCTTTGGCGAAAGCGACCGCGCGCTTGGGTTTGAGATCAGCAAAGATTTCAAACCTTTCGCGCAAATCAACGATATGTTTACGCGGGCGTTCTGGGATCCGGCGATTAAATCCGCCGACAGCGACGGGTTTTTCGCCTCGTACCGAATGGGTTCGGAGCCGAGACGCGGGCAGGGGTTCAGCCAAAAAGATTTCGCACTCAGAAACGCGTCCTGGGTGATTTCCGACATTATTTCCAATCGCGGCAACGACACTGGTATGCGCGAAGGGTTCCAATCGTGGATTGCCGAAGATACGCCGGTTGCGCCAACGCAGGTCGAAGTTCCCGACGCGGCTGCGCAAACCGCTGAAATCAAACGGATTGCCAAGATGTTCGGTGCGGATCTGGTGGGGGTGACCGAAGTGGACGAGCGGTGGCATTATTCCAGCCGCGTTGACACCCGCGATTTGACACAGGCCGACAATACATTGCCTGCAGGCATCACGCATGTGATCGTGATGGCGCATGCGATGGATTTTGATCTGGTGGAAACCTATCCATCAGCCCTTGCCGGGGCCTCGACCGGGCGCGAATACAGCCACGAGGCGGCGATTGTGATTCAAGTGGCGACCTATATCCGCAATCTTGGGTATCAGGCGGTTGCGTCAATGAACGACACCGCATTGGTGATCCCCTATGCGATCAAAGCAGGGTTAGGCGAATATGGTCGCAACCAAATGGTTCTGACGCCAGAATTCGGACCCCGCGTGCGGTTTTCAAAGATTTTCACCAGTCTGCCCTTGGTGAATGATCAACCGAAGCCTTTGGGGATGACGACCTACTGCCATTCTTGCACCAAATGCGCCGATGCCTGCCCACCAAAAGCCCTCCCCAAAGGGCCGCCTGAATATGGGGCCGATAGCCCGTCAACCATAAAAGGTGTGAAAAAATGGTCAGCAAATTGCGAAAAATGCTTTGGCTATTGGGCGAAACTTAAGACCGACTGCGCGATCTGCATGCGTGTTTGCCCGTTCAACCGAACCTATGACAGTTGGAGCGACCGTGTGTGGCGCAAACTGGCAACCGGTCGGGGCCGAAAACTCGCCCAGTGGTGGGAAAACCGCAACGGTTCCCGCGAACGCCTGAAACCCGCCGATTGGTGGGCAAAACCCTGACACTTTCTTTGCCAAATATCCTCGCCGAAGGCCCTGCCGCGTAGCGGCTTAAATGGAACTGCCCGCAGGGCTGCCGCTGGATTGCCTTCAGCAAAGGTGGCGCTCCCGCCTGAAAGACGACCTTCGGCCGTTTTCAGTTGGGCCGGGTAGTTTAGCTGCGCTAAACTGCGTGCCGGGGGCAAAGCCCCCTTTTCTTTGAGTACTTTAGAACAAAGAACTTATTCAGGCTTTACGGTAAGCCACAGCCCAAAGCCCAGCCAAACCAAGTGAAACCACGCCGTTCCACGCGGCCATCGACATACCAAACATGCTCCACGGGATTTCATCGCACCGCACCAAGGGCGCGTTCAGGATCTGATCCATCAATTGTTGCGCGGTTAAACCGGCGACGCCCTGCGAGGTGCATGTCGTCGGCCCGACCCACCAATGCTGTTCAACCCCGGTATGGTAAAGGGCGACGCCAGCCCCAAACAACACAACCAACCCGCCAAGGGCATAAAGAGCCCGATGCGGCAGCAGCAAGGCCAGTAAACCTACCCCAAAAGCCAAGCCGTGTGGCCAGCGTTGCCAGATACACAATTTGCACGGCGCCATTTCGCCGAAAATCTGAAAGGCAAATGCGCCGAGTAACATCGCCACGGAGCCAACAGCAGCCATTAAGGCCAGATTTCGCGCGTTCATAGATACCTCAGCAAGAAAAAGCCGCCCAGCAGCAACACGACAAATACAGTGAACACAAGGCCGAGGCGATGCTCGATAAAGTCGCGGATGGGGCTGCCGAATTTCCACAACAATCCGGCCACGATAAAAAACCGCAACCCACGGGCAAGAATAGCAGAAAGTATGAAAACCGGCAAGCTTAGCCCGGTCCATCCTGACATGATTGTAATAACCTTGAACGGAAATGGCGTGATCCCGGCAATTAACACCGCCCATGCGCCCCATGCTGAAAACTGCGCGTTAAATTCTGCTGCGGCATCGGCCTTGCCGTAAAATGCCAGCATCGGTTGACCAATCAGGTCAAACAACTGCGCGCCAATGAAATATCCTAACAAGGCCCCCAAAATCGACGCAATCAGACAAACGCCGGCAATCCGGAACGCCCGGTGTGGTGCCGCGATAATCATCGGGATCATCAGAACATCCGGCGGAATAGGGAAAAACGAGCTTTCCGCAAAACTGATCGCCGCCAGCGCCCAGAGCGCATAACGACTGTCAGCAAGTGCCATTGTCCAGTTATATAATCCGCGCAGCATAACCCACCTCAATTCGATGCGCCGGTTGCACCACAGCGCCCGCTCAGGGTCAAGCGAGGTTTTTCTACTGTCGGACTGCTGAGATTGTCAGTTGACCATTTACCTTTGCTGCGAAGTTAAATACTAGATCAATCGCAGATTCGCCATGGCTGGCCTTACCATCCTGTCCTAGAAAATTGGCGCTGATGCCCGAGTGGCGGAACTGGTAGACGCAGTGGATTCAAAATCCACCGCCGAAAGGCTTGCCGGTTCGAGTCCGGCCTCGGGTACCACAATAACGTTTTTTCAAGAACAGTGACATCCAATGGATCCTTAGTTATATAGGGTATATTGATAATATTGTCCAACGCCGTCCAGCCCCGTGTGGGGGTACATCCAGACGAATTGGGGGTATCTTTGGAGGTATTAGTGGCCGGATAGAAAAGCGATACCCCCAAAATGACTCTGACTGATGCCAAGATTCGAAACCTGAAGCCCAAAGACAAACAATACAAAGTCGCAGACTTAAACGGGTTGCACGTTCTTGTACGGCCAAATGGTTCAAAGCTCTGGCGGTTTAAGTATCGCATTCACGGGAAAGAAAAGCTTTTGGCTATAGGCGTTTATCCTGCAGTCAGTCTTCTGGAAGCGCGCGAAGTACGTGATCGAGCAAGAAGCCAGATTTCCAACGGAGACGACCCAAGTCAGTTGAAGCGTGAAAAAGCGTTGGCAGACAAGGAAATCCACAATCAATCTTTCGAAAAAATTGCGGAAGCGTATCTGAATAAAATCGACAAGGAAGGCCGTGCGTCCGCAACAATGGTTAAAAACCGATGGTATATGGATATGGCCATTGCAACCTTTGGCCGTAAACCGATCACCGAAATAACCTCGCCTGTTGTATTGCGGTGCCTG
>DJBQ01000001.1:0-2464 GCA_002430125.1 Rhodobacterales bacterium UBA5972
ACGTCCATATTTATGCTTTATATTTCAATGGGCAAAATCACTGGTGGCACCGCCCCGATATTCCCGGTTGATATGGATATTGACCCGGATGTGATCTACACCAATCCGCTTCCACATGTGTTGATCCTGACCGCAATTGTTGTTGGGGTCGCGACGACGGCACTTGGATTGGCATTGATCGTCAGAATTAGAGAAGAATTCAACACGATTAACGAAGACGATATTGTCGTGATCGAACAGGCGCTTGCCCGCGACGAAAACGAGCGTTACCACAAAGCAATGGGCGATCAGGCATAATGGCGATTGAAACTGCCCAACATGTCGCGATGACGCTGACGGATCATTTGCCGATACTGCAGGTGCTGGTGCCATTTGTCGCTGCCCCGCTGGTTGTGCTTTTGGGCAGCCGCCAGCTCGCGTGGCCGATTACATTCATCTCAAGCGCGGTGGCCTTCGTCGTCGCCGTGTTGCTGTTGATGCAGGTGATTGACGGAGGCATAATTTCCTATCACATCGGCGGCTGGGCCCCGCCGTTGGGGATAGAGTATCGTATCGACCCAGCAAATGCGTTCGTTCTGCTGTTGGTTACTGGGGTCAGCACAGTTGTATTGCCTTACGCTCGAAAAAGCGTGCAATCGGAAATACCCGACCGGCATCATTCGTTATTTTATGCCTGCTATTTGTTGTGCCTGACGGGTCTTCTCGGCGTGGTGGCCACGGGGGATGCGTTCAACGTATTTGTCTTTCTCGAAATATCGTCACTTTCAACTTATGTGCTGATCGCGCAAGGCTCATACAGAGATAAACGTGCCCTGACTGCCGCCTATGATTATCTGATTATGGGCACTATCGGGGCTTCGTTTTTCGTGATTGGTCTTGGATTGCTTTATATGGCGACCGGCACGCTCAACATGGCGGATATCTCTGACCGAATTGCCGAACAGGGCAGCAATCGAACTGTTCAGGCTGCATTTGCGTTTATTGTCGTTGGGGTTGGTCTGAAAGTCGCGGTTTATCCTCTGCATACATGGCTGCCCAATGCCTATACCTATGCGCCTTCAGCGGTCACAGCATTTTTAGCCTCCACTGCCACCAAGGTCGCTATCTATGTCCTGCTTCGGTTTATGTTCTCAGTATTCCAGCCTGCGTTCCTTTTTGAAGTCAACACGCTGGAATTTATTATCTTGCCGTTTGCTGTCGTCGCGATGTTCGCGGCATCGTTCATTGCGGTATTTCAGTCGGACTTTAAGCGTATGCTGGCCTATTCTAGCGTGGCCCAGATTGGCTATATCTTGCTTGGGATATCATTTCTTACCGAGACTGGCCTTACCGCCGCAATTGTCCACCTGTTCAACCATGGAATCACGAAAGCAGTCCTTTTCATGGGTGTTGGCGCACTGGTTTTGCGGACTGGTGGTTCGTTCTATGACCGCATCGCCGGAATGGGGCCGGCAATGCCTTTCACCAGTGCGGCCATTGTAATCGGCGGTTTAAGCCTGATCGGAATCCCTGGAACCGCCGGCTTTGTGAGCAAGTGGGCGCTGGTGCAGGCAGCTTTGGAAAAGGGGTGGTGGCCGGTCGCTTTGTTGATTGTTGCTTCCTCGCTTCTGGCCGTGATTTACGTTTGGCGGGTGATCGAGGCGCTCTATCTTCATGCGCCCACCCAGGATGTAAAAGGCGGGGAAGTTTCAATCTGGATGCTGGGGCCGATCTGGGTCATGGCGCTTGCCTGTATCTATTTTGGATTGGCGACAGAAATCACGCTTACAGCGGCCCGTGCCGCAGCCGAAGGGCTGCTGGCGGGGTCTGCCGGAATGCATTGAACAGGACGACAGGTGGAAACGAATACAGCCATAATACTGACAATGTTGATACCGGCCGGTTCCGTCGTGACAAATATCCTGTTCCGCAATCGACCTAATCTTCGGGACGGGCTGACGCTAACGGCGGCAGTTGCCACGTTCCTGACCGTCCTGTTGATATTGGCCAAAGTGGGCAACGGCACAACCGAACAGCTTGTCTTGTTCGAGGTGTTCCCGGGCCTTGATCTGGCATTCAACGTGGAACCCTTGGGATTGTTGTTCGCGATCGTTGCGTCTGGCCTTTGGATCGTTACCCACCTTTATGGTATCGGTTATATGCGTGGGAACAATGAAAAGGACCACGCCCGGTTCTTTGCCTGTTTTTCCTTGGCAATATCGGCGGTCATGGGCATCGCGTTTTCCGCCAACATGTTCACATTGTTCCTGTTTTACGAGCTCCTGACCATATCAACCTATCCTCTGGTCGCTCACAAGGGGACACCCGAAGCAATCAAAGGTGCACGGACGTATTTGGGCATCCTGATCGGCACGTCAATCGGCCTGCAGCTTGTTGCAATTATCTGGACCTTCCTGATCGCCGGAACACTCGATTTCACCAAAGGCGGCATATTGGAGGGCCACATCGCGGGGCCGATGGTTGC
>DJBQ01000001.1:2728-5941 GCA_002430125.1 Rhodobacterales bacterium UBA5972
TTTACGATGTTGAAGGTCGGCATCTACATTTTTGGCATCGATTTTCTGGCGGAAACCGGAGCTTCGGAATGGCTGATGTGGTTGGCCGCATTCACGATCGTTGCGGCATCAATCATCGCCTTGACCAAGGATAACTTAAAGGCGCGGCTGGCATATTCCACCATCAGTCAGCTTTCCTACATCACACTTGGAATAGCATTGGCGACATCCATGGGGGTTCTTGGCGGTGGTATGCACATTGCCATGCACGCAGTTGGAAAGATCACGTTGTTCATGTGTGCGGGCTCAATCTATGTTGCCACCCACAAGACGAATATCAGTCAGATGACCGGTTTGGGTCGCACGATGCCGATCACGTTTTTCGCATTTTTCATTGGTGCAATGTCGATCATCGGCCTGCCGCCTCTGGCTGGGTCGTGGAGCAAATGGCTGCTGATCGTCGGGGCCGCCGATGCAGGCCAGCAAGCCATGATCGTCGTTCTTGTACTCAGTTCCTTGTTGAACATCGCCTACCTTATGCCGGTGGTTGCCAGAGGGTTTTTCCTGCCATCGCCCGACATGGCCACCCCAACCAAAATGACAGAGGCTCCTTTATTGTGTTGGCTGCCGCCCGCCATCACCGCTGCAGGCTGTCTGATCCTGTTCTTTTACGCCGGGGCATTGCGGGATTTCCTGATGCCATTGGTGACACCGTGAGGATGAAAAAATGAGCGAGCATCGGCACGAAGATACATCGAAATTTCCGGCGCTTGGACAGAAGTTGCTTTGGCTGGACAGCAAGAAAAATGTCGATCTGGTGGTCCGAGGTTTGTATCTGCTCTGTGCTGCGCTGTTCGCCGCCGACTTTTTCTATGCAAAACATGTTGAACTGGGGATCGAGAAAATCCCAGGGTTTTATGCAATATACGGGTTCGTCATGTGCGCAGCACTTGTGATATGCGCGAAAGGCTTGCGTGTGTTTCTGATGCGTCCCGAGGATTATTATGCACCACGCGACGTAGACTCCGAGGATTACCCTGCTGACCAACTGGAAAGGATCGACCATGATGCTTGACCAGTTCCCAACCGCATTTCTGTACTTCGGAGCGGCGGTAGTTCTTTTGGCGCTCCCAGTGGGACGCGCGCGCGCCGCGTTTCTGCTGGCTTTGCCGATCTTAGCTGCCTGGCAGGTTTGGACATTGCCTTTTGGCATATACGCGCAGCAGGAATTGTTCGGTTTTACTCTTGATCTGATGCGCGTCGACAAGCTGAGCCGGGCGTTTGCCCTGATATTCTGTCTCGCGGCGTTCATCGGCAATCTCTACGCGTGGCATATTCGCGACACAGTGCAACAGGTTGCCGCTTTGCTTTACGCAGGTGCTGCGATCGGTGCGGTGTTCGCGGGCGACCTTATCACGCTGTTCTTTTATTGGGAAGGAACAGCGGTGACCGCAGTCTTTCTGATCTGGGCGCGGCGAACCGAAGGCGCTTATTACACAGGTATGCGGTATCTCATCATTCAGGTTGGATCGGGTGTGATCCTGCTGGCGGGCACTGTCCTGTTCTATCGCGACACCGGATCGCTGGCGTTCGACAAGATGACGCTTGGAACGCTTGCAACCTGGTTGATTTTTCTGGCTTTCGGGATCAAAAGTGCTTTCCCGTTGTTGCACAACTGGTTGCAAGACAGCTATCCGGCGGCAACGATTACCGGCACTGTGATCCTGCAATCCTTCACGACAAAAATGGCGATTTACGCGTTGGCCCGGGGTTTCGCCGGGACAGAGATCTTGATCTATATCGGAGCCGTTATGACGCTGTTTCCGATTTTCTTTGCAGTGATTGAGAATGACTTGCGCCGGGTGCTGGCTTACAGCACCAACAACCAGCTTGGTTTTATGGTCGTGGGCATCGGCATCGGAACCGATATGGCGCTTAATGGGGCGGTGTCGCATGCCATTGCACACATTTTGTTTAAGGGTCTGTTGTTCATGAGCGTCGGTGCCGTTCTATTTCGTACCGGAACCGCCAAGGGGTCCGAGCTTGGCGGTTTGTACAAAACCATGCCGCTGACGATGCTGTTTTGTGTCGTCGGTGCGGCCTCTATTTCTGCCTTTCCGCTGTTTTCTGGGTTTGTGTCAAAATCACTTATCCTGTCTGCCTCGGCGCACGAAGGCTATTACATCGTCTGGGCAATACTTCTGTTTGCCTCAGCCGGTGTGTTTCACCACTCGGGCATCAAGATCCCGTATTTTGCTTTCTTTGCCCATGACAGCGGATTGCGGCCAAAAGAGGCACCGTTTCACATGCTGCTTGCGATGGGCATCGCTGCGTTTCTATGCATTGTCATTGGCATCTTTCCCGCGCAGTTTTATACACTCTTGCCCTTCGACGTGGATTACGTCCCATATACAACGACACATGTTGTAACCCAATTACAGCTTCTTTTCTTCTCGGGACTCGCATTTGCGGTGCTGGTGCGATCGGGCATATATCCGCCAGAGCTGAAATCAGTTAACCTTGATACCGACTGGACATACCGGCGTTTCTTGCCATCCGTCATTGCCGTTGTGGCCCGTGCCATGTCCCGTATATGGGCACATCAGGCCGAGTTTTGGTTGCGATGGCTGAACGGATTCATCTCTCGTTTGTCTTTGACCTTTGGCCCAGAGGGCAGGATTGCGCAAAGTGCCCCGACAGGTTCGATGGTGCTTTGGGTAGCGGTATTCTTGGGTGTGACGCTGATTGTTAGTTTTCTTAGCTAGTCGGGAAACCCCCAGCCTGATTGCTGCAACATTTGGGTAGGACGTTGGTTTTCGGGCAAAACCAGCCAAAGCACATCGGCCAGCGCTGAGCCAAACATGGCAATCGGTAAATGGGTAAAAATACGCGCGGTTTGATCCGCGTCCAAACGGCAAACGCCACAGGAATAAAGCCGACACCACCGGCGATCATAAACAATATTTCTACGCCATTTGACATGCCCAGCGCCAGCACAGCATGAACAAAAGCGACCGGGCACCAAGCCAAATCCCAAATCCTCTCACCGTCGGTTTACAGATCAATTGAAAGTGCACAAGTGCGGGCGATGTCTCGCCCCTGTGACCGCTGATCCTGGGGGTCCGGAGCCAGTAGGCTGGACTGTTGCGCCTATTCTCCAAGGAGCTTGTGTTGTGTCTTGCAGGACAAAAGTGCGAACAGAACGACCGTCATATCAAATATCCATGGCTTAAA
>DJBQ01000029.1:0-3171 GCA_002430125.1 Rhodobacterales bacterium UBA5972
CCCGTCCAGCCCCGGCTTAAACCGCGACCTTTACACCGAAGACGACGATTTGCGCGCCGCAGCCACGGCCAAATTTGTCCGCGCTTGTGCGTTTGATCCGTTAGACGACACCCTGACCGCAGAAATCATCGCCGCCAACATGCGTGTCACCGCCCTTGTGCGCCGCGCCATATTTGCCGCCAACTGGGATTTCCGCCCGGTCTATGCAGCCCTCACCAAACCGCTTCTTGCCATCCACGGCGTAGAAGATACCGTCGTTGCAGCACTGTGTGGCATAACAGTTTCTGAACTTGCCCCCAAAGGTGATCTCAGGCTGTACGAGAATACCGGCCATTCGCCGTTTGTGGAACAACCCGAACGGTTCAACCAAGACCTCACCGATTTCGCGACCCTAACTTTCGGAGCCGCCCAATGACCACCCTACCCCAGACCACCCAGCGCAAACTGGGCCTTGTGATCGACCTTGATACCTGCGTCGGCTGCCATGCCTGCGTGATCAACTGCAAGGAATGGAACACCTCGAACTACGGCGCACCCCTGTCGGATATGGATGCTTACGGGGCCGAACCGATGGGCACATTCCTCAATCGCATCCACACCTACGAGGCCAAAAAGCCCGGCAGCAACGCTCAAACCGTGCATTTCCCCAAATCCTGCCTGCATTGCGAAGACGCACCCTGCGTCACCGTCTGCCCGACGGGTGCAAGTTATAAACGCGTTGAGGACGGCATCGTGCTGGTCAACGAAGACAGCTGCATCGGGTGCGGTCTGTGTGCCTGGGCCTGCCCATATGGCGCACGCGAACTCGACAAAGCCGAAGGCGTGATGAAGAAATGTACCCTGTGTGTGGACCGGATATACAACGAAAACATCCCCGAGGTGGACCGCATCCCCGCCTGCGTACGCACCTGCCCGGCCGGTGCGCGACATTTCGGCGATTTCGCTGATCCTGACAGCAACGTCTCAAAACTGACCGCTGAACGCGGCGGCATCGACCTGATGCCCGAACAAGGTACCAAACCAGTGAACAAATACCTGCCGCCCCGCCTGAAACAGGACATTGGCGGGATCGGCAAAATCGACATCCTTGCCCCCTACCTCGAACCAATCAACGAGGAGGCCGGCGGCTTCCTCGGTTGGCTTGACAAAGCGCTGGAGAAACTCTGATGAATCCCGCTCCATCCGTTATTATCTTCACGTCCCTGTCAGGTCTTGGTTTCGGTCTGATGTTTTTTCTGGGGTTCGGTATGCCCGCCGTCACCGGCTGGGTGGCCTTCGCATTTTTCTTTGTCGCCTACGCTTTGGCTGTGGGCGGATTGCTGGCCTCAACCCTGCATCTGGGCAACCCCCAGCGGGCGATGAAGGCTTTCAGCCAATGGCGCACAAGCTGGCTCAGCCGCGAAGGTGTTTCAGCCGTCCTCACCCTGCTGGTCATGGCCGTTTACGCCACCGGGTTGATTTTCTTTGACAAAAACCTGCAAATCGTCGGCTGGATCGCCGCTCTATTGTCGCTGCTCACCGTCTTCACCACGTCGAAAATCTATAACCAACTCAAAACCGTTCCCCGCTGGCACATGCCCCTGACCCCGGTTTTGTTCCTGACCTATGCCCTTGCTGGCGGCGCCTTGTTGTCCGGCCAGGACACCGCCGCCGCCGTTTTGTTGCTGGTACTGACAGCGTTGCAACTGGCCGCTTGGCAGATGGGTGACAAAGCGTTCAAGACCGCCGGTCACACCATTGAAACCGCCACAGGTCTGGGTCATTTGGGCAAAGTGCGGCTGCTCGAAGGCCCGCATTCCAGCCCGAACTATCTGATGAAAGAAATGGTCCACGTGGTCGGGCGCAAGCACAGCCAGAAACTGCGGGTGATTGCGACGATCACCCTTGGCCTGATCCCGGCGGCCCTGCTGTTGGCCTTAACGTTCAGCCACCTTTTGGCATTGATCGCAGTGATCAGCCACCTGATCGGCCTGTTCACATCGCGCTGGCTGTTTTTTGCCGAAGCCGAACATGTGGTCGGGCTTTATTACGATAAACGCTGACACCTGCCATCATAGTTTCATAAATACTCCCGCCGGAGGCCCCGCCGCGCAGCGGCTCATCGTAATGGCCCGGAACGGGCCTCCGCCAGACTAAAGAAACATCACCAGCACCAGAATGCTGGCAATCACCAACCCAATGCCCAGCATTTCCCGATTAGAACTGCGTTCTTTGAAAAAGAAATATGAGGCGAGAAAAGTGAACACCAACTCGATCTGCCCCAATGCTTTCACATAAGCCGCGTTCTGCAAGGTGAAAGCCATGAACCAGCCCAGTGACCCCAACACACCCGTCAGTCCGACAAACATTGTCACCCGCCACGAACGCATAACCGCGGTCATTTGCCCGACTTCCCGCCATTGCAGCCAAATCGCCATGGCGATTGTTTGAAACAGCGTAACAAAGGCCAGTGTCACAGACGCGCGGATCAGGAAATCGCCGCCATCCAGCGCCAATGACGCCCCGCGATATCCCGTGGCAGAAACACCAAACAACGCCCCCGCGGCAAGACCAAAGCCCGACGCGCGGTTGAACAGGCGCGCTTTCGTGCCCAGTTTCACGCTGGTTTTGGGTGGGTCAGATAACAGGATCACACCGACAAGCCCGATCAGGATGGCAATAATCCCCCAAAGCGACACCGCCTCGCCCAAGACAATCAGCGCGATAATCGCCGTTTGCATGGTTTCAGTTTTCTTCAGGGTGATCCCAACCGTAAAGTTCCGCTCAGCAAACAGCACCACAATGCAGACCGTCGCCAGAATTTGCGTCACCCCGCCGGTCATCGCGAACAAAAAGAACCGCGCATTGACCCCCGGCATCTCGCGCAGGCCGCTGATGATCAGTACCAGCACCAACAGCATTGCCAAAGGTGCGGCAAATACAAAGCGCGAAAACGTCGCCCCACCAGTCGAAAGGCGCGTTGTTTTCAGGTGCTTTTGCAGCATGAACCTAATGTTCTGCATGAAGGCCGCAAAGATCGTAATGGGTATCCAAAGTTCCATTTCCGATCTCTGACACGGCGTTCACATATAGTCGAGCAGAAGTGAAAGTCATTTCAGTCAGAATGCTTATATATGCTGCAAGAAACCAATAGGAGACGAATAATGACCACCCGCCGTAGCTTTCTGATCA
>DJBQ01000029.1:3295-5946 GCA_002430125.1 Rhodobacterales bacterium UBA5972
CCCGCCGTAGCTTTCTGATCAACAGCGCAGTCTTTGCAGGCCTTGCCGCAATCACCCCGACCCGCACAATGGCCGGGTTTGAAATTCAACTGACCCCAGCTGAATGGAAAGCACGCCTGACCCCGGCGCAATATGCCGTTCTGCGCGACGAGGACACCGAACGACCGTTTTCAAACAGCCTGAAAGGTGAAAGCTCGCCACTGTTAAAAGAAGCACGCAACGGCACATATCATTGCGCCGCTTGCGATCTGGCGGCCTATCCGTCGTCAACCAAGTTTGACAGTGGCACCGGCTGGCCAAGCTTTTGGGATGCCTTGCCCGGCGGTATCGGCACCAAAAGCGACAACACCCTGTTCACCACGCGAACCGAGGTTCATTGCAGCCGCTGTGGTGGGCATTTCGGGCATATTTTTGAAGATGGTCCTAAACCAACCGGCAAGCGTCACTGCCTTAACGGTCTGGCGTTGACTTTCAAAGCCGCCTGACCCAGCGGGCGCAACGGATGCGGCACCGGATCTTTGGCGTGCAGGAAATATCTACCCAGAACCGTAAGATAGCTTGGGTAGAAATAGCCGTTGTTGCGGTCAAGATATCCGTCGCGGTCTTTTTCATATAATCTCGGCAGCCGATACCACGGCGCGCCGGGATGTGCGTGGTGAACCGCGTGGAAATTGTTGTTCAGAAACAGGAACGCCAGTAAACCCCGATCCTCGATCACCACGGAACGCCCTTGGGCTGCCTCGAACGCGCGGTGCTCTAGAAAGGTGCGTATCTTCAGAATGCCAAAGCCAAGATAGGACGCCGCAACATAGACCCAAAGCGGCATTGACCCAATCGTTGCGACCCACCACAAAACCGGCACTATCCCGATCAGATGCAGCGACCAACACAGCGCGATCTTATATTGCCCGCCGATTGCCGCCCGAATATCGCTGCGGATAAAACTGATGGTAGAAATCATCGGCCCCAGCAGAATACGGCCCAGCAACGTGTTGTTAACCCGCAGCACCAGTTGCAGCCAATAGGGAAGGGCCACCCAAACCTTGGGATCAAGATAGTTTGTTTCAGGATCATCATAGGGATCAGTCAGAATTTCATCGTGATGATGCGCCAGATGTGTGTCGCGAAACCGGCCATAGGGCACGATCAGCCCGACCGCCGGAAAAATCAGCAGTTCGTTTAACCATCTGTGGCGCGTCGGATGGCCGTGCAACGCTTCGTGCTGCAGGGACGAATGCAAAGTGATCAACAAGGTCGTCAGAACAAAGGCCAGGCCAATAGAAAAATCAGCAATCAGCGTCGTGGAAAGGCCAAGCCCAAGATAACACAGGGCGATAAGGGACAGTGTTCGCCATTCAACGACAGGAACCGACGCGTTCATTCACATTCCACAGGTTTCGGAGTTCACGAGTTTGTCATTACCACGCCGGAACAAGCAGTTGAATTACGTATATATGCAACAATATTTCACATTTGGTGAATTATTTCACATATCGTTACGACCTCAACATCTGTCCCCAGGCCACCCGCGACCAAACCCGCTCGTAAACCAGATAGACCACAAAGCCCAAACCGCTGTTCACCGCCGCCATTGTGCCGCCAGCTTTGAGTGATCCGGTGATAACCAACCCAACCGACACCATCGAAACGAACCCGATTACCTGCCAGACCAAGGCTTTCAGCAAGCTGCGCGATTTGGTTTCCATTGCTCACTCCTGATTAATTCCCTTTCATCCCTATCCACCGGAGGCGATGTTGACTATACTGCGTATTGTAATCGTTTCTTCACATCTGATTTATAAATTCACCAATGATAACTAAAACCGACAAAAGAGACCGCTCAACCCTGTTCCGCAACCGCCTTGCCAAAGCTGCGGAACTGAAATCAATCAATCAAAGCGAACTTGCCCGCGCGGTTGGCGTTGATCGCTCGACCATTTCGCAACTTCTGTCTGGCCGCGACGCAAGGTTGCCGAATGCGCAGGTGGTTGCCGAATGCGCCAGCGCGCTTGGGGTCAGTGCCGACTGGTTGCTGGGCCTGACAGATCGCCCCGAACGCCCCGGAGATGTTCTGAACGCCACACTTGCGGTAACCGAGGCGGCGCGGTCCTCGGCGGATCAGCAGATCACCGAATGGCACCGCGAGGCGGCGGGTTATAAAATCCGCCACGTGCCGGCCACCCTGCCCGACATTCTGAAAACCCGCGACATGCTGCGTTGGGAATACGGCCCGCAGATGGGCCGCACGTCGGATCAGGCGATCGGGGCCACGGACGATCAGCTTGATTGGTTCGAACAACGCGAATCAGATTATGAAATCGCTTTTCCGCTTTACGAATTGGAAAGTTTCGCCCGCGCCGAAGGCTATTACAAAGGCTTGCCGGTCGATCTCAGGCTGGCGCAGATCGACCACATACTGACAATTTACGAGGCGCATTTTCCGTCGATGCGCCTTTTTCTGTTTGACGCGCGCCAGGTGTTCTGCGCGCCGGTCACGGTGTTTGGTCCGCTTTTGGCGGTTGTGTATCTGGGGCAGAATTACATCGCGTTTCGTGAAACCAGCCGGGTTCGCATCTTCACCCAGCATTTCGACCGGTTGGTGCGCGAAGCGGTGGTGGATGCGCGCGACATACCGGATAGATCGGAAGAGC
>DJBQ01000029.1:6079-13565 GCA_002430125.1 Rhodobacterales bacterium UBA5972
CATACCGGATACCCTTAGGCGATTGCGTTCAGAAATCAGTTAGCGCTAGATTTTCGGGTCGGGGTTCACCGTATGCCCGTCAACCGCGATCACTTGCCCTGATACCAGCCGCGCGGCGGGACTGCCCAGAAACACCGCCATATTCGCGATATCTTCAGCCGTCACAAAACTACCCATTGACGTGCCCGAGGCATAGCCGTGGTAAACCTGATCCCGCGTCATGCCTTTGGCTGCCGCCTCGCGCTGCAAAACGCCCTCCATGCGCGGGCCTTCGACGGAACCCGGACAAATCGCATTGGCGCGAATGCCAAACGGCCCCAATTCCATCGCCAGCGTCTTCATCAACCCGATGACCGCCCACTTAGCCGCCGAATAAGGCGCGCGGTTCGGATAGCCATTTTGCCCGGCGGTTGACGACGTTATGATTATCGCGCCGCTGTTCTGCGCCTTCATCAAAGGCGCCGTATATTTCGCCGCCAGAAACGCGCCTTCAAGATTTACCGAAACACAAGTCCGCCAGTCCGCAAGGTTGATATCCTCGACCAAAGCTGTCGGACCGGCGATGCCCGCATTCGCACAAAGAACGTCCAAACCGCCCAATTCGGTCTGCAAATCGACAAACAACGCTGCCATGGCCGGCTCATCAACCACGTCAACCAAAACGCCGTGAATACCAACGGGTAAAGCTGCCAATGCCCCGGCATCCACATCCGTCACCCAAACCCGCGCGCCAGTGGCCGCGAACCCTTTGGCCATCGCCAGCCCAATGCCTGACGCACCGGCGGTAACAAGAACCCGTTGGCTCATTTCCGTTGCCCCACCGCACGCCCGATGCCTTCAGGGCGGGGCAGTTTGTCGTGATGCGCCTGTATCATCGCCAGCATTTCGCCAACTGCTGCCTTTGGCGCTGTCGTGCGCCGGGTTTCCAGACTTACATGCAGCAATATTTGTTCGCACGTCGCCAGCAACCGGCCGTCGGCATGGTACAAGGAGTTGAAGATATGCATCTTCTTGCCCTGCCCATCCAACAGCAACGCCTCGACATAAACCTGATCGCCCGCATTTGCCTCGTTGATGTGCCGGATATGACTTTCAGCGGTGAAATAACTGTCACCGCCGGCTATATAGTCAGCGTCACACCCACAAAGTTCCATGAACCGGTCGGTGGCCTTGGAAAAACTTTCCAGATACCGCGCCTCGTTCATATGGCCGTTATAATCGGTCCAATCTATCGGAACGGCGCGGGCCAATGTGCGGATCGGGGCGCTGAAATCAACTGCCGGTTCCGCCGCCCGCAGGCGCGTATCGTGCTGGTTTAACAGCGCACCCGCCCCCCAGTTCTGGCCTTTCAGCGACCGCATCATCGCCACCAAATTGTTGTCGCGGATCCGTTCCAATTCGCGGATCGAATGCATGCCGGATTGTGCATCCGATTGATCTGCAATGGTTTTCACCAGATCATCCGTCAACTCAGGCACGTCCATCAACTTGGTCCATGGCCAGCTGAGGCAAGGACCGAACTGCGCAATAAAATGCGCCATCCCGGCTTCGCCGCCTGCGACGCGGTACGTTTCAAACAACCCCATCTGCGCCCAGCGAATGCCAAACCCAAAGCGGATCGCATCATCGATTTCTTCGGTCGTGGCGATCCCGTCCTTGATCAGCCAAAGACCTTCCCGCCAGACCGCTTCAAGGAAGCGATCCGCGATATGCGCGTCAATTTCTTTGCGCACCTTCAGGGGTTTCATCCCCAATTCCGTCAGGATTGCAGCCGCTTTGTCAGCTGTGGCCGCCGCAGGGCTGTCGCCGCCAACGACTTCGATCAACGGCAGCAGATAAACCGGGTTGAACGGGTGGCAGACCACTATCTGCTCGGGGCGGATGGCCCCTTGTTGCAACTCGGTCGGCTTGAAACCGGATGTGGATGACCCGATCACCGCGTCGACAGAACAATGCGCCTGAATTTCCGCCAAAACCTTGTGCTTGATATCAAGACGTTCCGGCACACTTTCTTGTATCCAGTCAGCGCCTGTCACCGCTTCAGCAATTGAAGCGGCAAAACTCAGCCGTCCTTCGGGGGGCAAAGCAACATCAGCCAACCCAGGCAATGAGCGGCGCGCATTTGCCAAAACCTCGTCAATCTTGCGCCCGGCCTCGGGATCGGGATCGCTGATACGCACGTCCCAGCCGTTCAACAGAAACCGCGCGGCCCAACCGCCACCGATCACACCGCCGCCAACAATAGCCGCTGTTTTGGTCATTCTTTCATACTCCGGTTTTTTCTCGCCAAATCATCGGCTCGCGCGGACTTGCTCCGCATTCAGTGTTATTTCTGCAAGACCATCAAAAGCTTGGATGTATCATAGCCATTCTTTTCTAGTGCTGCCTTTGCTTCAGTCAGTTGTGCTGCACCAATTGCGGCGTCCCGAGCCAAAATCCAGCCGGTTTTTCCCTTAGGTTCACCCACCACAGCGACGGTATACCCTGCATCAAGATAAAGAACCCAGTAATCGCCCTTAGCAAAGGGCAGCCATGGCACAAAGGTGACTGACAGCTTGCCAGGCGCCACGACACTGGCTTGCCCTTCGATGCGGTCAACCAAGCCATCCAAAGTGTTTTTCCGACACGTATTAACAACGCGCACCTTTCCGTCGTCACGGCGGGAATACTCGGCGGTCACCCCCACGCAATCGCGCTCGAAAAAATTCGGAAAGCGGGCAATTTCGTACCATTTGCCGAAGTAGCGCTCCAAATCGACAGGCACGACCCGCATCGAAACTGACCGGTCGCGATAAGTGGCCGCCTCGGCAATTGTACCAAAGGACAAAGCGGACAAAAGGGCAAAGAAAAAAGACTTCATCGAGTAACTCCGTAAAATATGGGTTCGGCAGTAACCTGCTCCACTTGTCTTATTACGTCGGAACTCGTGGTTCGGATCATACTGCCGCCCTTTTCACCAGCCCCAGTTTGGCGCGCACCTCGGCAGGGCCGATCACCTTTGCCCCCATGTTCTCGATGATACCAACGGCGCGATCCACCAACTGGTCATTACGCGCCAGAACGCCTTTATCCAGCCAAATATTATCCTCAAGCCCGACCCTGACATTGCCCCCCGCCAGAACAGAAGCGGCGACATAAGCCATCTGGTTGCGCCCGATGGAAAACCCGGAAAACGTCCAGTCTTTCGGCACGTTATTGACCATCGCCATGAAGGTGTTCAGATCATCCGGCGCGCCCCACGGCACCCCCATGCACAATTGCACCAGCGCCGGGCCTTTCAGCACCCCGCGCGCCACCAGATCCTTGGCGTACCACAGATGCCCGGTATCAAACGCCTCGATCTCTGGCATCACGCCCATATCGGTCATCATGCCGCCCATCGCGGTTAACATGCCCGGCGTGTTTGTCATCACATAATCAGCCTCGGCGAAGTTCATCGTGCCGCAATCCAGCGTGCAGATTTCCGGCAGGCATTCGCGCACATGCTGAACCCGCTCGCTGGCGCCTGCCATGTCGGTGCCGGCCTGTGACAACGGCAATGGGCGTTCTGGGTCGCCGAATATCATGTCGCCGCCCATCCCTGCCGTCAGGTTCAGCACCACATCGGTGTCGCTGTCCCTGATCCTGTCGGTGACTTCCCGGTAATAATCCAGCCGCCGAGACGGTTTGCCGGTTTCGGGATCACGCACATGGCAATGCACTACGGCGGCCCCGGCCTTGGCAGCGGCAATCGCGCTGTCGGCGATCTGTTTTGGGCTGCGTGGCACGTGCGGGCTGCGATCTTGGGTTCCGCCTGAACCAGTAATGGCGCAGGTGATGAAAACTTCGCGGTTCATTTCAAGGGGCATTGGGGCTCCGATTCCAAGGTTTTATTCTCTCGCATAATCATGGGACAGCTTGCAGTATCCATTTTTGCAAATTACGATCAAGCCTTGATGAAACACGAAGAAAATATCTTTAGCCCTGAAACCAATCCGCTCAGCGTCGGCATCCTGCTTTTACCTGACAGCAATATGCTGTCTCTGGCAGCCTGCATTGATCCTTTGCGCGCCGCAAACCGGCGGGCCGACCGCAATGTCTTTAAATGGCGGTTATATTCACCCGACGGGGGAGACGTGCCACTGACATCGGCGATCAGCGTTGCAACCGAGGCGCTGACGGCGCGGCCTGACTTTGACGTTTTGATCGTGGTAGCGGGTTTCAGGCTGACTGAACATACAACCCCGACACTGTTGCGCCGCCTTCGTGATGTGGCCCCGCGCCTTCGGGCAATCGGCGGGGTTGACGGCGGCCCGTGGTTGCTGGCCCGCTCGGGCTTGCTGGATGGGCAAACCGCGACAACCCATTGGGAGGATTTGGAGGAATTTACAGATGTTTTTCCCGCGATTAACGTCGTGCAGGACCGGTTTACCATTTCCGGCAAGTATTTCACCGCCGGAGGCGCCATTCCAACGATTGATCTTATGCTGCATCTGATCCAGCGCAGGTTGGGTGCCAAGCTTGCCCAAAGCGTGGCCGGCGCGTTCATTTACGATGTGGTACAATCCCCGTCAGCCCCGCAACTGCCGGTTTCAACCCAGCGCCTGCAACGCAATTCACCAAAGCTGGCGCAGGTGATTACGGTTATGGGAAAGTCGATTGAAGACCCGCCCTCGATTGCCACTCTGGCGCGGCAGGCAGGTCTGACCCAACGTGGGCTGGAACTGTTGTTTCAAAAGCAACTGCGTCAGTCGCCTGGCGCGTTCTTTTTGAACCATCGCCTGCACGAGGCCCGTCGTCTGGCGCTTGATACCGCGCTGTCGGCCCATGATATCAGTTTACGCGCCGGATTTTCCTCGCAGGCGGTGTTTGCACGGGCGTTCCGGCGGGAATTTGGCATGTCGCTGCGTGATCTGCGGCACATGCACCGCCAGTAGCAGGCCACCCTTGCGACCGGCTGCATGATTGGATATGTCGGCGGCTTTCTGCAAACCGATATGGTCCCGAAATGCCGCCGCCGATCCTTGCCATAGATTTCGGAACCTCAAATTCCGCCGCCGCGATTCTTGACGGCGCGGTTGTCCGGCGGCTGGCAATCGAGGCCGGGGCTGAAACCCTGCCAACGGCGGTATTTTTTCCAACCGATCACGCTGAGATGCTGATCGGCACCGCGGCGGCGCAGGCGTTGATCGCGGGCGAGGACGGGCGGTATATGCGGGCCCTGAAAAGCGTGCTGGGGACGACCCTGTTTCACGAGCCCCGGATGATCGGCGCCAAACGCCGCACTCTGGCCGATATCGTCGCGGCCTTTCTGAAAACGGTGAAACAGCGGGCCGAGGCGCAAACCGGCCAGCGCTTTTCACACGTGTTGTCGGGGCGTCCAGTGCATTTTCACTCCAATGATCCGGACCGGGATGCGCGCGCGGAACGTGACTTGCGGGGCTGTTACGTTGCGGCGGGGTTTGAACAGGTTGATTTCATGTTTGAACCCGAGGCGGCGGCCTTGGCCAGTCACGGGCTTGGCGGCGCAGGTGACATCGGGCTGATCGTCGATATCGGCGGCGGGACATCGGATTTTTCGGTGTTTCAGGCGACCGGCGGCAAGGTTGATATTTTTGCCAGCCACGGCATCCGTCTGGGCGGCACCGATTTTGACCATGCGGTGTCGATGGCCCATGCAATGCCGTATCTCGGGCACGGCGGCGCATTGCGCCGGGTCTTTGCCCATGGGGTTCTGCCGATGCCCAATGCCCTGTTTGTCGAGCTGTCGACATGGGCGAAAATTCCGTTTCTCTATACCCGCGAAACCCGGCGCGAGGTCGAGGATATGGTCAAACACGCCGTCAGCCCGCTTGAATTGCGACGTCTGGCACAGGTGATCGAAGATCGTTTGGGCCATGAACTGGCTTTCTCGGTCGAAGCCGCGAAAATCGCGGCCAATGCGGGTGCACATGCTGCCGCGATCGACATGGGGTTTATCGAGCGCGGCTTGACCGCCCCGATCACGCCAGCATCATTGAACGCCTCGCTGACCGGGTTCAGGGATCGCCTGCGCGAGGCGGTTTATGCAACATTGTCCGCCGCACAGGCCAGCCCGGATAAGATCGGATCGGTCATTCTGGTGGGCGGGTCAAGCCTGATGAACATGATCTCTGACGAAGCCCGCGCCATATGTCCGCAGGCGCGGATCGTGCGGTCGCAAGCCTTTACTGCCGTGGTGGACGGTCTGGCACTGGCGACGGGTGTGGGGGCACGCTGAGGTCCGGTTGCGGCTTCTTTAATCGCCCCATTGCAAGGCGCAAGGGGGCGATCAGGTTTCTGGGTTAGGGGCGCACGTAGGCGTAGCCTTGTTCCTGCAATTCAATCAGGCGGACCACACCTGAGGGGGTCAATTTGGCTTCTGCAACCAGCGGCACATCCATGCCAGCCTTTTTCACCATTGCGTTAAGGGTGTTGCCGCAGGCCGAAAATGTCAGGCCGGGAATTTCCAGTGACATGGCTGAAATCCGGGTTTCCACGGGGCTTTTTCCAGCAACCAGCATGTTCAGTCCGGGGCCATAGGCGACCAATTCGATCACAACGGTATCGCCCTGAGATTCATAATAGCTGTTTACGTTCTTGGCGTTGTTCAGTGCCATATTCATCACTTGCGGATCGTTCTGATCGACATGGATGGCAACGTAGTGTTGTTTTCCGGCGGCCACGGCCATTTGACCGGCCAACAGCATCGCCGCAGCGAAGATGGCGAGGCGGGTGAATATTCTCATTTCTTGCTCCCTTTGGTTTTCAGCTTGGTTGTCATTCGTGTATAGGAATACGTGCATGTTTGCGGCGCGTTAGCAACCTTTTTCCACTCGACCCTGCGCGATACGCATCTGCTGTCTTGAGAACGTATCGGGAACATATTACACTCAGCCCATGACCAACCCTTTGCTGACTCGCCATTCTTATCGCCCGAAACCGGGGCTGGCCTTTCTTGAAGGGCTGTCGCTTGCGCAGGCAAGGGTGCACGAGTTTTGCGGGTCCGCCCGGCGCACATTGGCGCTGATTGCCGCAAGGGCAACCGAAGGGCCGGTATTCTGGATCAGCCCCGGCTGGACGCACGAGCGCCTGAATGCACAGGGCGTTTTGGACTTTATCAACCCCGGCCGCCTGACCCTGATAAGCCCGCCGCGCGGTGACGACTTACTGTGGGTGATGGAGGAGATCCTGCGCTCGGGCTGCGCACCGCTGGTGGTCTGTGAATTGCCCGGCCTGCCGCATCTTACGGCGGTGCGGCGATTACATCTGGCCGCGGAAAATGCCGCGCAAGACCGCAAGGTATCGCCTTTGGGTCTGTTGCTGACCGCCGGAACCGGTGGAGCCGCCGGCGTGGAAAGCCGCTGGCATATGGCACCGGCGCATATCGGCCAGCGGCAGATCTGGCAGTTGGAACGCCGCCGTGCACGGATGGAACCGGTGGCGGATTGGCACGTGGAACGGCACGGACGTGATTTCAGCCTCGTCA
>DJBQ01000029.1:13706-14131 GCA_002430125.1 Rhodobacterales bacterium UBA5972
TTTTGTCCGGGCTTTCGAAAATATACCGCCAAACCAAGCCAAGGCCCGCCATGCACATCCGCCCTGCAACCGAAGAAGACTGCGACGCTATCGCTGCGATCTGGAACCCGATCATCCGCGACAGCCAAGCCACCTTCAATTCACAGCCCAAAACCCCGGCGGCAATAATGGCAGACATTCAGGCCAAGCACACAGATGGCGCGGCGTTTCTGGTGGCGGTTCAAGGCGCGGATTTTCTGGGCTTTGCCACATACGGCCAGTTTCGCCCCTCAAACGGCTATCGTCACACGATGGAACACACGGTCATTCTGGCTCCGCAAAGCCAGCGTCGCGGCATCGGTCAAAAGCTGATGACCCAGATCGAGGATCACGCCCGCAACCAGGGCCATCACGCAATGATTGCGGCCATCAGCGACACAAACTCC
>DJBQ01000029.1:14323-22496 GCA_002430125.1 Rhodobacterales bacterium UBA5972
CGGCCATCAGCGACACAAACTCCGCCGCTATCGCATTCCACGCAGGACTTGGATATAATAAGGCCGGCCACCTGCCCCAGGTCGGGCGAAAATTCGACTGTTGGTTTGATCTCGTTTTGATGCAAAAAATCCTTTAACCTGCCCACTCACGGCCCTTGCTTTTAGAAAACACCACCTATGTCCCTTTGGTCCCGCATCGCAGACGCCATTTCAGCCCTTGCCCAAGGTGAAAGCCTTGCAAGTGTTTTTGAACAGTTGCGCACCCCACCCGAACGTTCAGTTGCATTTGCAATCGCAGTGATCGCGTTGGGGGCCAAAATGGCCAAAGCCGACGGTTTGGTCACCCGCGACGAGGTCGCCGCCTTTCGCGAGGTTTTTTCGATCCCGCCAGAAGATGAAGCACGCGCGGCACAGGTTTTCAATCTGGCACGCCAAGACACTACCGGCTTTGAAACCTATGCGAGATCAATTGCCGATATGTTTGGCGGCAATCCCGTGGTTTTGGAAGACTTGCTGGAAGGCCTGTTTTTCATCGCGTTGGCTGATGGGGAATATCACCCAAAAGAAGACGATTTCATTCACAAAGTCGCGCAGATATTCAAAATGTCCGAACGACGGTTTCGCACCCTGCGCACCCGTTTCGCCCCCGAAGCGGTCGCCGATGCCTATGAGGTTCTTGGGGTCGATCCAGACACCCCGATTGCCGATATCCGAATTGCCTGGCGGCAGGCGGTGCGCGACACGCATCCCGACCAGATGATGTCGCGCGGCGTTCCGCCCGAAGCGATTGCGCTGGCCAACCGCAAACTGATTGCAATCAATCAGGCATGGCAAGAAATCGCAGGCAAAGCCAACTGATGCGGATCGCAACCTATAATATCGAATGGTTTGCCAATCTGTTTGGCGACGACAATACGCTGTTGATTGATAACAAATGGTCCTCGCGCTACAAAATCACCCGCGCCCGCCAGATCGAAGCGATTGCGATGGTTCTGACAACAATTGACGCCGATGTTATCTTGGTTGTCGAGGCACCAAACACCGGCAACCATCAATCCAGCAAGGCCGCGTTGGAACATTTCGCACACCGGTTTGATTTGCGTACAAACAAAGCACTTGAAGGTTTTGCCAGCGAAACCCACCAGGAAATCACCCTGCTTTATGACCCGAAAGTCACCGACGCGCGGCATGACCCGATCGGTGCGCCGGTCGATGATAACTCCCCCGATGCGGCGCCAAGATTTGATGCCAGCCTGAAAGTGGACCTCACCGTCGATTTGGTGGCAGAAACCATCACCTTTTCCAAACCACCACTGGAAGTTGCCCTGACACCTCACAAAGGCAGCCCCTTGCGCCTGATTGGTGTGCATGTGAAATCAAAATCCGCAAACGGGGCCACATCGCGCGCCGACGCCGTCAGGCTGGCAATCGAGAACCGCCGCAAACAGTTGGCCCAATGCATCTGGATCCGCCGCCGGGTGATTGGCCACCTGAATGCGGGTGAACCCGTTGTGGTTCTGGGCGACTTTAACGATGGACCGGGGCTTGATGAATATGAAAAGCTGTTTGGCAGTTCCGGGGTCGAGGTGGTTCTGGGCAGCGACTCCGGCGCCGATCACCGACTTTACGACCCCAGTGCCGTCAAAACCCTGTCGCCACGACCACAAGCCCAGCCAACAACCTCGCGGTTCTACTTGTCCGATCAAAAACGCTATCTGAACACCTTGCTTGATTTCATCATGGTTTCGCCGGATCTGCGGACCCGCGCCAAGAAGTGGAAAATCTGGCATCCGTTTGACGAACCGACATGTTACGATGATCCTGAATTGCGCGAGGCTTTGCTGGATGCGTCAGATCACTTCCCGGTGACATTAGATATTGACCTATAGGGCCTTAAAATCGCGACAGTAATCCCCATGTGTATAGCAACAGAAACCATCGCGTTTGCGGGGCTTTCGTCCTCAGGGTCTTTGCTCGCTACATCAAAAACCCTGGCGCATCTTGCAGTCCCCCCTTGCATGCCCTTATGCCAGAGGTTCCATTCTCTGACAAAGGCAGGCCTTTCATGTTCACATTCCCGTCCCTCGCTCCGGAAATTCGGTTTGACGCAAAAAACTCCGGCGCAGGCGGCGAATTCGGTGACTTACCGGAATGGAATCTCGACGATCTTTATCCCACTGCCGATGGCCCCGAGATCACCCGCGATCTTGGCTGGCTGAAAGGCGAATGTGCGGCTTTTGCTACGGATTACGAAAACAAGCTGGCCGATCTTGATGCTGCCGGAATGCTGACCTGTATCCAGCGCTACGAGCGTATTCAAAGCATCGCGGGCCGGATCATGTCATTTGCCGGTCTTCGGTACTACCAGAACACCATCGACCCGGATCGTGCCAAGTTCATGGCAGATATGCAGGGCGCGATCACCGATATGTCCACGCCGCTGGTGTTCTTTTCGCTGGAAATGAACCGGCTGGAAGACGCGCAGCTTGACGGTTTGCTTGGCGCCAATCCTGCTCTCGCCCGGTATAGACCGGTTCTGGACCGGATGCGCGCAATGAAGCCGCATCAATTGTCCGATGAACTGGAAAAATTCCTGCATGATCAATCGGTTGTCGGCGCAACGGCGTGGAACCGGCTGTTTGACGAAACCACCGCCGCGATGACATTCGCGGTCGATGGCGAAGACCTTAACCTTGAAAGCACCCTGAACCTTCTGACCGATCCCGACCGCGCAGTGCGCGAAAAAGGCGCGCGCGCAGTGGCCAAAGGGTTTGCTGATGACCTGCCGCTGTTTGCACGCATCACCAACACGCTTGCCAAAGAAAAAGAGATCGAAGATCGCTGGCGTCACCTGCCAACCCCGCAAGCTGGCCGCCATCTGGCCAACCATGTGGAACCCGAAGTGGTCGAGGCGCTCAGAAACGCCGTGGTCGCTGCCTATCCGCGCCTGTCGCATCGGTATTACGCCCTGAAAGCCAAATGGCTGGGGCTTGAGAAACTGCAGGTCTGGGACCGGAACGCCCCATTGCCGCAATCGGACAATCGCATTGTCGATTGGGCGACCGCACGCAAAACTGTGCTCGAAGCTTACGGCGCGTTCGATCCTGAAATGGCCCACATCGCCACGCCGTTTTTTGACAAAGGCTGGATTGATGCAGCCACCAAACCCGGCAAAGCCCCCGGTGCTTTTGCGCATCCAACCGTTACCGACGTGCATCCTTACGTGATGCTGAATTACCTCGGAAAACCGCGCGACGTGATGACCCTGGCACATGAACTGGGCCATGGCGTGCATCAGGTTCTGGCGGCGGCACAAGGCGAATTATTGTCCTCAACCCCGCTAACCCTGGCCGAAACCGCCAGCGTGTTCGGCGAGATGCTGACCTTCCGCAAACTGCTGGACGAAGCCCTCGATAAAGGTACGCGCAAAACCCTGCTGGCTGGCAAGGTCGAGGACATGATCAACACCGTCGTGCGCCAGATCGCGTTTTATGATTTTGAATGCAAACTCCACGCCGCACGGGCCGAAGGCGAGTTGACGCCTGACCAGATCAACGATCTGTGGATGTCCATACAGGCCGAAAGCCTTGGGCCGGTGTTTGAATTCATGGATGGCTACGAGGTCTTCTGGGCCTATATCCCGCATTTCATCCACTCACCGTTTTACGTTTACGCCTATGCCTTTGGCGATGGTCTGGTGAACGCGCTTTACGCCGTCTATCAGGATGGAACGCCGGATTTTCAGGCCAAATATTTTGACATGCTCAAGGCAGGCGGCGCAAAACACCACAAAGAACTGCTGGCCCCGTTCGGCCTTGACGCCTCGGACCCGAAATTCTGGGACAAAGGCCTGTCGATGATTGAAAGCATGATTGACGAGTTGGAGGCGATGGAAAGCTGACCCGCCCATCAGCGTTTCAAAAATACTCCGGGGGTCAGGCGCAATTTCTTTGATTGCGCCAGGGGGCAGCGCCCCCTGCCTTCAGTTTTGCACCGCAAAACTGCCCGGCCCAACGAAAGCGAACGCAGTTCGCGCTTCGGCGGGAGAACCCCGCTTGCGCCCTATGCCGCCGCCAGCTTCTCTTGCCAGCGTTTGTATTCCTGATTGTCCGGGTACAATTCCAGCGCCCGACCGACGGCCTTCAGCGCATCACTGTCGCGGCCCTGTTCGGCAAAAGCCTTGCTGATCTGGCGATGCGCGTTCGGGACATCCGGGTTTAGTTCGATGGCCTTGCTCAGCGTTTCAACCGCCTCATCGACCATCCCTGCCATAATCTGCAAACGCCCTAGTTGCACGTGATGCCCAGCATGCGCGGGTGACAGTTCACAGCCCTTGGCCGCCGACGCGACCGCGTCTTCCAACCGCCCCTGCTGTGACAAGGCATTCGCCAGCTGGATGCGCAACAACGGGTCGCGCGCGTTCAACTCGACCGCTTTGTTAAACTCAGCCTCTGCCGCATCCCAGTCGCGCGCCTTCATCAGGCTTGCGCCAAGTTGGCTGCGGATACGGTAATCCTCGGGGTACCGCACAACCGCTTCTTGCAGCATCTCAAGCGCGTCGTCCCAGTTTTTATCCACCTTCTTCTGACGCACCGCCATATTATAAAACACCCGGCTATGGGCCTTCATATCACCCAACCGGTTCAGCATTTTGGCAGCCCGGTCCTCATATTTACCGCGTGTCATAATGTCGGAGAACAGCAGCAACCCACGTTCCTTACCGGTTTCATCCAGCACTTTCTCCATCACGTCAAACGCCGCCAAAGCCAGCGGATGCTTGAAATCAAAGCCGAAATTTGACGGGTAATCGTTGGATTTCTTTTGCAGCGCGGTGACACCCTTAATCCGCTCGACCTCGTAAATCTCTTTGACCAGCGGGTTGATCGGCGTGTCCGGGAAATTCACCACAATCTCGCGGTGGTCAACCTGCACGAACAGATTAGTGACATAGTCCGCCGCCACTTTTGGCAAACCGCCCAACAGATAGGTCCCACCGGTTTTCACATGTGGATATAGCGCCTCAAGCGTGTCGGTGACCGCACTTGCTTTGCCCTCGCCGTGATCAATCACCACGTCAAAACTGCCGTGATCCTTTAGCAAGGCCTTGATTGCGGTTTTATTTGGCCGCACAGCCAATACCGTCCGCTTGGCTTTCTTCAGGGTAGTCAGCGCGTCGCTCAACGGGCTGTTTTTCTCGGCTTTTCCGATTTCCAGCACGGTCAAAGTCCCCTTCGGCAAATCCGCCAACATATTGTCAACCGAGGCTTTCAGGCGGGCTTTCGGCTTGGTCACAGCCACCATATTGTGGAACCGTTCCATCGCAAGAATGCTGTCATCGCCATCAAAGTCCTGGAATTTCCGGCTGAAAAACCCAACCGAATTGGGCTGCGTCATCTCAATCGAACCACCAAATCGCGGGAAAAACGAGGTTTGCACATCTTCGGCCACATAAATTCCGCCAGGCGCAAGCGTTGGGTATAACAGTTCAAACGAGGTCACCACATGCAGGTTCTGGTGGCTGCCATCGTCAATAATGATGTCAAACGGGCCGTGTTCGGCGACCAATTGCTCCAGAAACTCCGGATCAACCTGACTGCCTTTCAGAATTTGCACCCGCTCGCCCAGATCCATTTCCTTGGTCTGGATGTCGATGCCGATGATTTTACCCTTGGGGAAAAAGTCACGCCAGACCTCAAGAGATTCACCACCCCGGTCTGCGTCCTGATATCCACCCACTCCGATTTCTAACAAACGCACCGGTTTTTGCCGCAGATGCTTGAAAAGCTTGTAATAATTCGGCGTGTAATCGTGATAGCCGAACTTGTCGGTGCCATAGCTGATCGCCAGCTTTGTCAATGGATCTGTCATACCTGCCTCGTTTTTGTTTTTGCGCCAGTTTGCCCAGCGTCGCGTGATAGGACCAGAGTAATGTTTCCAAATCAGAAACAAAACAAAAATCTGAGTCTTTGTGGCCGCACAAAGCCCTTCCGTTTCACCTGCAAACCCCGCATGTTTGGCGAAACAACCCAAGATCGGAAACATTATGCGCTGGTTAAAGCGGATTTCAGTCACAGTTCTGGTTTTGCTTGCACTGGGGGCCGTTGGTTTCTTTATCTTTGGCCCCGGCATTGCGGAAAAGATGCAAAACCGCGTGGTTTCGCATGACCCTTGGCCGGTTTCAGCCAAAGCCGCCGCCTTGCACAAGTCGCTGGCAATTGCCGATTGGCATGCAGACAGCCTGTTGTGGAACCGCGATTTGTTGAAACGCGGCACCTATGGCCACGTTGATTTCCTGCGTCTGGCCGAAGGCAACGTCGCCATTCAGGTCTTTACCACAGTCACCAAAAGCCCGGCCGGGTTGAATTATGACCTGAACTCGCCCCAAGCCCGCGACGACATCACGCTAATCGCACTTGGTCAGCTTTGGCCGATCCGGACATGGACCAGCCTGACCGAGCGAGCACTTTATCAATCGCAAAAACTGCATGAATTTCAAGCCCGGTCGCCTGATACTTTTCGCATCATCCGCACCAAGAACGATCTGAAATCGGTCATGGTCTCGCGCGCTGCCGGTCAACCGCTGATCGCCGCGATGTTGGGGGCCGAAGGCGGGCACGCTCTGGACGGTGATATCGCCAATCTTGATCGTCTGTATGACGCCGGGTTCCGCCTGATGGGTCTGACGCATTTCTTTGACAACGAACTTGGCGGCTCGTTGCATGGGCAGTCAAATACCGGGCTGACCGATTTCGGGCGGCAGGTTGTCGTTGAAATGGTCAAAAAGCACATGATCATTGATCTGGCACATACTTCGCCGAAAATGGCGGCCGAGGTGCTGGCGTTGGTCAATGTTCCGGTGATCGTCAGCCATACCGGCATATTCGGCCACTGCCAAGCCAAGCGGAATTTCCCTGATGACCTAATGCAGAAAATCGCCTCAGCCGGCGGTTTATTGGGGATGGGATATTGGGCCGATGTGACCTGTGATGCAACGCCTGATGGCGTCGCCAAATCCATCATGGCCGCAATCGCTTTAGTCGGGGTCGATCATGTCTCGCTGGGGTCGGACTATGACGGGGCGGTTGAAACCACCTATGATACATCCGAACTTGCCGCCCTTACGGATGCGTTGCAACGTCAGGGGCTGCCTGACGCTGCCATAGCCAAAGTCATGGGCGGCAATACGATTGATTTTCTGGCCCGCGCCCTGCCCGATTAAGGCCTATTCCCACTTGCCCCAAGGAAACGGTTTTTCCTCAGTAGCGGCGGTCTGAAAGGCGGCGACCTGTGATAACCACTTCCCCAAGCTTACGCCGAAATCGGCCAATGCCTGGTTCTTTTCCTTGGCAAAGATCATCCACAGAAACTGCACCACTGCAATCGCAAGTAACACGGTTTCGGCGAGCCCGAAAAACACCGCGAAGATCAACATGAACAGGCCGCGCATCCAGATACTGGGTTCGGCCTTATAATGCTCGTCACTTTTGTCTGACATGATATTTCCTTTTACTTTAACGGGTTACACTCAGGCGGCCGTCAGCAACCCGCGTTCTACCGCTAGGTCGCGCATCTTGGTTTGCAGCTTTTCAAACGCCCGGACTTCGATTTGCCGAATGCGTTCGCGGCTGACACTGTATTCTGTCGAAAGGTCTTCCAGCGTCACCGGATTGTCCTGCAATTTTCGCTTCATCAGGATATCTTTTTCCCGATCATTCAAATCTGCCATCGCTTCGGTCAACAAGGCCCGGCGGCTTTCCAATTCGTCCCGCTCGGCGTAATCACTGGCCTGATCGGCATCTTCGTCTTCCAGCCAGTCCTGCCATTCGGTGGACCCTTCACCGTCCGATCCGATCTGCGCATTCAGACTGGCATCCCCGCCCGACATCCGTCGGTTCATCGAGGTCACCTCGTCCTCGGTCACATTCAGATCGGTGGCGATACGGGTCAGGTTTTCGGGGCGCAAATCGCCTTCTTCCAGCGCACCGATGCGGTTTTTGATCTTGCGCAGGTTGAAAAACAGTTTTTTCTGTGCCGACGTCGTGCCCATTTTCACCAGCGACCACGACCGCAGGATATATTCCTGAATACTGGCCCTGATCCACCACATCGCATAGGTAGAAAGGCGAAAGCCTTTGTCAGGGTCAAACCGCTTAACGGCCTGCATCAGCCCGAC
>DJBQ01000029.1:22648-25757 GCA_002430125.1 Rhodobacterales bacterium UBA5972
ACGGCCTGCATCAGCCCGACATTTGCCTCGGAAACCACCTCGGATGTCGGCAAGCCATAACCGCGATACCCCATGGCAATTTTTGCGGCCAGTCGCAAATGTGACGTCACCAGTTTGTGCGCGGCGCTGCTGTCCTGATGATCGACCCAGCTTTTGGCCAGCATGAATTCTTCATCTTTTTCAAGCATTGGAAATTTACGAATTTCCTGCATATACCGGTTTAATCCTTGCTCTGGCGACGGGGCCGGAAGATTGGCATAGCTCATGTTCATTCCCTCTCGATGTTAATCATCGTTACATGGAGAATTTAGGTATCCGGAAAGTTAATTTCAAGATGTCACCTTCTTCATGTTGATGACAAAGCCGTTAACAATTGTTGCATATCCTCGGGCAATTCTGCCGCAAATGTCAGAGTTTCCTGCGTAACCGGATGCTTGAACCCCAAAGAGGCTGCGTGCAGCGCCTGTCTGGGAAATGTTTTGACCGCATCCAACGCCGCAGGCGACAGCAGTTTCGGCCCCAATGTGCGCTTACCGCCATAGGTCATATCGCCGATCAGCGTGTGACCTGCATGGGTCAGATGCACCCTGATCTGATGCGTCCGCCCGGTTTCCAACCAACATTCCACCAAAGCCGCCGCCGTGCCGTAACTTTCAACCACCCGCAGACGGGTGATCGCGTGCCGCCCGGCATTCACCACCACCGCCTGGCGTTTTCGATCGGTTTTATGGCGGGCAATATTGCCTGACAGGCGGATCACGTTGCTGCCTTCAAACGCCACGCCTGAAATCCCCGCCAGCCTTGGATCTGCACGCGACGGCACTCCATAACAAATCGCCAGATAATGCCGCTCGATCGAATGGTCAGCGAACTGCGCCGCCAACCCGTGATGCGCGCGGTCGCTTTTCGCCACCACCAACAAACCCGACGTATCCTTGTCGATCCGGTGCACAATCCCCGGCCGCTTGGCCCCGCCGATCCCCGACAGACTGTCCGCACAATGCGCCAGCAGCGCGTTGACCAATGTGCCGGTTTCCGAGCCGGGCGCCGGATGCACCACCATGCCGGCAGGTTTGTTGATCACAATCAGATCGTCATCTTCAAAAATCACATCCAGCGGGATCGCTTCGGGTTGTGCTTCGATATCCACCGCCTCCGGCACGGTGATCAAAAACACCTCGCCGACCTGCGTTTTGGTTTTCAGCACGGTCACCACACCGCCGCCTTCACGCGCCACCGCCCCGGCCTCGATCAGTTTGCCAAGGCTTGATCGTGACAATGACGCATCCTCTGGCACAACCTCGGCCAGTGCCTTATCAAGCCTTGGCGGAGGATTTTCCCCGATAACGACACGCAAGATGGGATCAGACATGGGCGACCTTCCTGAAAACACGACCGAACCGGCAAATTTGCGCTTTCTCAGGATACTGGTAACGATCCTGACGGCCTCGATGATTGCGGGCCTTGTAACCATCATCATCCTGATTGTCATCCGTGTTCCGAACGTCATCCGCACGGTTGACGATCCGATCCCGCTGCCTGCCGAAATCACCCTGCCTGACGGCAGCAGCGCCGCCACCTTCACCCAAGGCGGCGACTGGTACGCGATCATCACCACCGAAAACGAAATCCTGATCTTTAACCGCGACGGGGGCGAGCTGCGCCAAACGATCAAAATCCAGCCCCGCTGATTTTTCTTTGCCAAATACCCTCGGCGAGATACTGCTGCCCTAAAGGCCGCTCTTGCGCGTTGAGGGATGAAAGCCGATATTCCAATCATGAGCCTGCCAAACGGATTCCTTGATGAACTGCGCACCCGTGTGTCCCTGTCGCAAGTCGTCGGGCGCAAGGTTATTTGGGATGCGAAAAAATCCAATCAGGGCAAGGGCGATTACTGGGCACCCTGCCCGTTCCATCAGGAAAAGACCGCCAGCTTTCATTTGGATGACCGCAAAGGGTTTTACTATTGCTTTGGCTGTCATGCCAAAGGTGACGCGCTGAATTTCATCAAAGAAACCGAGAATGTCGGTTTTATGGAAGCGGTTGAAATCCTCGCCCGCGAAGCCGGTGTTCCGATGCCCGCCCGCGATCCAAAGGCGCAGGAACAGGCCGATCAGCGGACCAAACTGGTCGATGTGATGGAACAGGCGGTGCAATATTACCGGCTGCAACTGAAAACCGGTCTGGCCTCAGCCGCGCGCGATTACCTGACCAGCCGGGGCCTAAGCCAAGCCACCCAGGACCGCTTTGAAATCGGCTTTGCGCCGGACAGCCGCACCGGGTTGTTTCAGCATCTCACCGGTAAAGGCATCGCGGCCGATCTGATCACCGAGGCCGGCCTTGCGATTCCCCCCGACGAAGGCGGCACACCGTTTGATCGCTTTCGCGGCCGCATCATGTTTCCGATCCGCGATATCCGCGGCCGCGCCATCGCCTTTGGCGGCCGCGCGATGGACCCGAATGCGCGTGCTAAATATCTGAATTCACCGGAAACGCCGCTGTTTGACAAGGGCCGCAGTCTTTACAACCACCTGCCAGCCCGCGAAGCCGCTGGTAAGGCCGACGCCCTGATCGTCGCCGAAGGCTATATGGATGTGATCGCGCTGGCGCAGGCCGGTTTCGACCACGCGGTCGCCCCATTGGGGACGGCTATCACCGAGGATCAATTGCTGTTAATGTGGCGTCTGCACCCCGAACCGGTGATCGCGCTGGATGGTGATCAAGCTGGCCTTAAGGCCGCGATCCGCCTGATCGACATCGCGTTGCCGATGCTGGAACCGGGGCGCAGTTTGCGGTTTTGTATGTTGCCCGAAGGCCTTGATCCTGACGATCTGCTGCGCAGCCAAGGCCCCGGGGCGATGCAGAAACTTCTGGAAACCGCCCGACCCATGGTCGATCTTTTATGGCAGCGCGAAACCGAAGGCACGGTTTATGACAGCCCGGAACGCCGCGCCACACTTGATGCCAGCCTGAGAACAGCGCTGGCAAAAATCCGTGATACATCAATCCGCAACCATTACACCGCCGCGATCAAAGTCTTTCGTTCCGAGCTGTTCGCCCCACCCCGTCGCAACGCCTCCGGGTCGCCATCCAAAGGCTATGGCAAAGG
>DJBQ01000029.1:25895-27011 GCA_002430125.1 Rhodobacterales bacterium UBA5972
CAAAGGATTTGGCCGCGTGCAAAACCCGATGCCGATGCCGGGCACACTGACCTCTGCCTTAGGTCAGATAACCGCGCAACCCGACACCGAAAATCGCCTGCGCGAGGCGGTAATCCTTGCGATTTGCCTTACCCATCCCAACGTCATCGCCGCGTTTGAAACAGCGCTTGAAAAACTGGCTCTGCACACGCCGGGCTATGGCCGAATTCGGGATATTTGTCTTGCCCATTGTCACGACGTGGCGCTGATGCCGGAAGACCTGAAAACAAAAATAGATACGGAAACCGGCACCCAAACGGTTGAAAAACTGTTCGCCCTTCGCCATGTGCAAATTGCCCCGGCGTTAAGCGTTGCGGCAAGTACCGAAACAGCAACCATGGCAGTGGCCGAGGAACTGGCCAAACTCGAGGCCAGTCGCGGCAGCGCTGCGGAAATATCCGAGGCGATGATTGATATGACCGGTTTGGTGGATGAAGGCCTGACATGGCGGTTGGGAAAAGCTGCGGAAGCCCGCAACAAAGCCAACCGTTCCAGCATCAAAGATGGCGGATCCGAGGCCGGAGAGGCCGAAATCCTGTCTAAACACCTTCAAAACCTGATCGATGGTCAGGTTTGGGTAAAGAAAAAGCGTTAAGTGCATTGCGAATCAGTGATTCGCTGTGTTGATTCGCCCTAGTGATTCGCTAAAACCCCGTCGAGGCCCAAAACCTCGTCCGAACCGGAGTGACCGATGGCCGCCAAGGACACCGAAGCCACCAAAACCGACGATCAATCCGAGACCACAAGCGCGCTTGGCGATATGAGCCAGGCCGCGGTCAAAAAGATGATCGCGAATGCGCGTTCGCGTGGGTACATCACCTATGACGAACTTAATCAGGTTTTGCCGCCAGATCAGGTATCGTCTGAACAAATCGAAGACGTGATGTCGATGCTGTCTGAAATGGGCATCAACATCATCGAAGACGACGAAGCCGACGAGGAGTCGGGCCAGACCACGGATCTGGTCGAAACCTCGTCCGTTAAGGACATTGTCCTTGCGACATCGACCGCCGAAGTGCTGGATCGTACCGACGATCCGGTCCGGATGTATCTGCGCGAAATGGGCTCGGTCGAGCT
>DJBQ01000029.1:27138-28665 GCA_002430125.1 Rhodobacterales bacterium UBA5972
CGACGATCCGGTCCGGATGTATCTGCGCGAAATGGGCTCGGTCGAGCTGTTGTCGCGCGAAGGCGAAATCGCGATTGCCAAACGGATCGAAGCCGGTCGCAACACGATGATTCTGGGCCTGTGTGAAAGCCCGCTGACCTTTCAGGCGATCACCATCTGGCGCGACGAATTGCTGGACGAAGAAATCCTGCTGCGTGACGTGATCGACCTGGAAACCACCTTTTCCGGATCACTTGAAGGCGAAGAAGATGGCGTTGTTGCGACCGATCTGTCCGCCACTGGCGCCGCCACTGCCGCTGCCACCGCCAAACCTGCCCCCGAAGCCGAACCCGAAACAGATGCCGATGGCAACCCGATTGACGCCAACGATGATGACGACGACGATGATGACGAAGACGATCAGGCCAGCCTGTCGCTTGCCGCAATGGAAGCGGCCCTGAAACCGCAGGTTCTGGAAACCCTTGATCGCATCGCATCTGATTACGCCAAACTGGCCGATATGCAGGACAACCGGATTTCGGCAACCCTGAACGAAGACAGCTCGTTTTCAAAAAAGGAAGAAAGCACTTATCAGTCCCTGCGCGCAGAAATCGTAGAACTGGTCAATTCGCTGCACCTGCACAACAACCGGATCGACGCACTGATCGACCAGCTTTACGGCATCAACCGCAAAATCATGGTGATTGACGGCTCGTTGGTGAAACTGGCCGACCAAAGCCGGATCAACCGCCGGGAATTCATCGAGGCTTACCGTGGTTCGGAACTTGACCCGACCTGGATGGAACGGGTGTCAGAAAAACCCGGCCGCGGCTGGACCTCATTCTTTGAACGCTTCAGCGACAAAATCGAAGAATTGCGCGGCGAGATGGCCGAAGTTGGCCAATATGTCGGCGTCGATATCTCGGAATTCCGCCGTATCGTAAGCCAGGTGCAAAAGGGCGAGAAAGAAGCCCGCATGGCCAAAAAGGAAATGGTCGAGGCAAACCTGCGCCTGGTTATTTCGATCGCCAAAAAATACACCAATCGTGGCCTGCAATTCCTCGACCTCATTCAGGAAGGCAATATCGGCCTGATGAAAGCGGTTGATAAATTTGAATACCGCCGTGGTTACAAATTCTCGACCTACGCGACATGGTGGATCCGTCAGGCAATCACCCGTTCGATCGCCGATCAGGCCCGCACGATCCGAATTCCCGTGCATATGATTGAAACTATCAACAAACTGGTGCGCACCGGACGCCAGATGCTGCACGAAATCGGCCGCGAACCAACGCCGGAAGAATTGGCCGAAAAGCTGCAAATGCCGCTGGAAAAGGTCCGCAAAGTGATGAAAATCGCCAAGGAACCGATTTCGCTGGAAACCCCGATTGGTGACGAAGAAGACAGCCAGCTTGGCGATTTCATCGAAGACAAAAACGCGGTTTTGCCGCTGGAAAGCGCGATCCAAAGCAACCTCAAGGACACCACCACTCGGGTTCTGGCGTCGCTGACACCGCGCGAAGAACGGGTTTTGCGGATGCGTTTTGG
>DJBQ01000039.1 GCA_002430125.1 Rhodobacterales bacterium UBA5972
ATTAAAAGCGAGACGCTTTAGAACGGGCTGTTGGAATTATCGCCCATTCAAGCCAAGCCAGCGATCCGCCACCCGCCCTTGCACCCGCATCGCTTTCCGGGCCATATCATCGGGCCTAACCGAAAGACCCGCCGAAATTGTCAGCCTTGATCGAAGTCATCCTGCCGGTTTTTATCGTGATTGCCTGTGGTTATATTGCGGTTTTCAAAGGCTTCTTTTCGGATACAGCGATCGACGGCCTGATGCGGTTCAGCCAGAATTTCGCGATCCCGGTTCTGCTGTTTCGCGCCATCTCGACCCTGGATTTGTCGCACGGCTTTGATACCGGGTTGTTGACCTCGTATTACACCGGCTCGATCAGCGTCTTTACACTGGGCATTCTGGGGGCGCGGTATCTGTTCAATCGACCGCTTGAGGATGCCGTCGCCATCGGCTTTTCCGCCTTGTTCGCAAATTCCGTCCTGCTTGGCTTGCCAATCATGGAGCGCGCCTATGGGGCCGCATCCCTTGCGCCAAACTATGCGATTGTATCGCTGCACGCGCCGGTTTGTTACTTTCTGGGCATCACCACGATGGAAGTGATCCGCAATCGCGGTCACGGGTTGCGCGGCACCGCGATTGCCGTCAGCCGCGCAATGTTTCGCAATGTTCTGACCATTGCAATTGCTTTAGGGTTCATCATGAACTTCACTGGGCTTATCACGCCCGCCCCGATAACCGACGCCATGAACCTGATTGTGCATGCGGCCCTTCCAACCGCCCTGTTCGCGCTTGGCGGCGTGCTTTACCGGTATCGCCCCGATGGCGATTTCCGCGAGGTCGGGTGGGTGTGTTTCTTGTCCCTTGTTGTTCATCCCAGTATCGCGCTGTTCCTGACGACACAGGTGTTTCACCTGCCCACCGGCTTAGTGCGCGCGGCGGTCCTGACCGCCTCCATGGCGCCGGGGATGAATTCTTACATGTTCGCGAATATGTATGGACGCGCCCGGCGGGTCGCCGCGACCTCGGTTCTGGTCGGAACCTTGGCTTCAATCCTGTCGGTTACCGTTTGGCTGGCAATTCTGGGCGTTTGAACCCGGTCAACCTGGGCTCATCCCCCGCATACGTTCTGAGCGGCGACGCAGCATTTCCACAAGGCTTAACAGCAGGATCGAGATGATCACCAGAATGGTTGCAACCGCCAGAATGGTCGGGCTGATCTGTTCACGAATACCCGAGAACATTTGACGCGGGATCGTGCGTTGCTGCACATCAGCCAATTGCAGCACCACGACCACTTCGTCAAACGAAGTGATGAAGGCAAACAAGCCACCGGAAACCACACCTGGCAGGATCAGCGGCATCTGCACCTTAAAGAACGTCCGGAATGGTCCGGCTCCCATATTAGCGGCCGCGCGGGTAAGGCTGTTGTCAAATCCAACCAGCGTCGCTGTCACCGTGATAATGACAAACGGCGTGCCCAGCACCGCGTGGGCAAGGATCAGGCCGGTATAGGTTTTGGCCAGACCCACTTGCGAGAAAAAGTAAAACAGCCCCGACGCGGTGATCACTAAGGGCACGATCATCGGCGAGATCAACACCGCCATGATAAGCCGCCGGTACGGCATTTCATCACGACTAAGGCCAATCGCCGCCAGCGTACCAATCGAGGTCGACAATATGGTCGCCCAAATCCCGATCCAGAACGAGTTTTTCACCGATCGCACCCATTGGGCGTTTTGCCACATATCGGCCCACCAACCAGTTGCTGCCTCGGGGGCGGTCATGCCGTTCTTTAGAATATCCCAATACCAGCGCAGACTGAATCCAGCCGGATCAAGCGACAACATTTCCGGGGTAAAACTGAAATATGGCTCCTGATTGAAACTCAGCGGGATCAGAATAATGATCGGGGTAATCAGAAACACAAAGATCATGCCGCAGATCACACGGAACGAATAAAACCACAAAACCTCGCGGGTTGTTGAATAAGGCGGCATGTTCAACCGGTAATCCCCAGTATGCAGCCACAGGGTCATCCGCCCGATAACGTATCCAACCAGCGCCACCAAAACGCCATAGCCAAGCGACGCAAAAGCGGTTCCAAGCACCAGAAACCCAAGCGCAACGGCCCAACCGGCGACCTTACGGCTGACAATAAACTGACGCACCAGTGCTGCCGTACCGGCAAAAATCACCAAGCCAGCCACAAAGTAATAAAAGTAGAGGCTTTTGTCGCCCTGCGCGGTCATCATGCCGACAAGGGCGCCCAAAGCGCCGGGAATGCCGATGGTGAACAAAAGCGGCGGCTGCGGCGGAATATAGCGATAACTTTTTTTCATGACCCTATCCCAGCTTCATATTGTCAATGCCCACAAGCCGGTCATAGACCCAGAACAGGAACATCACGAACACCAGCAACACAAGTCCAAGCGCTGCCGCCAAATTCCAGTTCAGCGACCGGCGCATGTGGAAATCGATGATATTTGAAATCATCTGTCCGTCCTGCCCGCCGACCAATGCCGGAGTAATATAATACCCGATTGCCAGAATGAACACGAGCAAGGCACCAGCCCCGATCCCCGGTACGCTTTGCGGAAAATAAACCCGCCAAAACGAGGTCCAGTTGGTGGCACCCATTGATTTGGCGGCGCGAACATAGGACGGCGGAATGGTTTTCATCACCGAATAAAGTGGCAAGATCATGAACGGCATCAGAATATGCGTCATCGAAATCAACGTACCGGTTTTGTTGTAAATCAAGGAAAAGCGATCATCTTCGGCGGCAATCCCGAAAACCACAAACAGATCATTCATCACACCCTGACTTTGCAGCATGGCAATCCACGCGGTTGTGCGCACCAAAAGCGATGTCCAGAAGGGCAGCAGCACCAGTATCAACAACAGATTTGAGCTGCGCGCAGGCAATGTCGACAGCAGATACGCAACCGGATAGCCCAAAAGCAGACACAAAACCGTAACCGTGAACGAAATTTCGAGCGTGCGGAGGAACAGCATCACATGGATGGCACGTTCAGGATCGGTTCGACTGAATGACCCGTCCGCCTCGTATTTGAAATCAAGAGCGTTGGCGATATAGCCCGGATTAAGCCATTTAGAGGCAATCTTGACGCCGCGCCAAAGTTCAGGATCAGCCCATAACGCGTCATTCGCAATCAGCGCCTCAAGATAGGGCGGCTTCATCTTTGCAGCAGCGCGGGCTGTTATAGTGAATGTCGATCTTGCACCGGATATTTCACGATTTATCCGCGTTGCAACTTTACCAATGGTCTTGTCTTTACGCACAACGATCAGGTCGGCGACCATTGCAGCCGCCATTTCCTCGGTTATCGCCGATTTCGCGTCCCAATCAGCCATTGCAGCAGTCGAGTTTGGCATCAATTCAGCATATCGAGGATCGTAAACACTTTGCCAGAGGAGAACCACGATCGGTATGATAAAGGCCGCGATCACAAAGGCGAGCAGCGGCAAAACCAGACCAAAGGCGCGCACACGACTGCGAAACAGCGCCCTCGCCAGTTTGCGCCTTAGTGGCGTTCCATCGGCGGCAACAAGCGTATTCGAAGTGTCTGTCATAGCGCTGTTTTCCAATTATAGATTGGGCAGGGAACCAATAGGCCCCCTGCCCGATTTCAGATCAGAACTTTGCCAACCAAGCGTTGAAACGCTCGTTCAACTCGTCCTGATTGTCAGCCCAAAACGCAAAGTCATTCGCCAATGCGTTGGTCAGATTGGCAGCAGCCGTTGGCATATGTGGTGCCATTTGGGTTTTGCCGTCGCTGAACAATCCGACCATCGAACCAGAAGACTTACGAGCCGGACCATAGGAAATCCAGCTGGCCTGATCGGCAAGACGTTTGGTGTCAGTGGAATATATCAGGAATTCCATAGCCAGGTCTTTGTTCTTGGAACCCTTGGGGATTGCCCAAAGGTCGAAATCAAGAATCTGACCATCCCAAACCACAACAAATGGTTTGTTCTCGTTGACAGCTGCGTTGAAAATACGGCCGTTATAAGCGGTCGTCATCACGACTTCACCGTCAGCCAGCAATTGTGGCGGCTGCGCGCCGGCTTCCCACCAGACAACATTGCCCTTGAGGGTGTCAAGCTTGGCAAAAGCCCGGTCAACACCTTCGCTGGTGCGAAGCATCGCGTAAACGTCGCCAGCGGCAACACCATCAGCCATCAGCGCCATTTCAAGATTGGCCTTTGGGTTCTTACGAAGGCCACGCTTGCCAGGGAAGTTTGCAACATCAAAGAAATCGCTGATCGTTGCAGGGGCTTTGGTCGTGGTGCTGTCATACGCAAAAACTGTCGACCAAACGATGCTGGCAACAGCGCAATCATTGATCGCTCCGGCAACAAAGTCATCCTTTGCAGGTGTGCCATCGGCACCAGCTGGCAGCACAGACGCATCGATTTCTTCAAACAGGCCTTCGTCGCAACCACGAACCGCGTCGGACAGTTCCACGTCAACCAAATCCCAGGTTACATTTCCTGCTTCGACTTGGGATTTAACTTCGGCGACACCGCCGTTGTAATCTTCGGAAATGATCGTGTTGCCAGTTTCTGCCATCCAGGGCTTGTGATAGGCCTCTATCTGCGACTTCGTGTAAGCACCGCCCCACGAAACCACAGTGATCGACCCGGCATTTGCGGTACCGGCAATTAGCGCGGCAACAGCGGCAGCGGTCATCATGTTCTTAAGTTTCATTCATGATCTCCTTGTCAAAATAATGCCCATTTACTTCTTGAGTCCGGCTGCATTGGGCAATGTCGCCGGATTGTCGCAAGAGCGCCGAGCAGCGCTCTGCAATTCTGGGTCACGCATCTAACGCGCGACAATCCTCTTTGTGCCAGCTGACCTTGGTGCTTTCGCCGACCACAAGATGCTTGTGGCCCGCCGCATTCGGCACTTTGACGATAAATTGATCGTTGCCCATGACTTTCATCCGGCAACGTATGTGATCGCCCAGATAAATCAGCTCCAATACTTCGGCATCAACCGCATTCGCGCCGCTTTTCGCGCCGATATCCACACGCTCGGGCCGGATCGAAAGTGTTGTGTTGCTGCCAATCTCACCGCAATTTACGGCGGTGGCTTCACCAAGCGTTCCGTCACCGAAATCAACCGAGGCAAAGCCATTTTTGATTGCCCTTACCGTGCCGTTCAAGGTGTTGTTTTCGCCAATAAACTGCGCCACGAATGCGTTGTCCGGTTTTTCATACAGGTCCGAAGGCGAGGCCAGTTGTTGGATGATACCGTCGTCAAATACTGCGATCCGATCAGACATTGTCAACGCTTCGGACTGGTCGTGGGTCACATAAACCACCGTCACCCCAAGGCGTTCGTGGATATGTTTGATTTCATACTGCATATGCTCGCGCAACTGCTTGTCAAGCGCGCCCAATGGCTCGTCCATCAGCACCAGTTCGGGTTCGAACACCAAAGCCCGCGCCAATGCGATCCGCTGCTGCTGACCGCCTGACAATTGCGCCGGACGCCGCCCGCCAAACTCGCCCATCTGCACCATATCCAGTGCCTTGGCGACATTGGCTTCACGTTCCGATTTACCCTGGCCACGCACTTCCAGCGGAAAAGAAAGGTTCTCGTTCACCGTCATATGTGGGAACAATGCGTAATTCTGAAACACCATGCCAATGCCGCGCTTATGCGGCGGGATATTGTTGATCGGGCTACCGCCCAACAGAATATCGCCGTGGGTTGCTGTCTCAAAACCAGCCAGCATCATCAGGCAAGTCGTCTTGCCCGAACCCGATGGCCCGAGCATGGTCATGAACTCGCCCCTGCCTATGGAAAGGTTAAGGTCTTTGACCACCAGAGTTTCGCCATCATAGCTTTTCTGGACGTGGTCAAACACAACGAAGCCGTCGCCTTGCGGTGTATTGGTCAAGCTGTTTCTCCCTGAAACATTTTTCGTTCGCAACCTATGCTGGTCGCTTAACTGTGGCACAAAAACATATTGGGGCGCGCTTTGCAACATGCTGGAATCAGGGCAATCGCATTTCAAAA
>DJBQ01000132.1:0-3194 GCA_002430125.1 Rhodobacterales bacterium UBA5972
CTAGCAATAGCATAACAGTACTGGAACGCCCGCCCTGATCCAAGGCATATTCAACCAAATGTGTGAAAAATGATACAAGCGAGCCTTGTGAAATCGCCAGATATGGGATTCAATCTGTTTAAGTATACATAGACATTTGCACCCATGGAGATTGATAGCGTTAATGCGCCTGCGCTTAGACATATTTTCAACAAGTATTCGACGGCTTTTTCTGCTTGTCGGATTGGGGTTTGCGCTGACCGCATGTGCCATGGCACCGGCACCCACTGGCATTTCCGATCCTTATGAAGGGCAGAATCGCGCCATTCACGGCTTTAACAAGGCTGTTGACCGGACGCTACTCAAACCAACGGCCAGTACCTATAAATCGGTGGCCCCCGGCCTGGTGCGAACCGGCATCAACAATGTGGCGGCCAATCTGTCCTTGCCGGGGATCGTTTTGAACGACCTTTTGCAGCTGAAACTGGGGGCTGCCTTTCACAACACGACTCGATTTGCACTGAATTCAACGTTTGGGTTGGCCGGTCTGCTGGATGTTGCAACGCAAAATAAACTGCCCGGTTTGCCAAATGATTTTGGCCAGACCCTGTATGTCTGGGGCGTACCTGAAGGCGCCTATACGGAATTGCCGTTCTTTGGCCCCAGCACACAACGTGACGCAGTTGGCATCGCGGTTGATTTTGCGGTTAACCCGACGAAATACCTGTTGCAGCCAGGTCAGCGTCAGCTTGGCACCGCAGCAAAACTGCTTGAAAAATTGGATGACCGGAACAAATATGCCGGCTTAGTGGATTCTGTATTGTACGGAAGCGATGACAGCTATGCGCAGTCGCGTCTGTTGTATCTGCAAAGCCGTCGACGCGAATTAAGCGGCGAACTGAACGAAAGCCAGCTTGAGGATCCCTATGCAAACTAATCTTCACATTTCCCGCCGCAGCGTGGTTTTGAGTTTGGCTGGATTGGTGGCATTTGCTCCAACGATGGCATCCGCGCTGACCGAGGTACAGGCCTCGCAACTGATCGACAAAGTTGTGCTCGATCTGAACAGAATCATCAGTTCGGGCAAGTCCGAGGTTGGCATGTATCCGGATTTCGAACGGCTGTTTAATACTTACGCTGATGTTCCGATCATCGCCCAAAGTGCACTTGGCGTGCAGTGGCGCTCTGCAAGTTCCAGCCAGCAGTCGGCCTATATCGCAGCCTTTCGCACCTACATGGCGCGCAAATATGGCAAAAGGTTCCGCGAGTTTATTGGCGGCAAGATCACCGTAACCGGGCTAAAAAAATTCACGTGGGGATATCTGGTGAATTCGACCGCCAATTTACCGGGATCATCGCCCTTCGCGCTTGATTGGCAGGTTTCCGATAAAAGCGGTGCCAGTAAGATGTTCAATATCTATATTGAAGGCATCAGCCTGCTGGCGACGGAACGGACGGAAATCGGCGCGATGCTGGACAAACGCAACGGCGACCTGAACCGGTTGATTGCTGATTTGAAGGCCATGTAACGCGCTTGATCGCTGTTGAATAATAAAAGCAAGCCCTGGAAACACTCCGGGGCTGGCTTTTGTTTTGGGCGATCGCAAAGCCCCGGTTGCCCGGGGCCTGCTGATTTAGACGGTGATCAGGATATCATCCAGGACGAATTGCGTACCCGTACCACCAAGGCCGGCATCTGTACCGCCCGCTGAGGTGATATCGACCCACACGATGTTATCAAATGCGGTCGAACCGACGACAATGGCGCCATGAGCATCAACGAAGTTGTCAAAGATGATCACACTTGCCCCGTCAGATGCACTGACGATGAAATCAAACGTGTCTGCAACAACTAAGCCATCTTCAAAGATCGTTCCTGCAGGAAACCCAAAGTTGCCAGATATATCAATTAACCCAACAACACAGGTTGTGATCGTAACAGTCAGCCCATTGTTAAACGCCGCATTAAGGGACAGACCATCAAGGCTGAAGGTCGCGCCAAAGTTTGGTGTAACCACAGGCACCCCGGGTAAGTCGCCGCCTTGGGCCACGATCGAGAACACATGTTCCGGGCCCTCGCCGCCAACCAACACATTTGTGCCGCCTGCCGTTGTCTGCCCATTACCAACGCCCAGCAGACCGCTATCACGGCCATCGCCGGTATTGGCGACTTCATCAACTTCAAAGACTGTCGCGTTGCCCAAAAAGTGGAAGCCCTGGTATTCCGTGATCGCCGTTGTGCTGTCACTTGGATTGTCAAACGGTTCAAAATCCAACACGTATTGGGTTGAAGTTGGCGGCACTGCCAGTTGATCAGTCACTAACAGCATGACACCGCCGACGTCCGAACTGTTGGGTGCACCGGTTCCATCATCAACAACAAAGTTAAGCTGCGCTGTCAGGCTTTCGCCATCCGCCAATCCAAAGTCTGCCGGATCGATGGTGATGACACCGCCAGTATTCGTAAACGGCACGGAAATTGCGGTTACAACACCGTCGGCAAAGTATGTCAGCGTAAAATCCGACAGCGTGAGCGGATCGCCATTTCCGTCAGACACCAGCGTGTTAAGGTCGACGGTAAAAACGCCATCCTCGACCAAAACGCTTTGTTCGGTTTCTTGGGCCACTGGCGCTATGTTGCTGGCACCAAACGGTCCGTTGATCGTCAGATTGACATGACCGGTCGCCGAGCTGTTGGCTGTACCGGTGCCATCATCGACAACATAGGTAAAGGCCGTCGTGATCGAGCCGCTGATGCTGACAAACTGATCCCCCGGCACAACCAAAACACCGTCGACCAGCGAGAACGTCACAGGCGTGCCACCAATATCAATCGAAACGCTTTGGATCGACAGATCGTCGCCATCCAGATCGGATGTCAGATCAAGCAGATTGATCGTGATATCTGTCGAAGTTGCATTTGCAGATACGACCAAATCTGCCGCATCAGGTGCGTTATTTGGGGTCGGCGGTGGCGGTGGTGCAACAGTGCCACCGGTAATGTTCAACGTGACGCTTCCATCGGCTGAACTGTTGACGGCACCGCTGCCGTCATTGACCGTGTAGGTATGAGCATTGTATTCTGTCCCCCTCATGGTTTGCAAGCAAACCACTGCCGGGCAGCGGGTCGCCGGTCTTGATCCGGTAATTCTTCCAGCGGAAGGCAACCGTCTCGGCATCCGCGCTGATCAGGCGGCTGTTAGAAATCGCCACCC
>DJBQ01000132.1:3272-3439 GCA_002430125.1 Rhodobacterales bacterium UBA5972
GCCGTCATTGACCGTGTAGGTATAGACCAGCGTTTGTCCGGCACCGTTCGCCAGGCCCAGTTGCGTCGGATCAATCTGGATCACGCCGTTCACAACCTGAAAGACAACAGCTTCGCGGCCGTCGCCGCCGACAAGGGTAACTTCGGTGATCGACAGAATATCCGCAG
>DJBQ01000132.1:3457-15661 GCA_002430125.1 Rhodobacterales bacterium UBA5972
GATGCGTGTATCGGCTGAGATAGGCGAGCACCGCCTCGGGTCCTGCGAAGGGCGGTTTGGCATAGACCACCCATTCGGATTTGCGTAACGGAGCCAGCCATGTGGTGAAGGTGTCGGGGTTCGCCAGATTGGCGTGGTCACCAAAGAAGGCAAGTTTGCCCGCGCGATGTAAGGCCAGAAGCCCCTCAGTAAACAAGCGTCGGAACAGTCGAGACAGCACACGCACATGCAAAAAGAACCCCGGTTTGCAACCGACCCACCTCTTGCCGTCTTTTGACAATCCGCCACCGGGAATGACCATGTGGATGTGTGGGTGATGTGTCAGCGCCGAGCCCCAAGTATGTAGAACGCTGGTTAGACCGACGCGTGCGCCAAGGCGCTTGGGATCGGCAGCGATGGTCGTGACGATCTGCGCAGATGCTTTGAACAAAAGTCCATAAACAGCTTTCTTATTCCAATACGCGATGCGGGCGATCTCAGCAGGCAGGGTGAAGACGACGTGGAAGTATTCCACTGGCAGCAGATCGTCGGCGCGTGCGGCCATCCAGTCGCGCGCGGCAGGCCCCTGACATTTGGGACAGTGCCGGTTTTTGCAGGAGTTGATGATCGCATTCGCTACATGCCGCCACGTGGGGCCATGGGAGCGGAAAATGTCAGCGATCTCTAGCTTGTGCCGGGTCTCCAACCTCGGGTGCTACTCGAGCCCCCGTCGTAGCGTGCGATCTTGCAATTGCTTGAGCCCCTCGAACGGGCTGACCGTATTGCGGATCGTTTTGGTGGCAACGCGGGTGTAGCGGGCCGTCGTGCTCAGTTTTGAATGTCCTAGCAAAACCTGGATTACACGTACATCCGTTCCAGTCTCCAGAAGGTGGGTCGCGAAACTGTGCCGCAGAGTATGCAGCGTTGCGGGTTTGTTGATCCCAGCCATATGTTTGGCGGATGTGAAGGCGCGGTTCAATTGACGCGGGGACAACGGGTTGATCTTTGGTTTGCCGGGAAACAGCCACCCCTCAGGACGTGCCTCAAGTCAGGACTCACGCAGCAGGTCAAGCAGCCCCGGCGACAGCATGGCCTTGCGATCTTTACCATTCTTACCCTCATCTACATGGATCAGCATCCGGCCACTGTCGTCGTGTCGAAGATGCGCCTTTGGCACGATGTCTACTACTTTGAGATGGCAGACTTCTGACGCCCGTAATCCTGCGCCATAGGAGATACCGAGTGCCGCACGATATCTGAGACCAGGTCCAGGCACCGCCGCCAGCAGATCACCAACTTCCTCGACGCCCAAAACAACGGGCAGCCTCCTCGGTTTACGTCGGAACTGCATGTATCGCTTCATCTCTTCGCGCCCGCAAGTCACACCGAAAAACAACCGCAGCGAAACAATCCGGGTATTGAAGGTCGACTTGGTCACCTCGGTGTCCGTCATGTGAAGTTGATAAGCCCTGAGTTCGTCCGGTGTCGCCGTATCCGGCGAGCGACCAAGAAATGTCGCAAAATGTTTGACCGCACGGATGTGACCCTTCTGGGTCGTCTCACCAATTGCGCGGATACGCATATCTTCAATCATCCGCTGGCGCAGCGCTGTTGTCTTCTCTTCCTTCATGGGAACCTCCTGTTTGTGGATTGAGAAAGACCCAATCGTCCAACAAGATCGCCCATTCACAAAATCAAAGGTTCAGATCAGCACGCAACCGCAGCAACAAGCGCCATTGCCGCGAGAGCGGCTTAGTCCTTCCGCCCTTTCTTCAGTTTGTCCACAACGCAGCATCCGTTACTACTGGCTCCTAACAGTCACCTGAGTGTTTTCGTCAGATGTCCGCTTTGTGAACCGAAATGACTGGTTCCATGTTTTGCAGTTTCATGAGTCAAGTGTGGCGGGAGGATTGCGCTTGTCGCATCTACTCTGGCTCGACCACCTAGCGACAAACCCTAACAACCCGCGCCCGATCAAGCCTGCCGGGTCGAGGTCAAAGCCACAAACACATCTTCAAGATCGGGGTCTTCGCTGGCAATATCACGGATAGCAATGCCCGCTGCCGATACGCTTGCCAGAATGTCCTCGACCCTGACGGCAGAGCGGGAATAGGTGAAAGCCAGTTCGTTATCGTGTCTGGTTTCCATGGTCACACCCTTGGGCAGATGAATGTCAGTGCGCGTGGCAGTTGCCGCCGTGATCACCAGCGTCTTTGCGTCCATCGATGCCACAAGATTCTTGGTACTGTCCTGAACCGCGATTTCACCGTGGTTGATGATGGCAATTTCGTCGCACATCGCCTCGGCCTCTTCCAGATAATGCGTGGTCAGGATGATCGTCACACCACTGGCGTTCAATTCCCGAACGTAAGCCCACAACATACGCCGCAGCTCGATATCCACCCCGGCGGTGGGTTCGTCCAGCACCAGAACCTGTGGGCTGTGAACCAGCGCTTTGCCCAACAGCAACCGCCGCCGCATACCGCCTGACAAGGACCGCGCATAAGCCTCGGCCTTGTCGGCAAGGCCAATAGCCGCCAGAATTTCGTCAGTCCGCCGCTGCGATTTCGGTACGCCGTACAGACCCGCCTGCAGGTTCAGCGATTCTCGCGGCGTCAGGAACGCATCAAGGTTCAGTTCCTGCGGCACCACGCCGATTGCCGCCCGCGACTGGCGCGGATTGGTATCCTGATCAAAGCCCCAGATTTCAACCTTGCCCGAGGTTTTCAGAACCAGCCCCGCAAGAATGTTGATCAGCGTCGATTTGCCTGCCCCATTTGGCCCCAACAGCCCGAAAATCGACCCTTTCGGAATCCGCAGATCAATACCCTTCAGGGCCTCTTTCGGCCCCGAGGAACGACTTGCAGCATAGGTTTTCTTCAAACCCGCGATCTTGATGGCATATTCAGTCATATTGGTTCCTATGCGCGGATCAGGTACTTGCGATCAGGCACGCACGTTGGCTATCATAGGGTGCAGTCCGGGGTCAATTCGCCCCCTCAGATTTCACGGAGCATGTGATGACCATAGAAGCCCCAGAAACCGAAACCGTGACCACAACCCGCGTGGCCTGTGACGGCGGGGCAGGTGGACATCCCCGCGTTTGGTTGACCATTCCCGCCGATAAAGGCTGGGTTGAATGCGCCTATTGTGACAAGCGGTACGTTCTGGCCGAAGGTGCCAAAGGCGGGCATTAGGCTGCCGAGTTGCGGCGGCGTATGAAGCGAACTTTTTTGCGCTGTTCTGGGCGTCACCGTCTTTCTGTTTTCGGTAACCCTGATCGGCGCGCTGGTGCCTGGACCGCGTGCGCAACTTCTGCCCGAAGATGCCGCCATTGAAATCGGTCTGATCGCCGGGCCAATCCATTACGATCTGTTGCTGCCATTAACCCCGGAAATCTGCAGCTGTTTCGCATTTGCCAACAAAGACGGTGTGGCGGTCGATAATCCACGGGCCGGATGGTTGTTTGCGGGGTGGGGCGCGCGTGAATTTTACCGGGCTTTGGTGCATATTCCGACACTGATGTCGTTATACGAGGCTAAGAGTGATTTCAACATCATCCATACCTGCAACGACTGGATTTCCCAAACCCTGCGCGCCGCCGGACGGCCTATGGGGGTTTGGGCGCCGACAACTCTTTCGGTGCGAACTTCGTTATGGTGGTTTGCGCCCTAGGATGCGCGTGCTAAAACCCACGGAACGCATAGCAAAGGACACCGGATGAGTTTTGGCAAAGGTCACCATTTGCACCTGATCGATGGATCGGGCTATATCTTTCGCGCCTTTCACGCGCTGCCGCCACTGACGCGCAAGTCAGACGGGCTGCCGGTCGGGGCGGTGGCCGGGTTTTGCAACATGCTACACAAGTTTGTTGAAGACCAGAAAGGTGCTGATGCGCCGACCCATGTGGCCGTGGTGTTTGACGCCAAAGGCAAAACCTTCCGCAGCGATATCTTTCCGGCCTACAAAGCCCAGCGTCCGCCTGCGCCCGAAGATCTGGTGCCGCAATTTCCTTTAATCCGCGCGGCGACCAAGGCGTTCAACTTGCCGCAGATTGAACTTGAGGGGTTTGAGGCCGACGATATTATTGCGACGCTCGCCTATCAAGGTCGCGATGCAGGCGGGCGGGTGACGATCATCAGTTCGGACAAGGACATGATGCAATTGATCGGGAACGGCATCGAAATGCTGGACCCGATGAAGAACAAGCGAATTGGGATTGCGGAGGTTGAAGAGAAATTTGGCGTCCGTCCGGATCGGGTAATTGACGTGCAATCTCTGTCAGGGGATTCGGTCGATAACATTCCGGGTGCGCCGGGAATCGGGGTGAAAACTGCGGCTTTGCTTATTCAGGAATATGGCGATCTGGACACGCTGCTGGCCCGCGCTGGCGAGATCAAACAGCCCAAACGCCGTGAAACCCTGTTGGGCTTTGCCGATCAGATCAGAACCAGCCGCGAATTGGTGACGTTGAAAACTGATACGCCGCTGACCATGACGCTGGAAGAACTGGAATTCCAGCCACCTGTGGCAGAAGACTTGCTGGCCTTTCTGGCGGAAATGGAGTTCCGCACCCTATCCATCCGTATCGCCGCCAAGATGGGTGTCGCACCCCCGGCGATTGCCGAGGTCGCTTCCAACGGGGCATCGAGCCCCGGTGAAAGCGGTGCGGCTGCGCTCGCACAGGTTCCCATTGACGCCTCGAAATATGAATGCGTGCGCGATGTTGCAGCCCTTGAAAAATGGATCGCCCGTATCCGTGAACGGGGCTGGGTTGCAGTTGACACGGAAACCACTGGACTTGACGAAATGCGCGCCGATCTGGTCGGCATTTGCCTGTCGGTCGAACCCGGCGAGGCCTGTTATATCCCACTGATCCACAAGGATGGCGATGGCGATCTGTTTGGCGGGTCAGACATTCTGCCCGGGCAGTTACCAATCAAGGTTGTGCTTGATCTGTTGGGGCCGGTTCTGGAGGACGCATCCGTTCTGAAAATTGGCCAGAACATGAAATACGATGCCAAGATGTTCGCGCGCAACGGTGTGAATGTGGCGCCGATTGATGACACGATGCTGATGTCTTATGCGATGCATGGTGGCTTGCACAATCACGGCATGGATTTCCTGAGCGAACGCTATCTTTCCCATAAGCCGATTTCGATCAAGACACTGCTGGGTGCGGGCAAATCCGCGATCACCTTTGACCGGGTGCCTTTGGAGGACGCGGTGAAATATGCCGCCGAGGATGCAGATATCACTTTGCGCCTGTGGCAGAAATTCAAACCGCAATTGCATGTCGCGCAAGTCACCACGGTTTATGAAACGCTGGAACGGCCTCTGGTGGCGGTGCTGGCGGAAATGGAAATGCACGGCATCAAGGTCGATCGTGATCACCTTAGCCGGATGTCAAATAATTTCGCGCAGAAGATGGCCGGACTTGAGGACGAGATTCACCAGCTTGCGGGCGGGCCTTTCAACGTCGGCTCACCCAAGCAGTTGGGCGAGATCCTGTTTGACCGGATGGCATTGCCTGGCGGCAAAAAGGGCAAAACCGACGCCTATGCGACCGGGGCCGATGTGTTGGAGGATCTGGCGGCCGAGGGCCATGAACTGCCCGCGCGGGTGCTTGACTGGCGGCAGATGGCCAAGTTGAAATCAACCTATACCGATGCGTTGCAAGACCATATTCACCCTGATACCGGGCGGGTGCATACGTCTTATGTGATCTCGGGGGCCTCTACCGGGCGTTTGGCCTCGACCGATCCGAACTTGCAAAACATTCCGGTGCGCACTGAAGAGGGCCGCCGCATCCGCGAGGCGTTTGTGGCCGATGAGGGCAATGTCTTGCTGAGCCTTGATTACAGCCAGATCGAACTGCGCATCTTGGCACATATCGCCGATATCCCGGAACTGAAGCAGGCGTTTCGTGACGGTATCGACATTCACGCCCTGACCGCCAGCCAGATGTTCGGCGTGCCGCTGGATCAGATGACACCGGATATCCGCCGCAAAGCCAAGGCGATCAATTTCGGGGTGATTTACGGCATTTCCGGCTTTGGCCTTGCGCGCAATCTTCGCATTCCACGGGCCGAGGCGCAGGCGTTTATCGACACCTATTTCGAACGCTTCCCCGGCATCAGGGCCTATATGGACAAGACGGTCGAATTCGCCAAGGAACACGGATATGTGCAAACCCTGTTCGGGCGGAAAATCCACACGCCTGAGATCAACGCCCGTGGTCCGCATGCCGGGTTTTCCCGCCGGGCCGCGATCAACGCACCGATTCAAGGCACCGCTGCCGACGTGATCCGCCGCGCGATGATCCGTATGCCCAAAGCGATTGCGCATTTACCAGCGCGGATGCTGTTGCAGGTGCATGACGAGTTGCTGTTTGAAGTGCCAAAAGACCATGTCGATGAAACGATAGCCGTGGTGAAACGCGTGATGGAAGGTGCTGCAATGCCCGCCGTACATCTTGATGTGCCAATGGAGGTTGATGCTGGGCAAGGGGCAAACTGGGCTGAGGCGCATTAAGTGACCAACCATGGGGCATAATCACCGCCACCATGCACACGGCGACCGCAAGCTGACATGGGCGATCGCGATCAATCTTGCGCTGACCGTGGCGCAAATCATCGGCGGTGTTTTGTCGGGGTCGATCGCGCTGATCGCGGATGCTATCCACAATTTCGCGGATGCCGGATCGCTTTTGATTGCGCTGCTGGCGCGCCGGATTTCCCGGCGCCCGACTGATGCCGACATGACGTTCGGCTATGCGCGGGCCGAAGTGGTCGCAGCGGTGATCAATTACACCACGCTGATCGTGATCGGCTTTTATCTGGTGGCCGAGGCGGTGATGCGCCTGATTAATCCACCGGAAGTGGATGGCTGGATCATGGTTGTCGTGGCAGGCATTGCCTTGGTGATCGACCTTGGAACAGCGGCCCTGACTTTTAGCATGTCCAAGGACAGCGTGAACATCCGGGCTGCGTTTTTGCACAATATTGCTGATGCACTGGGCTCGGTCGCTGTTATCGTTGCCGGGGGCGCGGTTCTGTTGTGGGATGCGCGGCTGGTTGACCCTTTGGTGACCCTTGGCATTGCGGGTTATATCTTGTGGATGGCGTTCAGCGAAATCGCTCCGGTTATCCGCATTCTGATGCTGGGCAGTCCGCCGCAACTGGATATTGACGCGGTGATTGAGGTCATGGAACAAGTCCCCGATGTGCAGGAGGTTCATCATCTGCATGTCTGGCAGATGAGCAAACATCGCGCCTCGCTTGAGGCGCATGTTGTGGTCGCCGAGGGGTGCTGGGACGATGTTTCGACCATTAAGGCGGCGCTGCGCCAGCAATTGGCCATTCGGTTCGCCATTTTACATACGACACTCGAGATGGAAAAATCAGCCGAAACCTGCGCGGACGCGGCCCGGATCGGCAGTGCAACACCCTAACGCAAGGCCGCAACCGCTGAACCTTCGTCGGGGATATTTGGAAATAGGACCGGTTTAAGGTTTCAACCAGCCAAGACTTGAAACCGTCGTATTCGCCGGATGATATTCAGCACTGATCCAGCCGGTATAGGCACTCGATTTCAAATGCTCAAAAAACGCGGCAAACGGGATTTCACCGCTGCCCGGTTCGTGCCGGCCGGGATGGTCGGCGATCTGGATATGCTGCACCTGATGGCCGAAAGCGTTCCAAGTGCCAAGCAGATCACCTGTTATGCGGTGCGCGTGGTAAGCGTCAAATTGCAGGCCAAGATTGGCGGCGTTGATATCGGCGATAACGTGGCTGGCGGTGGCAAAATCATTGAGGAAATAACCCGGCATATCGTAAGGATTAAGCGGCTCGATCAGAAACCCTTGCCGTGGGGAGTGTTGAACCGCACGGTGAAGATTACCCAGCAACGTATCCAAAGCCTTGGGTCCAGCTGCATTTCCGCTCATTACATGGATAAAGGCGGGCCTCAGGATTTCTGCATATTCAAGCGCCAGCGCCAATCCTTCGTTAAACCGGCCCTCGGCCCCCGGCACAGCCGCAAATCCGCGCTCGCCGTTTTGCCAGTCCCCGGGAGGCGTGTTAAACAGGATCAATGGCAGACCGCAATCGTCAAGGGCGGCGCGCAGTTCCTTGGGGTCGTGATCATACGGAAACAAAACCTCGACCGCATCGAAACCAGCGTGTTGGGCTGCCGCAAACCGCTCAAGCAGCGGCAATTCGGCGAACAGCATCGTCAGATTTGCAGCAAAGTGCGGCATTCAGAATTTCTCGACCCACGGGCGGATCGCGATTTCTTCGCTCCAGGCGCTTGGATGCTGGTTGATCAGGCTCAGATAGGTGGCGGCAACGGCGTCGGGATCAAGCAATGAATTCGGCCGATCTGCCGGTTCGTCGCGGCCCGGATTGCGGATGCCGCCGTCAATGTTTATCCACGCCACATGCACGCCCTGCGGATGCAATTCGCGCGACATTGATTGCGCCAGCCCACGCTGGGCAAATTTGCCCATGGCAAAGGCTGCTGATTGCGGAAATCCTTTCACCCCGGCCGAGGCGCCGGTCATCAGGATGGTGCCACGAATACCGCCAACCGGTTCCTGTGCCAGCATCCGCCCGGCGGCCTGTTGGCCGACCAGAAATGACCCAAAGGCGGTGACTTCAAGTGCGCGGCGGACTTCTTCGGGATCAATCGTGGTAATCGGGCCGCGCACCCGTGCCGAAGGATTGCACACGACCACATCAAGCCTGCCAGCCAGCCCGGCGAACAGCGCCTTGACCGACGCCGGATCTTTCGCGTCGCAATTATGCGCTACCGCCCCGGTTTCCTGTGCAATTGACGCCAGCTTTGCCGTATCGCGCGCCGCCAGATGCACGGCATACCCTTCACGGGTCAACAGCCGCGCCAGTGACGCTGAATTGCCAGACCCAGCGCCGACGATCAATGCGGTTTTCATGCTCTATCCTTCCAGTTCATTTGACGGGATGACCGGGAAAAAGCTGCCACCAGACCACAGGCCAAACCATTGCTGACCATCCAGTTGATGATGCGCGCCAAGATCAATCAAACGGTAAAAGCTTTTGCGGTCGATCAGCGCCTCAAGATTGCGGCGGATCAGAACATAAGGCGAGGGTTCGCCAGTTGCAGGATCGCGTTCAATGCGAATCGGATTGTCGGGCCCCGCCACGGCGATATCGTCAACATTGGTTGTGAATGTCAGAACCTGTTCCTGACCCATCCCGGCGGCCTCAAAATCTACGGCAACAAACGGTGCGTCATCAACCTTGATGCCGACCTTTTCGACCGGGGTTACCAGAAAGTAGTCGTCACCATCCCGCCGAATGATCGAGGAAAACAGTTTGACCATGGGTTTGCGCCCGATCGGCGTGCCAAGGTAAAACCACGTACCATCGCGTGCGATCCGCATATCCAGATCACCGCAGAAATCCGGGTTCCACAAATGTACCGGCGGTGGCCCCTTTTTGCCGGCATTTTTGGCTGCAGTGGCCAAGCTATCGGCGTTTGGCTTCACAATCTTTTGTGCGTCAGTTTGATTTGGCATTTGTTTAAGTCGGGTGCTTTCGGTTTAATGCGGCAACAGACAGGCCCAGCCTGTTTAACAGACCTTAATCCCAAGGGAGAGATTTGTCATGGCAGTTCCGACCGAAAACCTGATCAGCGATATTTCGGCGTTGGGCGATAAACTGACGGCAGCCCGCACCAGTATCGGCAAGCGGATCATTGGCCAGCCGGTGGTGGTTGATCTGGCGCTGACGGCGTTGCTGTCAGGCGGGCACGCATTGCTGGTCGGGGTGCCGGGTCTTGCCAAAACCCGGCTTGTGCAGACGCTGGGCACCGTGATGGGCCTCAGCACCAATCGCATTCAGTTCACCCCTGATCTGATGCCCGGCGATATTCTGGGGTCCGAAGTACTGGAATCAGCCGCTGATGGAAGCCGGGCGTTTCGGTTCATCAAGGGTCCGGTGTTTTGCCAGCTGCTGATGGCAGACGAGATTAACCGTGCCAGCCCGCGCACCCAGTCGGCATTGTTGCAGGCCATGCAGGAACGCGAAGTTACGATTGCCGGCGAGGAACATCCAATGGCAGTGCCGTTTCACGTGCTGGCCACGCAAAACCCGATCGAGCAGGAAGGCACCTATCCTTTGCCCGAGGCCCAGCTTGACCGGTTTTTGTTACAGATCAACGTTGATTACCCTGATCGCGCGACCGAACGCGAAATCCTGCTGTCAACAACCGGCGCGGATGAGGCGGTTGCCGAACCTGTGTTTACGGCGGATGATCTGATTGCTGCACAATCGCTGGTGCGTCGGATGCCGGTGGGTGAAACCGTGCTGGACCTGATCCTTGATCTGGTGCGCTCCGGACGACCTGACGAGCCCGATGCGCCGAAACATGTGCGCGATTATGTCAGTTGGGGGCCGGGGCCACGCGCGGCACAGGCGTTGATGCTTGCGATTCGCGCCCGCGCCTTGCTTGACGGTAGGCTTGCGCCCTCGGCTGAAGATGTGGCCGCTTTGGCCCGTCCGGTGCTTATTCACCGCATGGCGCTTGGCTTTGCGGCCCGCGCCCAAGGCGTGTCGCTTGAGGCGGTGATTGACGAAATGGTGGCCACAACAACAAGGATCGAGGCCACCGCTTGAGCGATACCGCCAACCATATGTTGCACCACAAAGCCCGCGAACAGGCGGCACTGTTGCCGCCGCTGCTGGCCGAAGCCCATCATTTGGCGGCCTCGGTGGTGATGGGGACGCATGGTCGCCGTCAGGTTGGTATGGGCGAAGAATTCTGGCAATTCCGCGCCGCCCAACCGGGGGATGCGTGGCGCAGTATCGATTGGCGACGTTCCGGGCGCACCGATGCGCAATTCATCCGCCAGATGGAATGGCAGGCGGCGCAATCGGTGTTGTTCTGGATTGACGACGGGTTATCGATGTCATTTTCCGGCGACAAATCGCGCCCTTCCAAAGGCGAGCGCGCCGCGGTACTCGGGCTGGCCAGTGCGATTTTGCTGGTGCGCGCAGGCGAACGGGTTGGTTTGATCGAAGACGCTGATCCGCCAAAAACCGGCGACAGTCAAATCGACCGGATGACCGCGCAACTGGCAGCACGTCAGCCGGATCAGGATTACGGTCTGCCCTCGCCGCAGGTTTTCCCCAAAGGTAGTCGCGCGGTTTTCCTGTCAGATTTCCTTGGGGACTGGGATGCGATCAGCGCCACAATCGCAAAAGCCGCCGACCGGAATGTCACCGGCGCGTTGGTGCAAATCCTTGACCCGGTTGAAGAAACCTTTCCGTTTGACGGGCGCACCGAATTTCAGAGCATGACCGGTGCTTTGCGGTTTGAAACCCTGCGGGCGCGTGGCCTAAAGGCCGCCTATCTGGAACGGCTGGCCAGCCGCAAAGCCATGGCGCAAGACCTTTGCGCGCGGCTTGGCTGGCAATATCTGTGCCAACACAGCGGCGATCCGGCACAATCGGCCCTGATGTGGCTTTATGCGGCTTTGGAAAAGGTGCGCTGACGAATGGCAGGTTTTGGCGCAATCGGATTTTTGGCACCGTGGTTATTGCTGGGCCTGCTGGCGCTGCCGCTATTGTGGTGGCTGTTGCGTGCCGTGCCGCCTGCACCGATAAGGCGGTTGTTTCCAGCCGTGGTTCTGCTGATCGGCCTGAAAGACCCCGAAACCACACCCGACAAAACCCCGTGGTGGCTGCTGCTCCTCAGAATTCTAGCGCTGGGCCTGCTGATCGTTGGCTTTGCCGGGCCGGTTTTGAACCCCACGCAGACGCAACTGGCGACTGGTCCGGTGATGATCGTCAACGATGCCAGCTGGGCAACCGCCGCCGATTGGGCGCGCCGTCAAGCCAAAACCGCCGATCTGCTGGCCGAGGCTGGCAGGCTTGGCCGCCCGACCGTCGTGATCCAACTGACCGCGCCGTTGGTTGCCGCCGATGCACCTGAATTTCGGAACGCCGCCGATTGGATTGGCGAACTCGAAGGCTTCGAGCCCGCCCCGTGGGAGCCGGATTACACGCCCTATACCGACTGGGTAAACCGCCAGAACCAATCCTTTGACACGATCTGGCTGTCTGACGGGTTGGATCACTCTGGACGCGATGCTTTGGTTGCCGCCTTCAAAAACAAAGGCAAGCTTCGCGTCATTGAGACCGGAAATTCACTGGTTGCCCTTGGCCCGCCGCAACTCAATGA
>DJBQ01000190.1:0-581 GCA_002430125.1 Rhodobacterales bacterium UBA5972
CGGTTCATGGCCGGGCTGCGGATCGCGTTTTCGACCAGATTCGAGTCCATGTCGACATGGCCGCTATAGGCATCCATTGCCCGCAGTGGTTTGCTTGCAAACCATGAGAGGGGACCTGGATGGTGCCCTCAAACCCCGACAGGATCTCTTCGGCATGCTCGCCACTTCGCCCCGGTCGGTAATGGAACACGACCCCCGGCGGCAATGGTCCGCCCCAGCCCCGATCATCGCGCAAGACTGCCCAAAGATAGCCGGTCCTGGTCTTTCCGCGCCGCGCGTGAAGCACCGGCGCGGTGGTTTCGTCCACGTAAAGCCGGGAAGTCCCGGATTTCAGCAAGACGGCCATCCGGTCGACGACCGGCGCGATATGCGCGCCCACCCGGCCCATCCAGTCGGCAAGAACGGACCGGTCGACCGGGAAGCCGTGACGGGCCATGACCCGCGCCTGCCGGTTCAGCGGCATATGTTCGGAGTGTTTGGCCACGGCGATATGCGCCAGCATCGCTTCGGTGGGCCAACTGCCCTCCAGAAGGTGCGCGGGGGCCCTGGCCTGAACGACGCCGGCACGCCCCTTCGGGCAG
>DJBQ01000190.1:698-4708 GCA_002430125.1 Rhodobacterales bacterium UBA5972
CGGGCAGCGCCCGTGGCTTGCGCGGTTCGCGGGGTGCCTTCTTCTCCGGATCGTCCAGATTGTCGATCTTATCTTCAACCGGTTGGAGTTCCAGGGCTTTGGCGCCGCAAACAATCAGGGCGTCGCAATCGACGGTGTATCTCTGACGGTGGTCAATGGCGCGTCAGAGGGTGGCAATGACGTAATCGACGGCGGTGACGGCAACGACATCCTGCACGGCAATGGCGGCGACGACATTATCGCGGGTGGCACCGGCAACGACACGATCAGCGGCGATGACGGTAATGACATCGTTGACGGTGGCGACGACCGCGACTTTATCTATGGCGGTGAAGGCGACTTTATCGACGGCGGCAGTGGTGGCGATGACTTTGATACGCTGGCGGTTGATCCTGCCATTGTTGACCACATCGAATATACCAGCGCAGATCAGGAAGACGGCATCGTCCATCTGGTCGGCGGCGGCGCCATAGTGTTCGAAGATATCGAAAAGATCGTTCCGTGCTTTACGCCCGGCACCCTGATCACCACAGCCAAAGGCGAATGCCCGATCGAAAGCCTGAATGTCGGCGACCGCGTGGTCATCCGCGACAACGGCTTGCAGGAAATCCGCTGGATCGGCACCAAGCCGATTGGCGGGCGTGTGCTGATGGCCAATCCGCATCTGCGGCCCGTACTTATCCGCAAGGGTGCACTTGGTAACGGTTTGCCGGAACGTGACATGATGGTAACGCCCAACCACCGGATGCTGGTTGCCAATGACCAGACCAGCCTGTTGTTTGACGAACGTGAAGTTCTGGTGGCTGCAAAGCACCTGGTCAACCACGCTGGCATCCAGCAGGTCGATATGGTCGGCATCAGCTATGTTCATATCCTGTTTGACAATCACGAGGTTGTTTTGGGGGACGGAACTTGGACTGAAAGCTTCCAGCCGGGGGATTACTCGCTGAAAGGCATCGGTAACGCCCAGCGTAACGAGATCTTCGAAATCTTCCCTGAGCTTAAGGAAACCCACGGTCGCGAGCAGTATGTCTCGGCCCGCCGGTCACTCAGAAGCAACGAAGCCAAGCTTATTTCGTAACCAGTTTATGCTTGCTACAACCTGAAGGGGCGGGGGGGGAAACCTCCGCCTCTTTTGATTTGTTTTGCGACGGGTCAATCGCAATTTGCTATAGAGTCTGTGCAGGTCTGAGGTATATTGTTATACGGGTTAACAATCCTATCTGCGCAGGCCTTTTTATGACCGATTCCTCAAAATTTGCGGCCCACAAAGCCCGCCTTGAACGCCGGCCTGATGGCGCGTTGCTGATGACATCCGGGTATGATCTGCCCGAAGCAGTGGCAAATACCGGCGTCTGGTTGCATAAATGGGCCAAAGCCACCCCGGATCGGGTGTTTCTGGCGGAACGGTCCGGTGACGGCTGGCGCGAAGAAAGCTTTGGTGCATCGCTTGAAACCGTCCGCGCTTTGGCCGCAGGTTTGCTGGATCAAGGCCTGAAGCCCGGTGACCGGTTGATGATCCTGTCGGGCAATTCGGTTGATCACGGTTTGCTGTGCCTTGCCGCGCAATATATCGGTGTCATCGCCATTCCGGTGGCGGAACAATATTCCCTGATCCCCGGCGCACATGACCGGCTGATTTATGTCCTGAACAAAACCAAACCGGCCATGGTCTATGTGTCTGACGCGGCCCAATATAGCGCGGCGCTGGCGCTTGATGAATTGCGCGGCATCAAGATTGTAGCAAGCTCGACCACCGGCGGACCTGTGCTGGTTCTGGCATTTACCGACCTGCTGAAATCCAGTGGCGCGGCAGCGGTTGATGCGGCTCGTGCGCTGGTTGGGCCGGAAACTGTCGGCAAGATTCTGTTCACCTCGGGCTCGACTTCGAACCCTAAGGGAGTGGTCACCACGCAGCACATGATGTGTATCAATCAGGAACAACTGCGCGTCGTGCTGCCGATGCTGACCACTCGACCGCCAAAAATTCTGGATTGGCTGCCGTGGAACCATGTTTTTGGCGGCTCGCATAATTTCAACATGATGCTGGCCAATGGTGGCAGTCTTTATATCGATGACGGTAAACCCAGCAAGGACCTGTTTCCCAAGACCCTGCGCAACATGCAGGATCACGTCGGGACGCTTGGTTTTAACGTGCCAATCGGCTGGTCGTTAACCGCCGATGCGCTTGAAAAAGACACGGCCCTGCGTCGCCGTTTTTTCGCTGATCTTGACCTGATCTTTTACGCAGGTGCGGCCTTGCCCGTTGAGGTTTGGGCCAGACTTGAAGGTCTGGCCTTGGCCGAAACTGGCCGCAAGCCGCTGATGACATCAAGCTGGGGGATGACTGAAACCGCCCCGGCCACCTTGGTCGTGCATGAACCAATTGGCGAAACCGGAGTGATCGGCGTGCCGGTGCCGGGTGTGATCGTGAAACTGTTGCCGGATGCCGACGAGCGGTTTGAACTGCGCGTCAAAGGCCCGAACAACATGGCCGAATATTATGACGATCCGGTCAAAACCGCCGAGGCGTTTGATCCCGAAGGCTTTTTGATCACCGGCGACGCAGTCAAGTTCCGCATACCGGGCGATCCCAACGCCGGATTGGTTTTTGACGGGCGGATGTCGGAAGATTTCAAGCTGATGACTGGAACATGGGTGCAAACCGCCAAGTTGCGGGCCCAGGCAATGACCGCCCTTGGCGGGCTGGTTCAGGATGTTGTGGTAACCGGGCATGGCCGAACTGAAATCGGCATTCTGGTTTTCCCGAATGCTGACGGTATGGCGGCACTGGGTATTGCGCCTGACGCGGGCGATGGTGTGCTGACCGGGCCGGACCTGACAGCCTATATAGGACCGCGTCTGGCCGGTATGGCAGCAACGGCGACAGGTTCATCCACGCGCATCATACGGGCGTTGGTTCTGGGCGAACCGCCTTCGTTGCAGCATCACGAAATGACCACCAAGGGTAATCTAAATACCCGTCAGGTCCTTACCCGCCGCGCTGGCCTTGTGGACCGGCTTTATAATGATATTGATCCTGCTGTGATCAAAGCCCAAGGACATCCAATTGGTTGATTTCTCTAATATCCGCGCGATTGATTTTCACACGCATGCCGAAGAACCCTGCGGATGCCATACTGATGACGGCTATGACGATCTGCAAACCACGATGGCCAGCTATTTCGGCGCGCCCTGGCAGCATCCGCCGACCATTCCTGAAACCGCGGCGCATTACCGGGCGCAGAATATCGCAGCCGTGATCTTTCCGGTCGATGCGGAACGCGAAACCGGTTATCGGCGCTATAAGAACGAGGAAGTTGCCGAACTGGCCGCAGAAAACGACGATGTGCTGATCCCGTTTGCCTCAATTGACCCGCATAAAGGCAAGCTTGGTATCCGCGAGGCCAAACGCCTGATCCGCGATTTTGGTATCAAGGGTTTTAAATTTCACCCGACCTTTCAGGGGTTTTACCCCAATGACCGCATGGCATATGGCCTTTACGAAGCCTTGGCCGAAGAAGGCGCGATTGCGTTGTTTCACACCGGTCAAACCGGCGTTGGATCAGGCATGCGTGGCGGCAATGGTATGCGGCTGAAATATTCCAACCCGATGTATATTGACGACGTTGCGGTTGATTTCCCGGACATGCCCATCGTTTTGGCACATCCCAGCTTTCCCTGGCAGGAAGAGGCGCTGGCGGTCGCGCAACACAAGCCAAACGTCTATATCGACCTGTCCGGTTGGTCGCCGAAATACTTTCCGCCGATCCTTGTGCGATACATCAATTCGATCCTCAGAAAGAAAATGCTGTTCGGGTCAGACTGGCCAATGATCGCGCCGGAACGCTGGTTGGCGGATTTCGAGAAAATCGACATCAAAGACGAGGTTCGACCGCTGGTGTTAAAGGAAAATGCCCTGCGATTGCTTGGCGTTTCGGCCTGATCAAGCCCCGCTTAGTGGGTGTCGACCCAGTTTTCGTTAAATGCGTTGATAAATGACCTTCTGC
>DJBQ01000190.1:4829-5969 GCA_002430125.1 Rhodobacterales bacterium UBA5972
GGGTCATAGTCGTATCCAGTCGGTGCGGCATCAGCAACTGCCTCGCGGGCTGCGCGCCATCCCTTGGTCTGATCGTCGGGAAATGCGTTTATTCCGACATCATAGAAATGTGAGGCTGCGTACGAGGAGCCGTCATCTCCGGCACTGGCCATCGTGTCTACCAAGCCTTCCGACACATCCAGCACGCCACCCGATATCTGTGAAATCGCGCCCAATGCCACTGCAATAACCGCTGCGGCCATAACTACCCAATCCACAGTCACGGCACCATAATCATCTTGTGAAAACTTGCGCGCGGCACACATCTTCGGACCCGAACTTTCGTTTAAGTGCCCACATTGAAGATAGTGATAAATGCTAATAACGCAGGATTTTAGGCGAATTGTCGACGAAATGGCCCCAAAATCCAAGACATTGTGGCGTTATAGCATGCGTAATACTTCTGGAAGTTGCGGACTTCGGCTGCGTTTCAACAAGAAATGAGCAGCCTAAATCGAGTGTTCACTGCCCCGTAATTTGCCTTGTCAGTCGGCACAAAACCAGCCGGATTCCTGCCAACCGATCCCGATGCAAACGCTGCGGATCGACCTGAAATGCCCAGATTCGGGCGGATTTTATTTCAGTTCGACCTCGACAAACGACATCGGCAAACTGCCTGCATTGATAACATTGTGCTCGACCCCTTTGTCGCGCCGATAACACTCGCCTGCCGGTACGGTCACTAGGGTCACGACACCACCCGGCAATTCCAGTCGCATATGGCAATCAGTCAGTGCTGTAATGACATAATCAAACCCGTGGACATGCCAGCCTGTGGCCTGCCCCGGTGCAAAGTCAAAACGGGTGACACGCACTCGGGTGTCGTCGATCTTTTCAGTAGCGGTGCAGTTGCACATTAACTGGTCCTCCTAAGTTGCGGCCGTCTCGGCTTGGCGATTATCAGCGACAACCAATGTTTATCACGCCCAAGGATGTTGATTATCCCAATCAGCGACGGCGGTAGGATCAAAAAGCGCTTAATCGAAAACAAACAGTTTCTGAAATTGACAGACCTAGAAGGCGTGTTCGACATGCTGACCAGTAATCACATTAATATCAAGCATTTGTATAGGTTCAGGTCTTTTGAGACTCATGCGGCAT
>DJBQ01000179.1 GCA_002430125.1 Rhodobacterales bacterium UBA5972
TTCGCATTCGTCTGACAGCACCGCAGCCCAAAATCACCCCAACACCACCTGCAAAATCATCTTCGCACTTAACGCCGCCAGCAGCACCAGAATGATCCGCTCGAACGCCTTGGCCGAGATGTGGCGCACCAGATAGGCGCCGACCGGCATTAAGGCCATTACCACCAGCAAAGCGGCACATGACAGCGCGAAAAAATCAACGGTCATAAAGCCGTACACCACCAACAATGGAACCTGTACCAAGGCGATGCCGGTAAAGAACGCCGATATCGTGGCGATGAACTGGCCGCGGCTAAGCTTCATTGCATTGAGGAATGTGATCGACACCGGGGCGGATATACCGCCCGAGCCTTGCAATATGCCTGCGATCAATCCAACTGGCAAAACCGCCGCCAAGGCCTTGGGATAGGCCAACACCCAGCCGGGGCGCAACGTGCGAAAGATGATGTAGGCGACCACCACCAAGGCGACAACCAGCAACAGGTAATCGGATTTGATATTGGCCAGACCATAAGTTCCAATCGCCGCCCCGACACCGCCAGCAATGGCGAATTGCAGCCAGAACCGGGTTGGCAGGCTGTCGGCGCGGTACTTCCATGCCTGCCACACATTTGGCACCAGATTGGGGATGGCGAACAGCGTGATCGCCGTTGGCACATCGTAAAGCAGCGCCAGTATCGGGATCGCCAGCAAAGGTGCTCCGGCCCCGGTCGCGCCTTTCAGGATGCCGCCGAGCGCGAACGCCACGCCGATCAGCAGGACGTTCTCAAGCATCAATAGTTCGCCCGGTGGCGCGACGCAAAATCTCGTTTGGGTCAGCGGCGTCGTTGCCCGCCCAGACAACAAACTGATCCGGGCGCACCAGAACGAAATCACTGCCATAACGCAGGCGGGCAGGGGCTGCGGCATCCCTGACAATGTTCAGAGGCACGCCTATGGTGTCGGCTGCGGCCTGAAATGCGTCCGCCACCCGGGGATTTTCTGCGAATGCAAACAAGGTAAACCCAGCCCCCATAGCCACATAAGCGTCCGAGCCGTCAGACATTTCCGCTGGTGCCAAATGGTGGCCACCACGGGCTGCAAAGTCGTGGCGACCCTTTGCGCTGGGGGTGGTGCCGGCTTGTCCGAAAACTGCCGAAGCACCGTCATAATTCGGCTCGAACGCCATCACCTCGGTCGATCCTTCGTTGCGGGTGTCCCATGCGTGGGTGAATTCGGCCTTGTCTTGATGCGGGTTGTAACGATCCAGAAACGCGTGATCCTCGCGAATGAACCGCTCGATGAAATCACCGGCGGTCGAGGCGAAAACCGGGCGGCGCTCCTCGCCGTAGGTGTCAAGCAGGGCTGGCCCGCCCCATCCCTGAAGGGTTGCCGCCAGTTTCCAGCCAAGGTTACGCGCGTCTTCAAAGCCGGTATTGATGCCATAACCACCGTAAGGCGGATGGCTGTGGGCGGCGTCACCTGCGACGAAAATCCGGTCTTTGCGATAGGTATCGGCAAGCGCAATCCTGAGATCCCAAAACCCGATATGGTCAAACGCCACGTCGATTTCGGCCCCGACAGCGCGTTCCAGAAACGCCTTGAAGTCAAAGTTGTCGCGCGTGGTGCCAAGCGGCACCGGCGCATGGAAAAACCATGTGCTGCCCAGATCGACCCGACCGAAGAACAGCCAATATCCCTTTTGCTCAGGATGCAGAACACAGTAAAACTGCTTGCCGGGATAACGTTCTAACAGCTTGTGCAGGCCGGTTGATTTGAACACCAGCAGCACCATCAATTTGTCATGGTCTGATTTGGAATGGGTAATACCAGCCGCAGCGCCGATTGCTGAACGACTGCCGTCACAACCGACAAGATATTGACCACGCAGGGTTTTTTCCTGCCCATCGGTATGGCGTGCCAGCACAGACGCCTGTTCACTGTCTTGCGAAACCTCGATCCCCGACCAGCCATAAGCGATGTCGATCCCGGCGATTTCAGCGGCACGGGCCCGCAAGACGCCTTCGGTTGCATATTGCGGCAGGCGTTCGTTTTCGCAGTAATAATAGGGTGCCACCAGATCGCGTTGCAGCCAGTCATAATGATACCCGGACAGCAGGGTCTCGTAAGACGTCATGCCGCCAATCGCGTAGCCCTTGGGCACCGACCGGGCGGCGCGCAATTCGGCCTCGGCCCCCCAGAAATGGAAATGCTCCATGGTGCGTTGGGTCAGGTTCTGGCCGCGCGGGATAGAATGCAATTGGGTGCTGCGTTCAATCACTGCCACCGTTTGCCCACGCTGGCCAAGTTCGATCGCCAGCCCAAGGCCCACCGGCCCGCCGCCTGCAATCACTACGTCATAGGTTTTGGAAAAATCAATGCTCATTGGTTAGACCCGGCCCGCTTCCAGATAGACATGTTTGGTTTCAAGGAAGTCATTCAGCCCCTCGACGCCGTGCAACCGCCCAAGGCCGGATTGGCCATAGCCACCGGTTTCGCCTTCGGCAAACAGCCTGAGGTGGGAGTTGAGCCAAACCGTTCCCGCCCGGATCGCCCGACTGACCCGCATCGCGCGGTTAAGGTCTTGGGTGAACACGCTGGCGGCCAAGCCGTAAACCGTGGCATTGGCGCGGGCGACCGCTTCGGCCTCGTCCCCGAAGGTTTCGATGGAGGCCATGGGACCGAACAATTCGTCCTGCACCAGATCGGATCGAACATCGTCAATGCGAAACAGGCTTGGGGTCAGGAAGGCACCGCTGGCCAGCGGTTGGCCACGCAAAACCATCTCGCCTTCGTCTGCAGCGCGGTCCAGAATGCCGATAAGACGCGCCTGATTGGGCAGGTCGATCAGCGAACCCATCTGGCTGGTCGGATCAGCGCCGGGGCCGGTTTTTATGGCTTTGAAGCTGGCTGTGATCCGCGCCTCGAAATCTTTTTGCACGGATTTATGCACCAGAAACCGTGTCGCCGCGACGCAGATTTGGCCGGCCATCGTAAGCGCAGAATGCGTAAGTTCCCGCACCGCCAGATCAAGATCGGCGTCAGGGAAAATCACAGCCGGGGCTTTGCCGCCCAATTCAAGGCTTAACCGTTTCAGGGTGGGCGCGGCACCGGCCATAATCAGCTTGCCGGTGCGGCTGGAGCCCGTGAAGCTGATGACGTCAATATCAGGCGAAGCAACCATCGCCTGCCCAACTTCGGACCCGTTTTCGTTGACAGAATTGACCACACCAGCGGGCAGGGACGGGCAATCGGCCAGACATTGCATAATCCGCGCATGGATCAATGGCGTCTGGTCGGCGGGTTTGATGACGCAGGTGCAACCGGCGGCCAGTGCGGGGGTCAAGGATCGGATCAACAGGGTGACGGGCGCGTTCCACGGCACGATGATCGCGGCCACACCGGCCGGTTCGCGGTGCATGATGGAAAAGTTGCCGGGCATGGTTTCTTGTGTGCGACCCAAAATGGCGCGCGCCAAGCCAGCGTAATAGCGGGTTTCGGAAATTGCCCCCATGACTTCGCCCGTCGCCTCGGCTCGGATTTTGCCGTTTTCGGCAATGATCAGGTTGATGAGGTCGGCCTTGATACCCTCAAGCCGGTCAGCAAATTCATAAAGCGCGGCCGCACGTTGGCGTGGCGACGCGCCCCAGTTTGAGGTGAAAAAGGTTTCGCGTGCATTGGCAGCCGCCTGATCCATCAACGCTTTGCTGCCGGGGTGGAACTGCCCCAAAACCGAACCGTCCGCCGGGTTCACACTGTCGCGCAACGGCGCTGTGCCATCAAGCCAAGTGCCGTTTATGTAGTGCCGTGCCACTGACATTTCAGGCCTCACAGCTTTAGGCCAAGCAGGTTGACCGCATTGTCCTGATAAATCTTGCGACGCAGGTCATCGGACATATCCATTTCATCCAGAACCCGCATGGTTTCGCGGATATACATCGGCCCGCCTTCGGGATCAAACGGCGCGTCCGAGGCAAACAGCACCCGGTCTTCGCCAAAGAACTCCACCGCATGTTCGATGGCTTTGCGCGACCCGAACGAGGCGGTGTCGGCGTAAAATTCCTTGAAATATTCAAGATGCGGGCGTTTCAGGGCCTTGCGGACCAGCGACAGATCCTCGCCGGATGTGCGCTTGCCCATCTGGTCCCAACCGGGGCCGACGCGGCCTTCAAAGAACGGGATCATGCCGCCGGCGTGGTGGGTGATGATCTTGAGGCCGGGATATTTGTCAAACAGGCGCGAAAACACCATGCGCGCCATTGCCGCCGAGGTTTCATAGGGCCAGCCAAGCGTCCACCAGATTTCGTATTCCGATTTTTCTTCAGTGGCATAGTCAGGAAAGTTGGCACCACGTGCCGGGTGCATCCAGATCGGTTTGCCGGTGCTGGCCATATATTCAAAGAACGGCTCAAACTCCGGCAGGTCCAAAGGTTTGCCCTGAACATTGGTGAAAATCTGCATGCCCACGGCGCCCAAATCCTCAATCGCGCGGCGGCATTCTTCGACACAACCGGGGTCGGTTATGGGTGCGGTGCCGATGAAGCCGGGGAAACGATCGGGGTATTTCTGGCAAAGCTCGGCCATGCTGTCGGAACCGATTTTAGATAGCTCCATGGCTTTGGACGGGCCTGCCAGCAGTTCCAGCGGCGGCGAGGCCAGCGACAGAACCTGCATGTAATCAGGGCCGAACATATCCATCACTTCAAACCGGCGATCCAGATTGGTCATCATCGGCACGGCACCGGAGCGCATGGTGATATCGGTCATGGTGCCGATATGGCCAATCAGGGCTTCGTAAAACGGCATCGGCCAGATGTGGTTGAAAATGTCGATCTTTTTCATTGCAGAGTGATCCTTTGAATGCCGGGTTTTGGTGAGGATGTCGGCGGTGATTCAGTGCGCGACAAGTCGTCGTGTTGATCAAGGGCGCCAAGGTCGCGTGACAGGTTGATACCGGTTTCGCGGATGGCGGCACAGATGTCGCGCAACTGGCCTTTGGCAACATCGCGAGCTTTGATAGTGACGCAGATGGCGGCAATCGGTGCTGCTCCGGCGTCAAAAATCGGGGCGGCAACACCGTAAACCCCGTGGGTCACTTCGCCCTGTGCCAGTGCATATCCTTGACGGCGAACCTGACGCATCGAGGTCATAACTTCGTCAATGTCTTCGCCCAGACCGATATTTGAAAGTTCCGCCAGGTTATCGCTAATCAACGGCAGCAATTGGCGGCGCGGCAGATGTGCCATGATCGCGCGCGAAATCGCGCCACGTGCCAGCGGCATCGGGCGGCCGCGTGGATAGCTTGAAACCGGATCAGGGGTGGAACATTCGGACGCGACGCATAACAGTTTTGCGCCGTACCAGCGCACCAGCAGCGATGAACAAGGGTAGGCCGCCACCAATTGGTCCAGATAAGGCTGACCGCTTAGCGCCAACCGGTCGGATTTGCGCATAAGGAAGTCCATTTCCACCACGCGCGGGCCAAGGGTGAAACCGGCATTCGGAAGCGAGGTCAGAAACCCCGCCTCGCGGAGGGTTTTCAGGCAGCGGTACAGGGTCGGGCGGCTGTAGCCGAGTTCGGCCATCAGTTCCTCGGGGGTCCATTCCAGCCGGTCCTCGGTGAACACATCAAGGATAGCCATGATGCGGGTGGCTGAATTGATGCCGCTCATGCCGCACCTTGGGTGCTGCGCGCAGCTTTTTGCTTGATCACATCAAGCGCCATGACACCCGCCCCCCCCAGCACCCCAAGCAGGTCGGTTACATAGGCGCCGGGGAAAGCTTGCGCCGGGATCAGCGCCATCAGGCCGAACAGGCCAAACAGCAGCCGCATACCGGGGCTGAGTTTGCCGGAAAAGAACCCGGCCAAGGCTGCGGAAATCAACCAGACGCCCGCCACCGCTGTCAGGATTGCCACCGCGATGTCAAACGGTGCACCGATCAGGATCAGGGTCGGTGAGAACACGAACAGAACCGGGATCACATAGGCCGACCAGCCAAATTTCATTGCCGCCCAGCCGGTGGCCATTGCCGGCGCTTGGGCGATTGAGGCCGCCGCAAAGGCTGCCATGGCAATCGGCGGGGTGATCATCGACATCATGCCGAAATAAAGCACGTATAGGTGGGCCGCCACCGGCTCGATCCCAACTTCGATCAAGGCGGGCGCGACAAGGGCGGCCAGCAGGACGTAAACGCCAAGCGTTGGCAGACCCATGCCCAGAATGATGCAGACCACTGCCGACAGACCCAACAGGACGATGGCCGAACCGCCGCCGACCTGCACCAGCAGATAAGTCAGGTTGAACGACAGACCACTGACGTTCAGAACCCCGATCACCAAACCTGAGGCCGCCGAAATCAGGATGATCTCGACTACGGCATGGCCGGTTGTTGACAGAGTGTTAAACAAAGCGCGCACCGTCGGTCGTTCGCCTTGATATCCAAAAATCAGCGAAGAAATCACCAGCGACACGACCCCAAGAAAGGCGGCACGTTCCGGCTGCCAGCGCATCACGAACAGCGCATAGATCAGCACGGCAAAGGCAAACACGAAATGCAGACCGACGATCACCCCTTTGCTGGAGGGCATGTCTTCTTTCGGGATCGCGGAAATGCCCATCCGCGCGGCTTCAAGATCGGCCTGAATGAACAGGGCGACATAATATAACAGCGCCGGAACAAGGGCAGCCATCACGATGGTTGAATAAGGGACGGCCAGAAATTCGGCCATCAGAAAGGCCGAAGCGCCCATGACAGGCGGCATCAGTTGCCCGCCGGTCGAGGCCACCGCCTCGATCGCTGCTGCCTTATGTGCAGGATAGCCATCGCGTTTGATCAGCGGAATCGTAATAACCCCGGTGCCAACCACATTGGCCACGGCAGAACCCGAGATCGACCCGAAAAGCCCTGACGCCAGCACCGCGATTTTCATTGAACCGCCGCGATAACGCCCCATGCCTAGCATCGCCGCGTCGGTGAAAAACTTTGTGCCGCCGGTTGTGGCCAGCAAGCTGCCAAACAGGATGAAGGCAATAACAACCGTCGCCGCCACGGACATCGGTAAGCCAAGAACGCCGTTTGAATCAAATGCCATGTATCCGACAAGTAATTCCCACGGCTGCGCTCGGCCTTGCAGGCGGCCCGGGACGATATCGCCAAACAACGCATAAAGCAGAAAAGCCGAGATGATGATCACCAGCGCCCAGCCAGTGGCGCGGCGCAAAGCCTCCAGCACCAGAAGAACCACGATCAGGCTGGGCAGCCAGACCGTTATTGGACGGCTGAAAATTTGCAACACAAGTTCAGGATAGTTAACGGCGACGTAAAGAACCGTAACCAATCCCAAAAAGGCCAGCACCACATCATACCAAGGCGCGATACCGCGATCGGTTTTACGTCGGGCCGGAAGTTTCAGAAAGGCGATGGCCAGCGTCAGGGCCAAGATCACCGCAAACACCTGTTGCGGGTAAAACCCCATGCCAAAATAGCGTGGCACGTTCAGGGACCAGCCGGTTGCGACCAGTATCAACAGGATCGCAAGCGCGTTGGCAATCGGCTGCCACAGCCAAGGAGAGAGGCCGCGAACGGCCCCTCGGGTGTTGAAACGGGCCATACTGGCCTCCTCAGTTCAGGCCAACGTCCTTGAAGAACTTCAGAGCGCCCGGATGGAAAGCAACCACGCCCGGATCGCCATGCATGTCTTTGGGGTTAAACGCACCGAAAGGTTTGAAAGTGGCTTTCATAGCGTCTTTGCCTTCGTACATTGCCTTGGCCATTGCATAGACCACATCGTCAGACACGCCAGCATGGGTGAACACGACCTGTGGGAAGGCAATGTAAACGCCGTCTTCCAGCACGCCGGGGCTTGAGCCGGCTTTCATGGTCACGAAGGCGGCGGTCGGCCAATGCGCTTTGGCGGCAGCCAGACCAGCAGCCGACCCGTCGGTCACGGTCAACGCCCGCAATCCGCCGACAGCAGCGTCAGCTTCACGGACTTTGCCTGCACCATGCGCAAAGATAAAGCCAACCGTGTCGCCTGCGATAAACGCATTGGCACCGGCAACGACAGACGCGACGCTGACAGGTTTCATATCGGCGCGGGTCATCCCGGCCGTGGCATAAAACGCATCAAGCTGCGGCAGGATGGTGTTTTGCGCGGTATAGCCATCGGTCATCGGCTTGCCCTTAAGATCGGCCAAGGTCATGATGTCGCTGTCTTTACGCACGAAAATCGCTTCTTTAAGCGGCATCAGCATGCCGACAATGCGCAGGTTGGGGTTTTTCACGCCGTTCCACCAGGCTTCGCCCGTGACCGCGTAGTTCACCTCTTGCAGGTTGGCGACGCCAAATTCGATGCCGCCAGAATTCAGATAAGGAATGAACTGGTTGGGGCTGGTTGCCGGCTGGATGGTGGTGTTCAGCCCGGATTTGTTGGCCGCATTGGCCACGGCGGTGCCGATATTGTGAAATAACGAGCCGGGATTGGATGTCGCAATTCCGACGGTTTGTGCAGCAGCCATGCCGCCACTGGTTAGGCCAAGGCCAAGTGCAAAAGTTGCTAGTAAATTCCGCATTTTGTTTCCTCCCTATAGGTGACCGATGGTTCTGCGCCACGTTTTTGGTCAAGAATCTCTGATTGTGAGATTTTTACGAATTTACTTGCAGGCGTACGGATGACAAGTACATTCGCGATTGTGCCGTCATTTTTATGAAAACGGCTGAATTTGAAGGCAGGGGCAGGATGTCGGAAACCAGTGCAAGTTTACCCAAAACCGGGGCTGAAAGCCTATTGCTGGGGTTGAAAACCCACGGCGTTGATTATTTATTTGCCAATGCCGGAACAGATTTCCCGCCGATCATCGAGGCGTTGGTTGGTCTGCCAGGTGATCTGATGCCGGAACCGGTGACCGTGCCACACGAAACCGCCGGAGTGGCGATGGCGCATGGCTATTATCTGGTGACGGGTCGACCGCAGGCGGTGATGGTGCACGTGAATGTCGGTCTGGCGAATGCCGCGATGGGGGTGATTAATGCCGCCAGTGACAATGTGCCGGTGCTGGTGATGTCAGGGCGCACGCCGATCACCGAGACCGGCCATAAAGGATCACGCATGACGCCGATCCAATATGGCCAGGAGATGTTCAATCAGGCGTCCCTGGTGGCGGATGTGGTCAAGTACCAATACGAAATGCGTTACCCTGAACAGGGCGAACCCTTGGTGGCGCGCGCTTTGGCGATTGCCACCTCAGCCCCCCAAGGCCCGGTATATCTAAGCCTGCCGCGCGAGCCTTTGTCTGCCGATATTGCCGAGGGCGTGCATAATCCGGTCACGACGCGCAAAGGGGCAAGCGCAAGCCATCCTGATCCTTTAGAGGTCGCAAGTGTTGCGGCACTGGTGGCAGCGGCCAAACATCCGTTAATTCTGGTTCAGCGTGGCGATACGGCGGGCAGGTTGTCAGCGGCTTTGCAGAGCCTAGCAAGCGATCACGCGATAGCGGTTTGCGAACCGTTTATGGTGCGCAACACCATGCCGACGGCGCATCCGATGAATATGGGGGGCAATATCAAAGCCGCCCTCGCCGTTGCCGATCTGGTGATCGTGCTGGATTGCGATATTCCGTGGATCGAGGCGATGCACCGCCCGGCTGCGGATATCCATCTGATCCATGTCGGCCCCGACCCGCATTTCGCTCGGATGCCTGTCAGGGGCTATCGCACCGACATGGCGATCAAAAGCGATCCGGCGGCGTTTGTTATGGCTTTGGCGGTGGCCTTGCCCAAGTCAAAGACTGCGCCAGACCGGTTTGCGGCAATATCGGCAGCGAACGCAGCCCGGCGCGCGGCGGCTATTGTGCTGGCCGAACAAGGCAAAACCGATCCGATCAGCACGGAATGGCTTAGCAAATGCCTGTCCGACGCGATGGACGAGGACGCGCTGGTTTTCGGCGAGCTTGGTATTCAGCCTGATTTTATGGATGTTAAAGGCCCCAACCGTTTGTTCCTGAACCCGCATTCAGGTGGTCTGGGCTGGGCGATACCGGCTGCCCTTGGTGCACAGCTTGCCGATCGGAACCGGCTTGTGACGGCCTGCATCGGGGATGGCAGTTACATTTTTGCCAACCCGGTCGCTTGCCACCAGATTTCTGCGGCGCTGGGCCTGCCGATCCTGACCATTATCAAAAACAACGGCATGTGGAATGCGGTGCGCCGGTCGGTCGTCAATGCTTATCCTGATGGGTTGGCGGCGCGTGCGAATACCATGCCGCTGACCTCGCTGGCCCCGGCACCGGATTATCTGAAAGTCGCAGCGGCAAGTGACGCCTATACGGCGCGCGTCACCCATGGGCGTGATTTGCCTGAGGCCTTGTCCAAGGCCATTAACGTGATCCGTACCGAAAAGCGCCAGGCGGTGTTGGATGTGCGTGTGGCGATCTCGGATGCTTATTGAAAACGCGGCTGTTGCGCAAAAAAGCGGTTTCGCCCACGCTGAATTCGGGTATGGTCCGAGCTGAACTGAAACTAATAAACGGAATTATCATATGTCGATCACCCGCCTTAATACCAATGACCGCATGAGCCAGGTCGTCATTCACGGCAACACAGTGTATCTTGCCGGGCAAGTGGCTCTGTCGGCCCCCGGTGGCACTGTCACCGAACAGACCAAAGCGATCTTAGACCAGATCGACGGGCTACTGGCTGAAGCTGGCACCGATAAATCCAAAGCCCTGACGGCGACCATCTGGCTGACCAGCATGGACGATTTCGCAGAAATGAATGCGGTGTGGGATACTTGGTCGACCGGTGGCAACGCACCATGCCGCGCCTGTGTGGAATCGCCACGTCTGGCGACACCAGCCTTCACCGTGGAAATCGGGATCATCGCCGCAAAATAGGCGGAAACATCTGAGGGCATTCATGCGTGTCGTCGTTCTAGGTGCTGGGATTGTCGGGGTCACTACGGCCTATCGGCTGTTGAAAGATGGGCATCAGGTGACGGTTATTGACCGGGCCACCGGGCCGGGGCAGATCACCAGCTTTGCCAATGCTGGGCTGGTGGCACCGGGGCATGCCTATGCCTGGGCCTCGCCTGCGGCACCTAAAATGATGTGGCGGTCTTTGTGGCAAGGCGATCAGGCGATCCGGTTCAAGCCGCGCGCGTCTTTGGCGCAGTGGCGCTGGGTGCTGGCGTTTTTGCGCCAATGCACCAAGCAGCGGACACAGGCGAACACGGCGGTCAAAGCCAATTTGTGTCGTTATGCGCGGGCCGAGTTGCAAAAGACCGTGGCCGAGACAGGTATTGCCTATGACGCTAATGCTGGTGGCCTGATCTATTTTTACCGCACCGCCGCGGCTTTTGCGGCAGCAGCGCGTAAATCACAGATGTTGCGCGCGCAAGGGATTGCGATTGAAACACGCTCGCAGGCCGAGGTTGTGGCGCTTGACCCCGGCTTGGCGACTTGTGCGGATGTGATCCAAGGGGCGTTATACGCTCCTGACGATGAAAGCGGTGATGCTTATCTGTTCAGCAAGGCTTTGGCTGAATATTGCACGGCGCGGGGGGTGTCATTTCAATATGATACGGTTATCCGCCGACTGCGCGCGCAGAATGGCAGTATGACCGGAGTTGAGACCGACAAAGGGCTGGTCACGGCGGATGCCTATGTTCTGTGTCTGGGGGTTGATAGCCCGGCTTTGGCTAGCCCTTTGGGAATAAAGCTGCCGATCTATCCGGTACGCGGCTATTCGGTGACGTTGCCGATAACAGACTTTGAAACAGCCCCGCGTCTTGGCGGTGTGGACGAGGAAAACCTGCTGGCCTATTGCCCAATGGGGGACCGGCTGCGTCTGACCGCGACCGCTGAAATATCGGGCTACAGCACTGCAAGCACGCCAGCGAATTTTGCGCCGATGCTGGCGCGGGCGCAGAAACTGTTCGGGCACTGCGCTGATTTCAGCCGTGCCGAGTATTGGGTCGGCCTAAGACCGATGACCCCGACCGGGGTGCCGATTGTGGATCGCGCCCCGCTGGCGAACCTTTGGCTGAATACCGGCCACGGGCATATGGGCTGGACCATGTCAAACGGATGTGCACAGATTGTTGCAGATATGATTGCGGGCCGCGCGCCCGAAATTGACATAAAAGGGCTGCGATATGAGCAAAACTGACTTTGAACTGATCGAGAATTTGCCGTTCACCACCACCAAAGTGATCGGCGCAAGGGCGCGCATTGGCCTGGTGGTGCTGTCCAGCGATTACACGGTGGAACACGAGTTTCGCAATATCATAACCATGCCGGGTGTTGATGTTTACCACGCACGTATCCGCAATTCGCCAGCGATCACGCCGGAAACCTTGCGCGCGATGGAGCCGTTGATTGCCCAGACCGCCGAACTGATCCTGCCGGGGGATCGCTTGGACGTGCTGGCCTTTGGCTGCACCTCTGCCTCGATGGTTTTGGGCGAGGCGCTGGTTGATCAGCGCCTGCGCGAGGCCAAGCCGATGGCGAAAACCACCAACCCGATCACCGCGGCCTTTGCGGCCTTCAAGGCGCTGGGCGCCAAACGGATTGCGGTTCTGACCCCGTACCGGGCTGACGTTAACCTGATCGTGCGCGATTACATCGAAAATGCCGGGTTTACGGTGCCAGTGTTCGGGTCGTTCAACGAAGAGCTGGATCCGGTTGTGGCGGCGATTGACGACGACAGCCTGATCGCTGCGATTAACACCATCATCAAGGGCCGGTCGGTGGATGCAGTGTTCGTGTCCTGCACTTCGGTGCGGATGGCGGCAAACATCAAGGCGATTGAGGCGGCGACCGGTTTGCCGGTGACATCCTCAAATCACGCGATGGCGTGGCATTGTCTGCGGCTGGCGGGGGTTAACGAAAGCCTGCCGCAACATGGGTCGCTTTATACAAAGGCAATGGTTGACTAGGACCAGCGTCCTGCGCGCGCGTTGGGCTGATACCAGACGCGGATCCGCAACCACTGGAAGGTCGGCCAAACATATGCAATCCTGACAGAAACTGACCAAAGGCCAGCCATGCTTAAACTTTCTTCACTTGAACGCTATGGCCTGCTGGCGCTGGTTATAGTGCTGACGCTGGTGTCACTGGCGATGGTCCCGTTTGGTGGGTGGTTCTGGCTGCCAGCCGCAGTGTTTGGCGCGTTATCCGCCCTCGGCCTGCGCGACCTGATGCAGACCTCGCATTCCATCCTCAGAAATTATCCGGTGCTGGGGCATATGCGGTTTCTGTTTGAAGGGGTCCGCCCGGAAATCCGCCAATATCTGATTGAAAGCGACGCAGACGAGGAACCCTTCAACCGCGACGACCGCTCGATTGTGTATCAACGCGCCAAGGTGGTCGAGGATAAACGCCCGTTTGGGACCCGCTAGCAAGTCTATAAATCCGGCTACGCGTGGCTGACGCATTCGTTGCAACCGACGCATATCACTGACACCAATTTTCGTATCACCATTGGTGGGCCGAACTGTGCGCAACCCTATTCGGCCTCGATCTATAACATTTCAGCGATGAGCTTTGGCGCCCTGTCAGCCAATGCGATTTCAGCCCTGAACAAAGGCGCTGCCGCTGGTGGCTTTGCGCATGATACCGGCGAAGGCGGGATCAACCGCTATCACCGGCAAGGTGGTGGCGATCTGATCTATGAGATCGGGTCCGGGTATTTTGGTTGTCGGGCGGCCGATGGCAGCTTTGACGTGGAAAAGTTCGCCGCCCAGGCAGTTGATCCGCAAGTCAAGATGATCGAAGTCAAGCTGAGCCAGGGGGCGAAACCGGGGCATGGTGGATTGCTGCCCGCAAGTAAAATCTCGCCGGAAATTGCCGAGGCACGCGGCGTGCCGATGGGGATTGATTGCGAAAGCCCGGCGGCGCATCCGGCCTTTTCAACGCCGCTGGAAATGATGGCGTTTCTGGGTCAGCTGCGGGCGCGTTCGGGCGGCAAACCAGTTGGCTTCAAGCTGTGCATCGGCCATCGGCGGGAATTTATGTGCATCGTCAAAGCCATGCTGGAAACCAGAATTGTGCCTGATTTCATCGTGGTTGACGGCAAAGAAGGCGGCACCGGGGCCGCACCTCTGGAGTTCGCCAACCATGTGGGCATGCCGATGGTGGAAGGGCTGACATTTGTACATAACGCGCTGCTGGGCGCGGGTTTGCGTGATCAGATCAAGCTGGGGGCGGCAGGCAAGTTGCTGACGGCGTTTGATATTGCCCGTGTTTTGGCGATCGGGGCGGATTGGATCAACTCGGCGCGCGGCTTTATGTTCGCGATTGGCTGCATTCAGGCGCAGCCCTGTCACACAAACCGCTGTCCGGTCGGTGTGGCAACGCAGGATAAACTGCGGCAGCGGGCGATTGATGTCGATGACAAAGCCGCCCGCGTGACCCGGTTTCACGCCAACACGATGTGCGCTTTGAGCGAAATGACGGCAGCGGCAGGGCTGATGCATCCCAGCGATTTTCTGCCGCGACACTTTTTGACTCGCCTGCGCGATGAACAGATGATTACCGGCGACGAGGCCTATCCCAGTATGCCCGAGGGGTTCCTTTTGCGCGCCGAGCCTGACAAACACGGCGATCTGATCCGCTGGAACCGGGCGCGTGCCGAAAGTTTTGCACCGTTTGACTGACTGCGACCATAACGCCGCTGATTATTTTTGACACGCCCTTGACCTTCCAGTTACTGGAACCCTTATGTAAGATGGGAACCTGATTGGAAACGCCATGTCGCTTGATGAAACACTTACCCCTTTTACAAACACCAAAGCCCGGTTTCATGTTGAAGGGATGACCTGTGCATCCTGTGTCGGGCGCGTTCAAAGGGCCATCGAAGGCGTGCCGGGCGTGGCCTCGGCCGCGGTCAATCTGGCCACCGAAACCGCCGAGGTGCAGTATGGCGGAACCGCAACGCCGCTGCAAATTGCCGAAGCCATTCACGCGATGGGATATCAAACGACCACCGACGAGGTTGTTTTGCAAATCGAAGGCATGACCTGCGCCTCGTGCGTCGGGCGGGTCGAGCGGGCTCTGAAGGCCGCACCGGGGGTGAGTGACGCCTCGGTTAACCTTGCGACCGAATCTGCACATGTAAGTTTTGCCAGCGGCCAGATCGACGCGGCGGCCTTGATTGATGCAGTGGCAAAGGCGGGGTATGTGGCCCGACTGGCGCAAACGGGGGATACGTCGGCCCGCGAAGAACGCCGCGACGTCGAGATTGAAACACTCAAGCGCAATACTCTGCTGGCCGCCGTACTGGGTGTGCCGGTCTTCCTGTTGGCGATGCTGCCGCATTTCATCCCCGGCGTGCATCATTTTATTGCCAGCACCATTGGCATCCAGACCAGCTGGATCATCCAGATGGTGCTGGCGACGCTGGTGATGGTCGGCCCCGGACGGATTTTTCTTCTCAAAGGGTTTCCGGCTTTGTTTCGACTTGCGCCTGACATGAACTCGCTGGTGGCACTGGGCACAACGGCGGCCTGGGCTTTCTCGGTGGTGGCGACTGTGGCACCTTGGCTGCTGCCGGGCCAGACGGTTGGGGTCTATTTTGAAAGTGCGGCGGTGATAGTGATCCTAATCCTGTTTGGCCGCTGGCTAGAGGCGCGCGCCAAAGGTCGCACGGGGGCTGCAATCCGGCATCTGGTGGGTTTGCGGCCTAAAACCGCGCGGGTTGAACGCGGTGGCGAGGTTGTGGAACTGGCGTTTGAGGATGTGCGGATCGGCGATATCGTGCTTGTACGTCCGGGCGAACGGATCGCGGTTGATGGCGTGGTGACCGAAGGGTCGTCTTATGTGGACGAGTCGATGATTTCAGGCGAACCTCTGCCAGTTGTCAAAGCCATCGGCGCGGATGTCACAGGTGGCACGATCAATACAACAGGTGCGTTTTCCTATCGCGCAACCCGGATCGGCGCGGATACGGTTTTGGCGCGGATCATCCGTATGGTTGAAGACGCTCAAGGGGCCAAGCTGCCCATTCAGGCGCTGGTCGATAAAATCACCCTGTGGTTTGTGCCGGCGGTGTTGGGTGCCGCCGCGGTAACCGTTCTTGTCTGGCTGTTCTTTGGTCCAACACCGGTTCTGACCCATGCGCTGGTTGCGGGCGTTGCGGTACTGATCATTGCCTGCCCGTGTGCGATGGGGCTGGCGACGCCGACTTCGATTATGGTCGGCACCGGGCGCGGCGCGGAACTTGGGGTTCTGTTTCGCAAAGGGGATGCGTTGCAGGCGCTTAGCTCGGTGGCCGTGGTGGCGGTTGACAAGACCGGCACCCTGACGATGGGGCATCCTTCCTTAACCGATTTCACCCCGGCCGAGGGGTTTGGGCGCTCCGAACTGCTGGCGGCGGTTGCAGCGGTTGAAAGCCGGTCTGAACATCCGATTGCCAAAGCGATTGTGGATGCGGCCAAGGCTGAGGGACTTGAAATCCCAGCCCTTGAAAACTTCGAGTCAATTGTCGGTTATGGCGCGCAAGGGATTGTAAACGCCAGCGTTATCGCCGTTGGAGCAGACCGGTATATGCAACGTCTGGGGGCCGGAATTGGGTTGCTGGCCGATGCGGGTGCTGAACTTGGCCGCGCAGGTAAGACCCCGCTTTACGTGGCGGTAGATGGAAAAATCGCGGCGGTTCTGGCGGTTTCCGATCAGATCAGGCCAACCACCCAAGCCGCAATCGACGCCTTTCACCGCATGGGCCTGAAGGTTGCGATGATTACCGGCGACAACCGGCGCACGGCTGCGGCGGTGGCGGGGCAACTCGGCATAGACGACGTGTTGGCTGAGGTTCTGCCCGAAGGCAAAGTCGATCAGATCAATGCGCTGAAGGCCAAGTATGGCTCAGTCGCTTTCATTGGCGACGGGATCAATGACGCCCCGGCATTGGCCACAGCGACCATCGGGATTGCTATTGGTACAGGCACCGATGTGGCGATTGAAAGCGCTGATGTGGTGTTGATGTCGGGTGATCTGACAGCGGCCAGCATGGCAATTGATCTGTCAAAAGCGGTGATGCGCAATATCCGCCAGAACCTGTTCTGGGCGTTTGGGTATAACGTTTTGCTGATCCCGGTTGCGGCGGGCGTGTTATATCCGTTTTACGGCTTGCTGTTGTCACCGATGATTGCCGCAGGCGCTATGGCAATGTCGAGCGTGTTTGTGCTTGGCAACGCCTTGCGGTTACGCAGATTTGGGGCGCGCGGATGAATATTGGTCAAGTCGCCGAGCAGGCGGGGCTGCCTGCAAAAACCATCCGGTATTACGAGGACATCAATCTGATATCACCGCTGCGCGACGGCAACGGCTATCGGGTTTTTCGCGACTCTGATCTGCACAAACTGGTGTTTCTAAGCCGCGCAAGGTCGCTTGGCTTTTCGATTGAGGAATGCCGGACATTGCTTGCGCTTTACGGCGACAAAGACCGGGCGAGTGGGGATGTGAAAGCGGTGGCGCAGCAACATCTGCACCAGATTGAAGCGAAAATTCTGGAGTTGCAGGCGATGCGCGGAACTTTGTCCGAGCTTATCAACGGCTGCGCTGGGGATCACCGGCCCGATTGTCCGATCCTGAAAGGTCTGGCCGCACCGCTGGCTTGACAGGTGCAGGGTTGGGTTGCAGGTTTGCGGGGCCAATCAAGGAAGCTGATATGACCCAAACTTTTCCGATCTTTCAGTTGGCGGAATTTGAAAATGCCGAACCAGCCATACGCCAAAAGATGGCCGATGAATTGGACCGGACCTGTCGGGAAACCGGGTTTCTGGCGGTCGGGGATCACGGGGTTTCACAGACCGTTATTGATGGGATTTGGTCTGAAGTTTCGGCCTTCTTTGCCCAGCCAGCCCAAGTCAAACAACATGCCCGCGCGCCTTATGCGGGCTATCCTTACGGCTATCTTGGCCCGGGTGCCGAGGCATTGGCTGCGTCACGCGGGCAGGTAACGCCGCCCGATCTGAAGGAAAGTTTCAATGGCGGCCCGCCGGAAACGCCCAAAGACGAGGCCGATCCCCAGGCGCTGGCATTTTGTTATGCCGATACGATTTGGCCGCCGGACAGACCGCAGTTTCGCGCCGCATGGCTGGCCTATTACGCTGAGATGGAACGGCTTGCTGCACGGATCATGGCGGCTTTTGCGGCGGCGCTGAACCTGCCGGATAAGTTTTTTGCGCCATTTATTGACGCGCCGATTTCGGCATTGCGGGCGCTGAATTATCCGGCG
>DJBQ01000035.1:0-9570 GCA_002430125.1 Rhodobacterales bacterium UBA5972
CCAAAAAATGATCTGCGATCATTTTCTGTTGGGCCCGGCTCAAAACCTGCGATTTTGAGCCGGAAAGCGAATTTTGGCAATTTGAAAACCGACTGTAGAGTCCGGTTTATCGCCCGATAAATTTCGGCTTTCGCTTTTCATTGAACGCAGAAACGCCTTCGACAAAATCAACGGTCTTTCCGGCTTCTGTCTGCAAATCCGCCTCCAGCGTAAGCTGCGCATCCAGATCATTGCCAAAACTGGCGCGCACCGCTTGTTTGATCAGTTTGTAGCCAGCGGTTGGCCCCTTGGCCAGACTTGCAGCCCGTTTGGCGATATGGGCGACGAAATCCGCATCCGCCACTGCCTCGTAAATCAGCCCCCAATCGCTGGCTTGTTGCGCCGGGATGCGATCCGCAAATAACGACGCCCCCATCGCCTTGGCAAAACCCATATTGCGCGGCAAAAAATAGGTGCCTCCAGCGTCAGGAATAAGCCCGATCAGCGCAAAAGCCTGCAGGAAATAGGCACTTTCACTTGCGATCACCACGTCGGCGGCAAGCGCCAGATTAGCACCTGCCCCGGCAGCAACGCCATTTACCGCAGAAATCGTTGGAATCGGACAATCATAAATCGCCCGCAGCATCGGTTCATATTCTTCGCGCAGGGCGATACCGAGATCAAGATCGGTCATCGCCGTTGATCCGCCCAGATCCTGCCCCGAGCAAAAAGCCCGCCCGTTTCCGGTGATCACAAGAACCCGCCCGTGGTTTGGTGCGTCAAGCACCGCGTCACGGATTTCGGCGCGCATTCCTGCGGTCAACCCGTTCAGGACTTCGGGTCGGTTCAGTGCCAGCGTGGCGACTCCATCGACAACGTTAAATGTGATTGTTTGATAAGACATAAGGAATCTCCGGGCCGAATGATTTTGTGGATTTTAACGCCGCGCAATCACTTGTCGCGCATGAAATCAACCAGACGTTACGTCACTGCGCAAAATCTCGGTCAGGCGGGCGGATTCCTCGGCGGTCAGGCTGTCTGCGGGGACTGTGCGGCGGCGGCGAACAAAGGCAAAGCCGATCAATCCTCCGATACCGAGCATTAAAGGGCCGGCGGCCCACAACATCAGATTGCTGCCGTTGAATTCAGGCCTCAGCAAAACATATTCGCCGTAACGACTGACCACGAATGCAACGACTTCTGTGTCGCTGTCACCTTGCATGATCCGCTCGCGAACCAACAAGCGCAAATCACGCGCTAGGCCTGCATTGCTGTCGTCAATGGATTCATTACGGCAGACAAGGCAACGCAACCCTTGGGAAATATCCCGTGCCCTGGATTCCAGCACAGGGTCAGTCAAAACTTCGTCCGGTTGCACAGAAAAAACCGGTGTCGCGAACAATAGAAACAGGATCAAAACGTACCGCATCGTCTTATTCTGCCACTATTGGAACAGGTGTTTGTCGGCGTATTGCGCCCGCAGCCACCCGATAACGCCGGTCGGTTAAACTCAACAATCCCCCCAGCGCCATGATAATCGCGCCTGCCCAAATCCAGTTCGCAAAGGGCTTGATGTAAGATCGCACCGCATAACCGCCGGCGTCTTGTGCATCACCGATCACCACATAGACATCGCGAGTGAAGCCAATATCAATCGCGGCCTCAGTCGTTGGCATATTCGAAACCGGATAAAAGCGCTTCTGCGGTTTCAGCCGCGCGACCTGCTGGCCGTCAACCAAAACGGCAAAGTCGCCTTCGGTCGCGGTATAGTTGGGGCCTGTGATTTCCTTGGCGCCGTCAAACCTGATTTCATAGGTAATGCGCGCCCCTTTCACCATAAAGCTGTCGCCGGCACGCGCGACACGAATATCCTCGGTCTGCCACGCGGTAATTGCGGAAATCCCGAAGATCGTGATCCCAAGCCCGGCATGCGCGACCGCCTTGCCAATATCGGCCCGCGGCAACTTGAATAAACGCAGCAGGCTATGACGCAGCTCGGTCTTACCCAAACGCACCCGTTGCCCCAGATCAGCGGCAGCCCCCAGCAACAACCATGTCGCCAGAGTCACCCCAATCGGTGCCATCATAAGTGTACCGGTTTGCACCACCAGAACCAATGCGCCAAGAGCCACCGACAACGCCATCATACCCCAAAGTGGTTTGATACTGCGCGCCAGATCGGCGCGTTTCCATGGCAACATCGCGCCGATCGGCAGCGCCATCGCGATCAGAATCATGAAAGGTGTGAAAGCCAGATCAAAGAACGGCGCACCGACCGACAGTTTCCGCCCAAAAGTCAGATCGGCAACCAATGGCCAGATCGTTCCGATAAACACAACGAACGCCGCAACTATTAACAACACATTGTTCAAAATCAGCCCGGTTTCACGGCTGACCAGCGAGAACACGCCTTTTGATTCCAGCTTGTTGGCGCGAAATGCAAACAGCGTTAGTGATCCGCCGATTGCCACCGCAAGGATCATAAGAATGAACACCCCGCGTTCGGGATCATTTGCGAATGCATGAACCGAGGTGATGACGCCTGATCGCACAATAAATGTGCCGATCAACGAAAACGAAAAGGCCAGGATCGCCAAAAGGATCGTCCATGTTTTCAGGCTTTCGCGCTTTTCCACCACAATAGCGGAATGAAGCAACGCCGTTGCCACCAGCCATGGCATGAAACTGGCATTTTCAACCGGATCCCAAAACCACCAGCCACCCCAGCCAAGTTCATAATAGGCCCACCAAGATCCAAGCGCGATGCCAATGGTCAGAAACATCCAGGCCGCCAGTGTCCATGGCCGCACCCAACGTGCCCAAGCGGCGTCAACCCGTCCTTCGATCAGGGCCGCGACGGCAAAACTGAACGACATCGAAAGCCCGACATAACCCAAATACAGAAACGGCGGATGGAATGCCAAACCCGGATCTTGCAGCAATGGGTTCAGCCCCTGCCCGTCTAGCGGCGGAAAAGCCAACCGCAGAAACGGGTTTGAGGTGAACAGCAAAAAAGCCAGAAAAGCCACGGCAATCGCCGCCTGCACCGACAACACGCGGGCTTTTAGGTGTGGCGGCAAATTGCGCCCAAAAACCGCGACCAGAGCCCCAAAAAGTGTCAGGATCAACACCCACAACAACATCGAGCCTTCGTGATTTCCCCATGTTCCGGTCAATTTATACAGCATCGGTTTCAACGAATGGCTGTTGGCTGTTACCAACGACAGCGAAAAATCCGAAGTCGCAAACGCATACATCAATGCGGCAAAGGCCAACAACGTCAGCGCAAACTGCGACACGGCGGCCGGGACGGACAATTCCATCCAATTTGACCACCCCTTATGCGCGCCGATCATCGGAACCGTCATTTGCACTAGCGCCACGACGAGCGCAAGTATCAGGGAAAAATGGCCAATTTCGGCAGTCATATCAGGGTCCACTTTATAAGTTGTGAACCCGGATCATACCCGCTTGCAGCCTGCATGCAAATAACAATGCCAGTGAACAGGTCGGGCCAATTGCCTCAGCCTTTGATCGCAGCCACAATCAGCGTTCGCCTTGACCTACCCATTCCGCCAGAGCAGGATTTTCCGGCTGCTGGCTGGGGTCTTCTGCAAGCCGCAGCACCGGCCGGTTGTTCCGAGCGTGGTACATCTCACGCGCACCAAAATAGAACGACACCACCGCGCCCAACAACCACCACAAAGGTTCCGGCACCAGCGCAAGACCGATCATACGTTCCGCAAAACTGTTCGGCGCAGCCATTGCATAAACGAACAGACCTAACGTACCAATCGCCAATGCAGGACGCGGCAGCCGGTTTAAACCGTTGACAAACCTGTCAAATTTACCTTCCCGTACAGCCTGAAACTCGACGCCGTATTGCGATAATGCGGCGACAAAGGCTTCGTGCCCCATCACCATATTCTTGGTGGCGTTTGGTGTGAAAACTTCGGCCACGTTTTCAACTGCATTCCCAAGCTCGGCAATCGCATTTGCCCCGCCGAGTATTTTTCCAATCAACCCCATGCGGACACCCGTTTTTTATGTTCTGACGCAGATAAGTGAAACCGCGGCGCAATAAATGTTTCGGCCCGGACAATCCACCCGCCTTTGCCTCCATCACGTCGTCTTGCATATTTACGTGACTGGACGCGATTGTCCCCCAAGCGATAGTAATAGTTCCGCCGAGCGATGCCGTACGCATCGGCCAAATGGTCAGGTGCCATGCGTTCTGCACGAGATGCCGCAGCAAGCGTGTGTGGCCCCAATGCGCCATCAACTTCGACTTGCAAGCCCATGTCATTAAGCAGTTTTTGCAGAATCTTGATCGCGTTACCGCCGGCGTTGACATACATATCAAAGACCGACGCCTGCAAACATTCAGGCAAGCCGCCGATGCCCGGCTTCGTGAAATAATGCGTCAGATATATGTCAATCGCCTGATCGCGACCAAGTGCCTTAACATCGCTGATGCCAATCGCACCATCGCCATCCAGATCGAGGCCCAGCCTGCGCATCGTTGCCAGCGTCACCCCATGTTTGGTGGCCCCACCGGGATCATCCGGATCATTTACATAACCGCCTTCGCGGTCGACAATTTCTTTGGCGATTTGCCTGACGGACAACATTCAGATCCTCGGTACTTGCGAAAATACGCAACCCAAGCTTGTTCAAATTCTGTTAATAAACTGATTAGCTACCGTTCGCTGGTTTAAAAACGCCTTGTTTCTTCAAGGCATCAGCAACTTCTTTCGGCATGTAATTTTCGTCATGTTTTGCAAAAATTTCGGAGGCTTGGAAGGTATTGTTCACAAAGTTTCCGGTTGCAATCATGCCTTGACCTTCTTTGAAAAGGTCCGGCAGAATTCCAGTATATGTCACCGCAACAGAAGCGCCGCCATCGGTCACACTAAAGGTGATTGTCTTGCCTTGGCCGCGTACCAGCGAACCGACTTCGACCAAACCGCCAATGCGAAACACTTCACGCGGCCCCGGCGGTGCTTCGGCAATCTGCGACGGGCTGAGGAAGTAGTTGATGCCATCGCGCATTGCATAGCCAATCAACGCACTGGCACCGGCTAACAGCACAAATGCTCCGACGATTAACTGAATCCGACGTTTCTTTTTTAAACCACCGACGGCCATCAGAACCTCATGGGAAAACCGGGACCAACATCAGACCGGTTGTTTCAGGATGCCCCAGCATCAGGTTGGCATTTTGCACCGCCTGCCCGCTGGAACCTTTGCATAAGTTGTCTAACGTCGAAACCACCACGACACGCCCAGAAACCCGGTCGCCTGCCACACCGATATGACAAAAGTTCGAGGCTTGAACGTCGCTCATTGCAGGCATTTTGCCGTTTGGCAGAACCACGATAAACGGTTCGTCCTTGTAGGCATCAACCAACGCAGCGTGTACTTGGTCCGCATCGCCGCGCAGATAACATGTCGCCAGAATACCGCGATTGGCGGGCACCAGATGCGGTGTAAACACGATGCGCACATCACGTCCGGCGAGCAGCGAAAATTCCTGGTCAAATTCGCCGAGATGCCGATGCGTTCCACTGTAAGAATAGGCCATAACATCCTGCGAACGCTCAGCATAAAGCATGTTCTCTTTCAGAGAACGTCCGGCACCTGAAACGCCGTTTTTCAAATCACAGATGATTGCGTCAAGGTCAATTACCCCGGCTGAAATCAATGGGCGCAGCGCGAACTGAACTGTGGCAGCATTGCATCCGGTTCCGGCAACCAACCGCGCCTTAGCAATTTCATCGCGATAAAACTCGGTCAGGCCATAAACCGCCTCGGGCTGCAATTCTGGCGCATCATGCGGTCGATTGTACCATTTCTCATAGGCTTTTGGATCGCGCAATCTGAAGTCAGCCCCAAGATCCACGACCTTCACAGACTTCGGCAATGTCTTGACAATAGCCTGGCTTAATCCGTGCGGTAGCGCGCAGAAAACCAGATCAATGTCGCTGAAATTCAGGTCATCAATTGTGGTCAAAACCGGCAGGTCCAGATGCCGCAAGGCCGGAAACACGTCCGCCATCGCCATGCCGGCTTTGCGTTCGCCAGTCAGGGCAGTGATTCGCATAAACGGATGCGTGGCTATCAGGCGGACAAGTTCTGCACCTGTATAACCCGATGCTCCTAGAATCGCGACGTTGCTGATATTTGCCATGGTCTGGTTCCTGTTGATCTTCAATGTGCGATGTAGTGAGTATTTCTCGGCAGTTCAATCATGCCGCTTGAAATCGCGCCTCGCGTCGCAAGTACCGCGTTGCCTGATCGGAAACCGATTGCGGATCACCTGTAGTCAGAAAAATAGTCTGCGTGGACTCGCCCAGCATATCGCCATGACGGGTCAGGTAATCTTCAAGGCTTTTGGCAACGATCTCGCCCTGGGAAAACACCCGCACGTCCGGCCCCAAAGCGTCCTGGAAGACATCGGCCAACATCGGATAATGGGTGCAGCCAAGCACCGCTGCTTCGGGTTTCGGCATCCGCCTCAACAGCGCCTGCACATGGCTGCGCGCCAATGCTTCGGCCAGAATCAAATCGCCGTCTTCCAGTGCATCAACCAAGCCACCGCAAGGCTGAGCTTCGACATCAACCCCTATGGCACGAAAGGATAATTCCCGCTGAAAGGCCCGGCTGGCAACTGTTGCAGGCGTCGCAAACAACGCCACATGCTGCACCGCCACCTGGCGAGGGGCCGAGTTGTCACCCCATTGCCGTTCAGTCAGCGCCTCAATCAGCGGCACAAAAACTCCCAGAACGCGCCTATTTTCAGGCACCCAGCCCTCCTGCATCCGCCGCAACGCCGCCGCACTTGCGGTGTTGCAGGCCAACAAAACCAGATCACACCCGGCGTCGAACAACCGGGTCGCTCCTTTGCAAGTCAGATCATAAATGTCATCGGCGTCGCGCACGCCATAAGGCGCGTGTGCGTTATCCCCGTAATAGACCAGTGGCAAATCAGGCATCAAAGCGTTGATTTCCTTGAAAACTGTAAGCCCGCCCAGCCCTGAATCAAATACCCCAATTGCCATTGTCTTCTGTTCCTGCCTTACGTGCCTGCCGCCGGTTTCTGGCCGGTTTTGCAGCATTATAAGCCACGTGCGCTAAAACACCATTGCGACGCTTTGGCTTGCGCGTGACTTTGCCGAGTTCACTACGAAAAAGGGCCGCCCTAAGGCGGCCCTTTTGAAAATCCGTGATCCAAAACTTAACGTTTGGAGAACTGGAAGCTTTTCCGGGCCTTGGCCTTGCCGTATTTTTTGCGTTCCACAACGCGCGCGTCGCGGGTCAGGAAACCAGCGGCTTTCAGAGCACCGCGCAGGCTGGGTTCATATAGCTGCAGGGCTTTGGAAATGCCGTGCTTAACCGCGCCGGCCTGGCCTGACAGACCACCACCTTTTACGGTGGCCATCACGTCAAATTCGCCGCCAACACCGGCCACATCAAATGGCTGGCGCAAGATCATCTGCAAAACAGGACGGGCGAAATAAACGCTCATGTCCTTGCCGTTAACCACAACTTTGCCAGATCCAGGCTTGATCCAAACGCGGGCAACCGCGTCTTTACGTTTGCCGGTGGCATAAGCCCGGCCCAGCGCATCACGAACAGGCTCACGTGGGGCCACAGTTTCAGCAACCACAGCATCGGCAACAATGCCAACCGCGGATTGCAGATCTGCCAATGAATTGATTTGATCAGACATGATTACGCGCTCCGGGTGTTTTTCGGGTTCATGGATGCAACATCCAGAACCGTTGGATTTTGGGCTTCATGCGGGTGTTCGCCACCGGCATAAACACGCAGATTTGTCATCTGCTGGCGGCTGAGTGTACCACCCGGCAGCATGCGCTTGACGGCGGCAGTCACGACCCGATCGGGAAATTTTCCCTCAAGTATCTGGCCAGCGGTACGCTGCTTAATGCCGCCCGGATGGCCGGTATGCCAATAATAAATCTTGTCTGACCGCTTCTTGCCGGTCAGTTGGATTTTATCGGCGTTGATGACGATAATATTGTCGCCCATATCCATATGCGGGGTAAAAGTCGCCTTGTGCTTGCCGCGCAGGCGCATTGCGATGATCGACGCCAAACGGCCCAGAACGATGCCTTCGGCATCAATCAGGAACCACTTTTTGTCGATATCAGCAGGTTTTGCTGTGTAGGTTTTCATTATCTCACCATTTTGGCTGTGTCTGCGGCGCCGTGAACCGGTCCGCGTCAATCTGATATCGGGGTTCTAAGCATTTGGCGCGCCACGTCAAGCGTCAAAATATCTAATTAATCGTTCAAAAGCAATGCGTTGCAAAATAGGTATTATAATACCCCACAAAATCACCGCTTCGGCGGGATCGCATAGGTCAAGCTGGCGCGCGCTACCGGTTTATCGCTGCCTTCCGAGTAAATCATCACATCCCCGACACAGAGCGTTTTGCCCAATTTGTGTATCGTCGTTTTGCCGATCAGATTGCCGGGTTCAGGTTTACGCATGAAATCAATCGAACAATTGGTGGTCACTGCCAAAGCAACCGGCCCGATTTGTGACAATAATGCGAAATATAACCCGCAATCAGCAAGCGCAAACATCGAAGGGCCCGAAACCGTCCCACCCGGCCGCAGGTGTCGTTCGGCGATCTTCATACGGATTGTAACACCGTCGGCATGTACTTGTAAAACCTCGAAATCCTCCGCCACTTGCGGAAACTCTTGGGTCATAAAAGCGTGCAGATCATCCACGGTCATCACAGTCATATTCGGCTTTCCCCGCGCGTCAGGCGCGGTTAAACTTGCAACAAGACGATCCAGACACAAGGGGTTTCGCGATGACAGATGCAATATTATTGCGCGATGACAACAAAGGCGTGGCCACACTGACACTCAATTCCCCGAAAAGCCTCAACGCTTTATCTGATGCGATGTTGGCCGCCCTGCAAAGCCAGTTTGACGCGCTCGCTGACGACCGCTCGATCCGGGCGATAATTCTAAAAGGCGAAGGCAAAGCCTTTTGCGCCGGCCATGACCTCAAGGAGATGACCGCGGGTCGGCAGGCCGAAGACGGCGGTGCGGCCTATTTTGCCGATCTTTTCAGTCGTTGCGCCACAATGATGCAGACGATCCTTCGTCTGCCACAGCCGGTCATTGCGCAGGTCCACGGCATTGCCACAGCCGCAGGTTGCCAGCTTGTCGCGACGTGCGATATGGCGATTGCCGCTGAGGGCACGCGATTTGGCGTGAACGGCGTCAATATCGGCCTGTTCTGCTCGACCCCAATGGTGGCACTCAGCCGCAACATTCCGCGAAAACAAGCGTTTCACATGCTGACAACCGGCCAGTTTATCGACGCTCAGCGCGCCGAACAGCTTGGTTTGATTAACAGTTCAGTGCCTCACGACCAACTCGACGCTGCGACCCGCGACCTTGCCAACACCGTGGCCGCCAAACTTGCCTCCGCCGTCAAGATCGGCAAACAAGCCTATTACGCGCAACTGCAAATGCCGCTTGACCAGGCCTATGCCTTTACCGGTCAGGTGATGGTTGAAAACTTGCTGAACCGCTCAGTCAACGC
>DJBQ01000035.1:9643-10062 GCA_002430125.1 Rhodobacterales bacterium UBA5972
GGGTTTCAAAGGGGGCAGCGCCCCCTTTTACTTTCAGTTCTGCACAGCAAAACTGCCTGGTTCTTGTTTCAGTTTTGCACAGCAAAACTGCCGGGCCCAACCAAAGCGAACAAAGTTCGCGCTTGGGCGGGAGCGCCCCGTCAGCTTGCAGGCATCGCTGTTTCAACCAAGGTCGCCCAATAAGAACAACCCGCCGGAATAGCCTCGTCATCAAAGTTATATTGCGGATGATGGCACATCGGCGTGTCGCCATTGCCCACCAGAATATAGGCCCCCGGACGACTTTCCAGCATATAGGAAAAATCTTCGGCCCCCATGATCTGGGCTACATTGTCCTGAACTTTGCCTTCGCCGGCCACCTTTTTGGCGACTTCAACCGCAAACGCGGTCTGTTTCTCGGAATTGACCATCACCGGATA
>DJBQ01000147.1:0-3247 GCA_002430125.1 Rhodobacterales bacterium UBA5972
CTGCGGCTGCGACCTGGGGCGAAATGCCAAATTGACTCGAAAGAAGCGCTCCGCCTAACAGAAACCCAATGGCGGCGATAAACAATGGCAACCGCCATTGGATTTCTGACTTTGTAATTGCTATACCGGAAAACAGGAAGGGCACGCCCAGCCAGACAGCAACATACATCCGCTGCCACCCTGTGCCGGCTGGAAGAATAACTGTGTGCCCCAGGGCTAATGCGCCTCCGGCGATCCATTGCACAAAGAACGAAGCGATCGGATAGACCAAGGCAAGGATCATCACAACGTTGATCAGCCCGAAACTCCACGCGCGCCGTTTTGGCCCCAACCCGGCTTCTATTTCGCGCCCCGACAGCCGTGCGTCCAGCCAATCAAGCCGGGTCGTCATCACCCGACGATACCGCGCTTTGCCGCCATTGGTGATCAACGTGCCGATCTGCCGCTTGCGGTCGGCCTCGTTTTGCCAGAGCTTGCCATAGGGCGATACCAATGCCAGTACGAAGAATGTGATCAACGGCAGGCTGATCCACCATGTCTTGGTTAAAAGCCACGCAATAATACTTTCCAAAATCCACCCTCGTCTGCAATCGTTTCCACGATATTAGGTTTGGCAGATTGTGCAAGCGATGCGTGCAATTCCCGCGTGCGATGATCGTGACGCCGGTAAGCATCAGCCTTGATAAGCTGACCCGGCACACAAGTTTAAAAGCCCCCCATGACATGCCGTTGCCACGGGAGGCCGTTCGGTGTCACCCCGCCGTGGTTGGGTCGATCATACCGGTGATCCGGGTGATTTTTGTCGCCGGAAAACCTGACAGCTTTGCGTGCTCATGGATCGCGGCTTCGTCTTCCGCAAGATAGACGCAAAAGGTCTTGTCGCCTGCCACATAGGAATGTTGCCACTGCACCCGGTTTGGCAGTTTGGCCAAAGCCGCGTTTGAGGTTTGCGCGGCACCACACAGTTCAGCCGAACCAAGGCTGCCAATGCCCGGGACATCGCGTTCAATAACGTATTTTTTCATGTGATTTTCCTTATAGGTTTCAGTAATCCGATTGTGGAATGAAACGTCTGCACGCCAATAGTTCCCGAACTGTACTAACCCAGTACAGTTTCAGAACTAGCAATTGTCGACGCATCGGTTATCCTTTCACCAACAGCCCTTCCAAGGATGTGCGCGATGTCAATTCCAAGTTATCAGCAATTCTGCCCTGTCTCGATGGCGGCCGAGATTTTAGGCAGTCGATGGACCATCGTTTTGCTGCGCGAACTTTGCGCAGGTTCTACACGCTTCAATGACTTGCGGCGCGGTGTTCCGCGTATGTCGCCAGCCCTGCTGTCAAAGCGTCTGAAAGAACTCGAAGGGCACGGAGTGATCGAGCGACGTTTGGTGCGCAAGCATCCTGACATTTACGACTATGTTCTGACCAAAGCTGGCCAAGAATTGAAAAAAGTTGTGATGGAGGTCGGCGTGTGGGGGCAACGTTGGGTGGAAAGCGATCTCAGCCTGAAAAACACCGATCCCAGCCTACTGATGTGGGATATGCGGCGCAATCTGAACACTCCAAAGCTGCCACCGCGCCGCGTTACGATTCAATTTATTTTTTCCGATCAAAAATCAGCAAGCAAAAACTTTTGGATTTTGCATGACCAAAATAATGGCGCGGATTTATGCAGCATCGACCCCGGATTTGACGTAGATTTGTTCGTACGCTGTGATCTGAGAACGTTAACCGCCATCTGGATGGGGCTTGACCGTGTTGCCAAAGCGATTGCCGACGAACGGATGTTTCTGTCAGGCGATAGTGATCTGTCAGGTGCGATGCAGGACTGGCTGGGGCTCAGCCCATTTGCAGCCACGCCAAAGCAAGTCGCCTGAACACTGAAACTCGGTAAAAAGCTTTGAATAGGATACCTTTCTGCTTGCCGAGCGCGGATCAGGGTGATTTTCTTGCACCGAATTTCTGAAAACCCCAAGGAGTACCCTAATGTCTGACCGCGTTGCATTTTTGAACGGCGAAATAGTACCCGAGGCCGATGCTAAAATCTCGATCCGCGATGCGGGTGTGGTTTATGGCGATGGGGTGTTTGACACCGCCCGCACTTTCGACGGCAAGTTGTTCCGCATGGCCGAACACGTTGAACGGCTGTTTGAAAGTCTGGCTTATGCGCGGATTGATCCGGGCATGACGCGCGAAGAAATCCTGACCGCGACCGAAAAACTGGTCCAAGCAAACCGATCGGTTTTGCGAAAGGGCGAGGATTACTGGGTCACAGTTCGGATAACCTCGGGCCAGCAGGCGTTCGATGGCGAGGTGGCCGCAAATGCCGGATCGACCGTAATGATCGACGCAGTGCCGCTGCCGCTGCGCGCCCGGGCCAACTATTTTCGCGACGGTATCAAGGCTGTGGTGCCGGGCCGCAGACGCGTTGCTCCTGAGGCTTTGTCACCGAACGCCAAAACCAACAACTACATGAACATGATCATCGCCCAACGCGAGGTGGCAGCGGTATCGCCGGGGTCATGGGCCCTGATGCTCGACCCTAACGGCGACATGGCCGAGGGGCCGGGCAGCAACTTTTTCGTGGTCAGGCACGGCGTGGTGTTCACCCCCACCAAAGAATTCGTATTGGCCGGCGTCAGCCGTCAGGTGGTCATCGAGCTTTGCGCCAAGCTTGGCATCGAATGCCGCGAACAAACCCTGCCGCTGCATGCCGCGATGGTTGCGGACGAGGCGTTCTTCACCTCAACCTCGCTGTGCGTCTGCCCGGTATCCCACCTGAACGGTGCTGCCTATCCCAGCACCGTGCCGGGGCCAGTGACCAAGCGGATCATGGACGGGTTCGCCGATCTGGTCGGGCATGATTATGTCGGGCAGTACCTTCGGTTCGCCGGTGGCAGCGGGGTGAATGCAGGGTTGTAAACTTCGATTGATCCCTTGCTGACACCGGCTATAGTGATGCTATTGTATGGAGACATTTAGTGGCAGAACGAACCCCCGCCAACCATAACCCCTGGTACATCCTGATGACGCTTTATGGCGAGCAGGAGGAGAAATGGGTTAATGGGATCCTGCATGCGAAGAACAGGGCGGCGTGGAATGCCTGGGCCTGTCAGGCGATGACGCCGGACGCGCGGAAAGAGGTTGCCAAAAAGGCCGGAGTTGACTTGGCCGAAGTGCAGGGCTGGGACGGCAAGAGGGACGAGATCGCAAAGTTGCATGAAAAGGTTTGGGTTGCACGTAA
>DJBQ01000147.1:3446-3617 GCA_002430125.1 Rhodobacterales bacterium UBA5972
ATGAAAAGGTTTGGGTTGCACGCAACGGCAAGGATCTTACCTACCCCGGATTGCCGGATGTCGCGGATGCAGTAAACGTTAGAGAAATTGCTTTTTCCAATACGGTTGCATTGGGAGGGGCAATTTTCAGCGGGATCGCTTATTTCTACTCGGCGCATTTCAGCGGGAAAG
>DJBQ01000140.1 GCA_002430125.1 Rhodobacterales bacterium UBA5972
AAACGCCGACCAGCATCCAGTTCAGCCACCAGAAGATCCAGACGGGTTGGGTGGCGATGGCTTGCTCAAAGGTCATAGAAATCCCCTGTTTTTCGCAACTATAAGGCGTCAGTTCTTAGTTACAACAAGAACGGGTTTGGCGGGCTCGAAGGTTTAGTCTGCAGCCAGTAACAAGCGACGTAAACTGGATGCCAACCAAGTTTCGAAATCCGCAACCGAAATCCCTTCAACTTCTGTCATCAGGGTGAACATTTCAGGGCTGGCCAAGCGCCAGATCACAGCGGTCGCCTCTGCGCTGTCCATACTTTTTCGCGTACTTCCCTGCCGCATGATCGCTTCTGCAACAACTGCAAGGTTCTTGCGGCGGCCCTCGTGAAAACGTTGGTAAAGCTGATTGAGTTCAGGTTCGGTTTTGGCGGCGGTGCTCAGCACAGACATTAGCGGCGCGATGCGCGCCAAAACCCCGGTGATATCGCCCGCAAACAGCTTGATTTGCGTGGCTTGCGATTTTTCGGCAAGCACCGCCAACGGGCCTGCCTGCTGCATCAACGGCGTGTCAGGCGACTGGCCGCGCACCGTTTGCATCACCACTGCCGCCATGATCGCGCGTTTGGTTTTCAGAGTTGCATAGATCGTTTCTGGCGATATTCCGGCCTCGCGGGCGATCGCCGCCACACTGGTACTGGCCCAGCCTTGGGCGCGGAACAATTTGTCTGCAGCGGCCAAAATCGCCGCTTGCGTTTTATCTGCCTGCCCGGCTCGCAACGCAGACGCGTATTTACGGCCTGGCTTTTTCGTTATCAACATTTCAATTCAGTACCACTAAAGTCAAATTATAACCACCCTGCATTTGGAATCACCCCAGAGCAAATCACGCAAAATTCTGATGCTTTTCTAACAACTATTCTACCCGACTCGTCCCGATTACTGTTGCTGGTCCAAATTTCTGCTTTGATTGTGATCGGCCTGGTGGCTGGCGCGACTTTTGGAATCTGGCGGGGTTACAACCCTTCGGGCTTTGCACCTCCCACATTTCTTGAGGTTCATAAAGGCGCCGTGGCAGGACTGAACACCCTACTGCCGGTCCTTGGATTGGCGGCCAATGTTCTGACCTTGCTGTTGGCCGCAAGGTTTTATGGCAGTACAGGCTTTGGCCTGTTTGTGTTGGCGCTTGTCCTGATGATAGCAGCAGGCGTGATTACCCGGTTCGGTAATCAACCGATCAACGCACAGGTCATGGGCTGGACAGTTTATTCGATGCCAACCAACTGGACGCAACTGCGGGACACCTGGTGGTTCTGGCATTTGATCCGAACAGCGGTTTCAGTTGCGGCCTTTGCAGCTCTTGCGGCAGCCGTTCTAAGCAACCTCACGGCCTGAACTACACCCAGCCGCCGGAGCATCCGCCGCGCCGGAGGCCCCTAAAAGTCTCGCAGGCGCAGCGTTTTCCAGACTTACCCTTTGGCTTCGGCAGCCTCGATCTTGTCCTGTGTTTTGGTGGCAAAATCACTGGCGTCATGGCGTTCGCGCAACTGTTCCTCAAGCGGCCCATAGGCGCGGTTCACCATGCGGCCGCGTTTCACCGCCGGACGGGCGGCGATTTCATCGGTCCAGCGGTTGACGTTTTTGTAAGACGCCGTGTCAAGGAACTCGCCCGCGTTATAAACCTTGCCCTTGGCCAATGCGCCGTACCATGGCCAGATGGCGATATCGGCGATGGTGTATTCGTCGCCCACCATGAAACGGCTTTCGGCCAGATGCCGGTCAAGCACGTCAAGCTGGCGTTTGACCTCCATCGCGAACCGGTTGATCGGGTATTCCATTTTGTAAGGCGCATAGGCATAGAAATGGCCAAAACCGCCGCCCAGATAGGGCGCGCTGCCCATTTGCCAGAACAGCCATGACAGGCATTCGGCACGCTTGGACGCATCACTTGGCAGGAACGCGTTAAACTTTTCCGCCAGAAGCAACAGGATCGCACCACTTTCAAACACCCGCGTTGGAGGCGTGGTTGAATGGTCCATCAAAACCGGGATTTTGCTGTTGGGATTGGCTTCAACGAAGCCCGATGAAAACTGATCGCCCTGCCCGATATTTATCAACCAGGCGTCATATTCAGCACCTTTATGGCCAAGCGCCAGCAGTTCTTCCAGCATGACAGTCACCTTTACCCCGTTCGGGGTCGCCAGTGAATAAAGCTGCAACGGATGTTTGCCGACCGGGCGGTCTTTGTCATGCGTGGACCCGGAAATTGGCCGGTTGATGCTGGCAAACTGGCCGCCATTTTCCTTGTCCCAAGTCCAGACTTTCGGTGGGATATATTCCTCGGGTTTGGTCATGGCTGTCGTCCTGTGTGAATTGTATTTAAGCGCAGGGTGCGGCGAAGTCGGGGGATGGTCAAGCCCTAGCGTCGTACGTTGCCATCCAGCGTTCCAATCACGCCGTAATGTTCCGGGCGGCGGTCGCGAAACAGGCCCCAGAAGGCGCGCCGTTCGGCCAGTTCATCCAGATCAAAGCTGTGGGTCAGCACGGTTTCGCTGGTGCGGTCTGCCTCAGCCACCTTGTCGCCGGTGGCATCGGTGATGAAGGACGAGCCGTAAAATGTCAGTTCGGTACCGGTGCGCCCCGGCTCGGTGCCGATCCGGTTTGAGGCCACCAGCGGCATCAGGTTGGCCGCTGCATGGCCCTGCTGCACCCGTTGCCAATGCGCCGCGCTGTCCCAGTCGCTGAGGATCAGTTCGGACCCGATAGCGGTTGGGTAAAACAACATCTCGGCCCCTTGCAACGCCATGGCGCGAGCGGATTCCGGGAACCATTGATCCCAGCAAATCGCCACGCCAAGGCGGCCAAAGG
>DJBQ01000149.1 GCA_002430125.1 Rhodobacterales bacterium UBA5972
CTAGTTTTGAGGACACAATCCAATATCTTGCGGAACGCGGTGAATACGGGCCCATCAGTGATGTTGACGCCTTCGTGCAGGAACGCGTCGATCAGGCCCGCGCCTTTGCACCTCATTATATGGAACGCATGCGATCTAACGGGCAGACCATTTCGGTTGAGGGTAATCCGCTGGCACAAGGCGGTTGGGTGACGGTTTACACCGACATCACGTCGATCAAACGCCAGGAAAGCCTGCTGCGCGGCCATTCGGCACAATTGTCCGATCAGTTGCTGACCCATTCCGAAGAACTGGCCCGCACCAACCGCGAACTGGCCTCGACCATCGCAGCGCTTGAACAGACCAAACGCGATCTGACGGCCAGCGTTGCCTTGTCGCGCACCACGACTGAAATGATGCCCGCCCATATCGCGCACCTGGATCTTGACGAGGTCTATACCTATTCCAACGGCAAATTGCGCACCGTTTTGCCGGATCGATCTGACCACATCGAAGGCCAAACCGCCCGTCAGGTGCTTGGCGACGAGGCCTATGGTGCGATCAAGCCCTACCTGATCCGCGCCTTTCAGGGCGACGCCACGGTGTTCGAGTTTACCTACTCCAAAGACATGCGACGCATTCGCGTGGCGTTTACACCGGGGCGGGGGCCGTTTGGGGCTGTGAGGGGCGTTTACATCCTGACCATGGACATAACCGAAGAGGCACAGGCCCGCGCCGCCCTGATGCAGACCCATAAACGCGAATTGGCGGCGCAATTGACCAGTGGTCTTGCGCATGATTTCGCCAATTTGCTGACGATCATCCTTGGCCTTCAGGGCCGCATGGAAAAGCTGCCCGCCCTGCCCGCCGCCGCACTTGAAATGATCACCACCACGCGTGCCGTTGCCCTGCGTGGCGGCGTTTTGCTTGACCGGCTTTCGAACATCTCAGGCAACCGCGAAATCCAGAACCGCGCAACGGCACTTGGCAGTCTGTTTTCTGAAATGCGCGCTTTGGCGAACCCATCGCTGCCCGATCATATCAATCTGACGCTTGACGCCACCGCCGTGGATCGCCCGGTTATGCTGGACAGCGGCCTTTTACAGGATTCGCTTTTGAACCTGATCCTGAATGCGCGCGACAGTATCGCCGCGCAATCCGGCGCGATCACTGTCGTCGCAAATACCGTCAAAAATCTGTGGCTGGAACTGACCGTCAGCGACACCGGGCAAGGTTTTTCCAAAACCGCCCTTATCCGTGCACTGGAACCGTTCTTCACCACCAAGCACAACGATTCGGGGTCCGGCCTTGGCCTGTCGATGGTGTATGACTTTGCCCAGCTTTCCGGCGGCTTGGTTAAAATCGCCAACCGGCCCGAAGGCGGCGCGGTGGTCTCGCTCAGGCTGCCGCTAAAGTATGGCGCGACGCAAACCAGCCCGCGCCTGATCCTTCTGGTCGAAGACAACCCGGATATCCGCGTTAACGTCCGCGAAATGCTGCGCGAGCTAGGCCACTCCGTTCTGGAGGCCACAAGTGCAGACGAGGCTGAAACCCTTGCCGCCATTCCCGGCATTGATCTGGTTCTGACCGATATCACCCTTGATGGCAGCCGCACCGGGCTTGATCTGGCAGAAAACCTGTCCAAGGGGCAGTTTCACAATCGGGTTTATATGATTACATCGCTGCCACAGTCAGACGCGATCCGGCAAAAGGCCGAGGCCGCTTTTCCCCTGATCGCCAAACCGTTTTCGCTGCCACAACTGACCGAATTCCTAGCAACCGAGCCCGCAAAATGACCACGCCACTTGCCCCAATGGTCGCCATACTGGATGACGAGCCGCAAATTCGTCTGATGCTGTCCGAAGCCTTGACCGAGGCTGGGTTTCGTACTGCCAGCTTCGGGCGCGCCACGGAATTTGAGGCCGCCCTGCCCAGTTTGGCCCCCGCCTTATGCCTTGTCGATCTGGGCCTGCCCGATAAAGATGGATTGGCTTTGGTGCACCGTCTGGCGCTGGAAAGCGGCGCGGCGATCATCATCATATCGGGCCGCGCTCAGGTGCGTGACAAAGTGACGGGTCTGGAACTGGGTGCGGATGATTACATCATCAAACCCTTTGACCCCACCGAAGTGGTCGCCCGCGCCCGCGCCCTGCTGAGACGGGATCGCACACCACGCACAGAGGCGCGCAACACAGCAAAGTTTTCCGGTTGGACCGCGCGATTTGACCAATATACCCTGACAGCGACAGATGACGACGTGATCCCCTTCAGCCAAGCCGAGGGCGAGGTGCTGCGCCTGTTTCTTGAAAGCCCCAACCGTCTGATTTCCCGCGCCCAAATGCAGGAAACCCTTGGCGGCGCGGCAAGCGAAAGCTTTGATCGTGCAATGGACGTGCGCGTATCGCGCCTGCGCACCAAACTGCGCGAAGACCCGAAGAACCCCAAACTCATCAAAACCATATACGGCGCCGGATATATCTTTTTAGGCGACGTGCACTGGAGTTGACACGTGGGCGCGAGCGGATCAAATTCCTTGTCCGAATATTTCTTCGCGATGAAAACGCAAATAGTCCGGATGCGGGTAATGCCTTCTATTTTCGGGCAAAAGAAACTTTTGGCGAGAGTTTATCAAGCGCCTAGCTGTTTCAGGTTGGACCTTGTTGTGTGAGACCAGAATAGTCCAATCGGGCGCGATCGAGATTAATCCACGATCAAACATCCAATGAAGCGTTCCTGACAGAGCGATTCCGTTTCTGACTACGTCTGGCCCGTCATGCTCGACAGGTCGAATATGGGCCGCTTCAACTTCAGGCCGCCCGCCACCATTTCTCAACTCTAGCCCCGAAATTGCACATCTAGCGCCGTAGGCCGCTTTTACCATACGGGCGAAAGAGGCATCCCTTACTTTGCGTGATATCAGAATTTCCTCGCGAACTCCCGCCAATGGAGCTGGATCAAAATCCGTCTGAAATTCGGCAAAGCCGTGGTCTTGGTCCTCTAACATTCGCGAGCCCGTGCGCGGCATCGCTTCAGGAATATCTTGGGCCCTCAAGCCACGATCGACAATCCGTGCAAATTCTCTTTCTGATAAATGCCTAACAGCAGAGACATTCGCGCCACCAGAACTCGGCGCTCCGTTCCTGTCTCGCAACGACATCTCAAAAGCAATATTGTTTTCGTCCGCCCGAGGTACAACTTGCTCAAAATCCCACGCCATGCCTTTTTTCAACAGCGCGTAATAGTGGTTTATGCGTGTATGATCTTCGACAACATCCAGCACTTTCGCAATCGAGACATAGCCGAATGCGCCTAGCCTGCCTTCGTAAAACACTACCCAGTCTCCAAAAGTTTTCTTGACCAGGTTCAGGTATCTCTTGGGGAAATGATAAGCCTCACCCGGCTGATCATCGTAAATCGACGTGGGATTCTGAATGAAAACTGCCTTGACCATAAGCTATAAAACGTTCCTATCAAACGCGAAGCAAGGGCTTTTTCCGCCACGCCCTTACCCAGCTGTTGCCAGCGGCACCGCCTGAAACTTGAACCTGGGGATTTTCTCAATTGGATCCAGTGCCCGGTACATTTATTTTATCAACCCGCTCGGCGCATGCGAGGCCTTCAAACAAGCTGCCAAATCCCCATTGGCATTCGCATTCCCCGCAAGTATGCCTGTCTGACCAAAGGAGCACTCCATGCAGCCACATATCTGGGTCCGGGCCGAACAACGGCAAAGCGAGCAGCGGGTTGGGATCACCCCGGATGGCGTGGCCGCGCTGTTGGCCAAGGGGTTTCAGTTAACGGTTGAACGCTCCTCGTGTCGGGCCATTCCAATCGATGGCTATGCGGCAACGGGCTGTGCGATTGTGCCTGAAAATTCGTGGCCCACAGCCCCGCATGACGCGATCATTTTTGGCCTCAAGGAACTGCCTGACGACGGCACGCCGCTGGCGCATCGCCACATCATGTTCGGGCATGCCTTTAAAGGGCAAACCGACGGTCCGGCCCTGTTGGCGCGGTTCAAGGCGGGTGGTGGGGCACTTTACGACTTGGAATACCTGACTGATCCCAATGGCAAAAGGGTCGCAGCGTTCGGCTATTGGGCGGGCTATGCCGGTGCGGCAATGGGCCTGAAGGTTTGGGCGGCGCAACAAGCAGGCGATCTGCCTGGCCCGGCCTCGGTTGACCCCTATCCGAGTAAAGACGCATTATTGGCCGATCTGGTCAGCGATCTGTCGGCGGGGCTGGCCAATGGTGCTGAAAAGCCGACCTCGATTATCATCGGCGCGCTTGGACGGGTTGGCAGCGGGGCCGGTGATTTGCTAACCGCAATGGGCCTTGAGGTCACTCGTTGGGATATGGCCCAAACCGCCAAGGGCGGTCCTTTTCCGGAAATTCTGGATCACAACCTGTTCGTCAATTGCGTTCTTGCGATGCCGGGTATTCCGGTTTTTGTCCCAAAGTCAGCTATCACCGCCCCGCGCCGCCTGTCCGTGATTGCCGACGTATCCTGCGATCCATCCAGCGCCTATAACCCGATCCCGATTTACGACCATTCGACCAGCTTTTCCAATCCGGTGATCCGGGTGAGCGCAAATCCGAAACTTGACGTTATGGCGATTGACAATCTGCCGTCGATGTTGCCGGTTGAAAGCAGTCAGGATTACGCCGCCCAATTGCTGCCAGCACTTGCAACGCTTGACCAGATTGACCAAGGCCTCTGGGGTCGCGCCAGAACGATATTCGATAAACACACCGCGTGAAAGGGTTCACCATGTCCACAATCCATTGGGTCGGAACCGGCCTGTCTGCCGTCCCCGGCATCCGTCGTTTGATAGCCGAGGGCCACAAAGTCGTGGTCTGGAACCGCTCGGTTGACAAAGCACAGGCTGCCGTTGGTGATCTGACCAGCGATATCCGCGCGTTCTCGATGGCGGCCATCACGCAGGCGCTGGTCAAAGGTGACGTGCTAATTTCGATGCTGCCGGGCGACTGGCATGTGCCGTTGGCTGAACTTTGCCTCACGAAAGGCGCTAATTTCGTCAGCTCATCTTATATCGCGCCGGAAATGCGGGCGCTGGACGGAAAGGCCATAGCCGCAGGTTTGGCACTGGTCAACGAGGTGGGCCTTGATCCCGGTATTGACCATTCCATGGCGCATTGGCTGGTGGCCGATTACCGTGCCTCGGCGGCTTATGATCCCAGTGCTACGATCAGTTTCATTTCTTATTGCGGCGGCGTGCCAAAGTATGAAAACCCGTTCCGCTATAAATTCTCGTGGTCACCACTTGGGGTGTTAAAGGCGTTGCGTTCACCCTCGCGGTCAATCGCTGACCACAAGGAACTGAACGTCGCCCGTCCATGGGAAGCAATCAGCCATTACACGGCACCACTGGCAACGGACGAGGTTTTTGAGGTGTATCCGAACCGCGATTCCATCCCGTTCATGCAAGATTACGCGTTTGATCCCGGATGGCCGGTCAAGCAATTCGTGCGCGGAACACTGCGCCTGAATGGCTGGGCTGATGCCTGGGCCGACGTTTTTGCTGAGGTCGAAACCTTGACCGGCCCGGCAGGCGACGCCCGTTTGCAGGAAATGTCTGACGGATTCTGGCGCGACAATTCTTACGACGCAGGCGAACCGGATCGCGTCATCATGTGCGTCAGCCTGAAAGCGGAAACGGACGGTAAAACCGTCTATCACAAAACCTATTCAATGGATACCTTTGGCGACGATAACGGCACTGCCATGGCACAACTTGTATCGATCCCGGTTTCATTGGCGGTCGAGGCGGTCCTGAACGGCGAAATCGCGCCCGGTGTTTCCGCAGCACCATCGGACGCGAAACTTGTCGCCCGCTGGATGGATACAGTTGGTCGCATTGCGCAACATCTGGAAATCGTCAATCATCTGGCGTGATCATAAAAAAGGCTATGTCAAATGACCCTGCTGAATGTACCCGACATGACTTGCGGCCACTGCAAGGCCACAGTTGAAACCGCTCTGCGCGGTGTTGATGCCGACGCGGATATTCTGGTTGATCTTGCGGCCAAAACGGTCAGCGTTACCTCCAAAGCGCCAACACCGGCTTTGATCAACGCCCTGGCCGCCGCTGGCTATCCTGCGACGATCCCGTCGTAACAAAGTTAATCTGGCTGACCCAGTTAATACCAAATGCAGCCATCGGGTGCAGGCTGACAAACTGGGTGCCGCGAATATGGCAAAACCGGGTGGAAAAGTATGAAAACAGGCGTAAGGTTCATTTCAGTCTTGGCGATGTTGCTCGCCCTTTCCTTGCCCACCGTTGCCAAAGATATTGGTATCGATTTCAAATCCATGAAAGTCGGTACAGCGGCGCATTATGTTGATTCATCAGGCAGGAAATTCATCTATACCTACAAGCAAAAACTGCCCAATCATGTTATGGAAAAAGTCGCTGCCTCCAAACTGGTTTATGTCGAAAAATCGGAAAAAGAGTTCAAAGCCTTCAGCGAGATGATGAAGAATGACCATTCCTATTTCTTCGCGGGTGGCCGCACCTTTGGCACCGGTGAAGCATACTATCGCTATAGCCCGCTTCAGTGTGACGAAAACGAACAGACAGCTGACCTGCAGGTCGGGTCGGCCGAAGCCAACAAAACTTGGGGTTTGGGTTGTTTTTTCTGCATTTGCGTAACGTTAACTGTGATCCCTGGAGCCACAAAGGGTTTACCGGATCTACTGCGAACGGGAACTGAACCAGCGGATCAAGCACGCACGCCGCCGACGCCGGATAATTCCGACGCGTTGGCCGTGCCGGAAGCGTTTCCCGGTAGTGTGCCCCTTAAAACACCATAGGGGCTTCAAGCGCTAGGGGCTGGGCATCGGGGTCGACTGTTCTCTGCTGGCCAAACGGGTCATTCGTTGTCTGAAACAGATCATCGAATGACGCGGGTCTGTCGTTGGTCGTTGTCTGGGCGACTGCATATCAATGGCAAGTTGGCTTAAAAGCGGACCCGTTCAGGACAAAACAGTAGTTGCTCTGTTTGTGGCGGTTTAATGTGGTTGGAAATTCCGGTTTCATCTTAGGCACCGTATTTGAGGCGGTTTTTCTGCGCCGATCCTTTCCTGAACTTTCAAAAAAGTAGTCGATTAGTCGATTAGTCGA
>DJBQ01000105.1:0-2095 GCA_002430125.1 Rhodobacterales bacterium UBA5972
ATAGGCGCTGACGTCAGACATTGCAGCGAATGGCGGCAATCCGCCATTGGTGTCAAAATGCGCGGCGCAGCATTGATCACTAAAGGTTTCGATTTGGTAATTCGCTGCGGTGCGCAAGAACGTCCGAGCCATGCCGTTTGCCGACTAACGCGTCTAGGCGCGCTCGACCTTGCTTCCAACCGGATGCGCCAGTGCCATCTCAGCCATTTCCCTCGGATAGTCGGTCCGCTCTGCGGCCCAGTCTCGAAAAGTTGAACGTAATCCGTGTGGAACTCCCGGTCGTTGTGAGCGTTGATCAATAAAGACTTAGCGGGGCGAACTTTTGTAGCGGGTAACACCGATATGGCAACCTTTCCCAAGAATCTATCTGTAGTAGTTGGACTTTGTCGATTCTACTGAATGGGTTGAAGCCTGACGAATTACCTTGATCTAATTATGAAGCCACACCTGCAAGCTGATGGATATTTTTTTTGAGTCGCAGCAATTCAGATCGGATGAAAACTGTTACAAATGGAGCACACACAGAACTGTAACACTTGACATTGTGTGCCGTCCTTTAAGTCATTGAATTAACAATAAAAAGGTAAACTGGCTGGGATGGTAGGATTCGAACCTACGATCTGCGCTACCAAAAAGCGTTGCCCTACCACTAGGCCACATCCCAACTCTGCGGGCTTATTTACGCAACACTGCTTAAGGCTTCAAGCCCCAAAATGGTCGGCTTGCGTTAGAATCTTTGGCTGCTTAAAGGGGACCTATGCAGTACTTTGATGTAATCATAGTCGGGGCCGGGGCGGCGGGCATGATGTGCGCGATTGAGGCAGCGCGTCGTGGGCGCTCGGTTATGGTGATTGATCACAATTCAGCACCCGGCGAGAAAATCCGAATTTCTGGCGGCGGGCGTTGTAATTTCACCAATCTGCACACGAATGCGGCGGCGTTTTTGTCAGAGAATCCGAAGTTTGCGATTTCAGCGCTTACGAGATACAGCCAATGGAGCTTTATTGATTTTCTATCGCAGGCTGGCATTGCATGGCACGAGAAAACTTTGGGGCAATTGTTTTGTGACGGCTCTGCCAAACAGATCGTTGCTTTGCTGACAGGTGAGATGGCAAAAGCTGCGGTCGACTTAAGGCTTGGCTGCATAGTTGAGGATATCGTGAAAACCAGCGGGGGATTTACCCTGCGCCTTGGCGCCGGAAGTGTTCGGGCGGCGTCGGTGGTTATTGCCACAGGTGGTAAATCCATTCCGAAAATGGGTGCCAGTGGATTTGGGTACCGCGTAGCCGAGAAATTTGGATTGCGGCTGGTGGAAACCCGCCCGGGTCTTGTGCCCCTGACCTTTGCGCCGCACGATCTGGCGCATATCGCGCCTTTGGCAGGCCTGTCGGTTGAAGCCCGGGTTTCAACTGGCGAAACCGGTTTTCAGGAAGGATTGCTGTTTACCCATCGCGGATTGTCCGGGCCGTCGATCCTGCAAATCTCGTCTTATTGGCGCGAAGGTGAAGGCATTTCGGTTGACCTTTTGCCCGGTCAGGATGCGCTGGCATTTTTACGCGGTAAAAAGGCAGCACGCGGCGCGCAGAGCCTGATGCAGGCCTATTGCGACGTTCTGCCAAAAAGACTGGCGGCCTTGATGGCCGAGACTTTTGGGTCCGTCAAGAACCTTGCGGATTATACCGAGGCGGAATTGCGCCAAGCGGCGGCAATTGGTGGCTGGGTGTTGAAACCGGTTGGCAGCGAAGGCTACCGCACTGCCGAGGTGACATTGGGAGGGGTTGCAACCGATTCGCTTGACGCAAAAACCATGCAGTCAAAGACCGTGCCGGGGCTGTTCTTTGTTGGCGAAGTCGTTGACGTTACCGGTTGGCTGGGGGGGTATAATTTCCAATGGGCCTGGTCGTCGGGCTGGGCGGCAGGGCAGGTGGTTTGAACTGGTCGCGCCTTTGCAGGTGCCTGCGCGCAAATGCCAGCCGGGGCTCTCACGCCTGAAATCGACCTGCGGTCAATTTCAGTTGCGCCCGGCAGTTTTGCTGGCGCAAAACTGTGCCACGCCGGCGCATGGCGATTTCGCCTTCGGCGAGGATATTTGCAC
>DJBQ01000105.1:2228-4450 GCA_002430125.1 Rhodobacterales bacterium UBA5972
CACGTCGCTTTCCGGGCTTTCGCAGACGACAACGAGGTTGGGTGTGTTGCTTGAGGCGCGCACCAAGCCCCAGCCACCGTTTTCGAGCATGACGCGGGCGCCATTGACCGTGATAACCGATGTGATTTTGCGGCCGCCAAGGCTGCCGCTGGCGTCAGCTCGTGCCAGCAGTTTGGCAACGATACGGTCCAGCACCGCGTATTTTTCGGTATCCGCGCACCAAGGCGACATGGTCGGGCTGGAATAGGTTACGGGTAGCGCACGCTTAAGATCAGACATCGACATGTCCGGATGACGATCCATCAATTTGCACAGCTCGACCGCCACCCGCATGCCGCAATCATAGCCGCGGCCAATCGGTTCGGCCAAAAAGTAATGCCCGGACTTTTCAAACCCCGCCAAGGCGCCAATCGCTTTGACCCGGCGTTTCATGTGGCTGTGGCCGGTTTTCCAATAGTCGGTTTTAGCGCCGTATTTGAGCAGTTCCGGGTCTGACGCGAACAGGCCGGTTGATTTTACGTCAGCAACGAAAACCGCATCAGGATACATCTTTGCCCAGTCGCGGGCCATGATGACACCTACTTTGTCGGCGAAAATCTCTTCTCCTTCATCGTCAACGACGCCGCAGCGATCACCGTCGCCGTCAAACCCTAATGCCAGATCGGCGGCTGAGTTTCGCACTGCCGCCGCCATGTCATGCAGCATCTCCATTGCTTCGGGGTTTGGGTTGTAGTTTGGGAATGTGTAATCGAGTTCATTATGCAAAGGCACAACTTCTACCCCGATCCGCGCCAATACTTTTGGTGCGAAAGCCGAGGCCGTGCCGTTGCCCGTGGCGCAGACCACGCGCAATTTGCGGGTCATTTTGAAATCCCCGCACAGATCATCAAGATAGGCGTCCATCACGCCGCTTATGTGTTCGTATTTGCCGCCGTCGCGCGCGATGGTCATGCCTGACAGGACGATATCGCGCAGGCGGCTCATTTCGTCAGGACCGTGTGTTAAGGGCCGTTCAAAGCCCATTTTAACGCCGGTCCAGCCGTTGGGGTTATGGCTGGCCGTCACCATTGCCACGGCCGGCGCGTCAAGGTGGAACTGGGCGAAATAGGCCATTGGGGACAATGCCGGGCCAATGTCTTTCACGTGGATGCCAGCCTGTATCAGCCCCAGAACCAAAGCGTTTTTGATTGACAGGGAATAGTCGCGGTAATCCATGCCAACCGCGATAACCGGGCCAATCCCGGCCTCGAACATCTGGGTGCCAATGCCCATGCCAAGGGCGGTGATGCCGGGCAGATTGATCTCGTCGGGATACTTCCAACGCGCGTCATATTCGCGAAAGCCGGTTGGGGCGATCATTGGTTCAAGCAGGAAATCCCATGTGTTCTGGGTAACGATAGGGCGGGGTTTGGGCATGTGATGCCTTCGCTGAAAATCAGATTAAAATTGGGTTGGCCTTCGCCAGGCGATCAAATTCCATCAGGCTGGCGATCAGATCGGCCATTTGGTCAAGGTAAATCATGTTCGGCCCGTCACAGGGTGCATTATCCGGATCCTGGTGGGTTTCCGCAAAAACCGCCGCCACGCCAAGGGCAACCGCCGCGCGCGCCATGACCGGCGCAAACTCGCGCTGTCCACCGCTTGAGCCACCCTGACCACCCGGTTGTTGCACGGAATGGGTGGCGTCCATCACCACTGGATATCCCGTCGCTGCCATCTGTGGAAGGCCGCGCATGTCAACCACCAAGGCATTGTATCCAAACGATGTTCCACGCTCGCATAACATGATGCGTTCATTGCCGGTCGAGGCGATTTTCGCCGCCACGTTGGGCATTTCCCAAGGCGCAAGGAACTGCCCTTTCTTGACGTTGATTGCGGCACCGGTTCGACCGGCGGCCAGCAACAGATCCGTCTGGCGGCACAAAAACGCCGGGATTTGTAGCACATCAACGACGCTGGCCACATCAGCGCAATGATCGGCGGAATGCACATCCGTTAAAACCGGCACGCCGATGACATCCTTAACCGATTGCAGCGCCTTCAGCCCCTGGTCCATTCCCATACCGCGCTTGCCCGAAAGCGAGGTGCGATTGGCCTTATCATACGAGCTTTTGAAAATGTATCCGGCACCAACAGCTGCGCAGGCTTCTTTCATGAAGCCCGCGATCATCTGCGCGTGATCAACACTTTCCAACTCGCACGGCCCTGCGATCAGGGTCAGT
>DJBQ01000105.1:4563-7081 GCA_002430125.1 Rhodobacterales bacterium UBA5972
CTCTTCCGATCTCCCTGCGATCAGGGTCAGTGGGCGGTCATTGCCGACCGTCAGATTGCCGATGGTTACATGTTTCATTGCCTAAGCCGTTATCTGTTCGCGCAGAATTGACGCGGTAAGGGACGCCATCAGGTATATGCCGCCAAAGATCAGAAAGGCCAGCAGAGTATCTTCAAAAGCCTTTGGATAAGTTGCTTCATCGGGCGGCACCGGGCTTACGCCAAGGGACAGATATCGCACCTGACGGTTGGCTTCAATCCGCGCGGTTTCTAACTGTTGCAAAGATTGGCTAAGCATCAGTTGGCGCGTGGTCAAATCGGCCTCAGCGACGCGCAATTCACCGGCGATGCTGGCGATAGAACTGGTTGAGGTGGTGCCATCGGTCAATTCGGCCCGCATCACCGTGATTTCGGATTCCAGCCTGTCGATATTGCGTGTAGCGATTGAAACTTTGGTGCGATTCGGACGGTTATTGTCCAACAACTCGGCCAATTCCAGTTTGCGGTCGCGCAATTGCACTTCGCGCGCAGAAATCTGCTGCATTTTGCCGCTGATTTCGCCTTCGATACTTAAAACACCCCGCTTTTGTTGCAGGTCAACGACGCGGCGCTGCGCGTCCAACATCTTGGTTTCAGCCTCTTGATAGCTTTGCCGAGCGCCTGACATCTGATCTTCGCGCAAGCGTTGGGTCAGTTGATCGACTTGTTCTTCTGCATACCGGATCAAGGCCAGCGAAAATTCTTTACTGGCTTCGGGCGAGGCTGCGACCACCTCCATTTTGATGATCCCCTCGGTCGGGTCATAACCGATGCGCACGCGTTTTTGGTAAATGCGATAAGCGGCTTCGTTGCTGCCGTTTGGTTCAAGCTTTTGAATTGGATCGATAAAGGACTGTTGGAAATGGGCCTTGAAGCCGTGGTCCCGGTCAAGTCGTGCCATCGCATCGCGGGAATTCAGATAGGATTGAACCGTGACGCTGTCCTGGATGCTCAGCGGGCTGGTTGGGCCGGAAAACAACCCGCCGATCCCGGCGGAACTGGCATTGTCTGCCTGTTGGATCACGAACTCTGATTCCGTTGAATACATCGGCGTGGCGATTTTGAAATAGTAATACCCGGCCAGAAATGTTGGGACAAAGACGAAAAACGCTAGCTTGATCAGCAACAGCATCGAACGGCGGCTGCGTCGGCGAGCCAGATCACGCTGGATTTTTGCGACTTCCGACGCACGCGAATTTGCGTCCGAAACATGCGTCGAAGGCGGTGGAGCATGGCGGATTGCCGCCGGCAGATTGGCAGGCCCCGAGCCTTGATCTGACACGACGAGTTCCAGCAAATCACTGCGCTTAAAGGGATCAACACCATTTTTACGCAGCAACCGCACTGCATCCAGATCCGACGCCGCATTGAAACCGTGTTTTTGCGCCTCGCGCCGCGCTATGCGCAATTGGCGGCCCGTCAGGTTCTCAGCCTTGATTTTTTCGATTTCTTCGGCCGGAGTCAGAAACGATTCCGCATCCGGCGACAGCCGGTTTAGCCTTTCAGGCTGTTGTTCCTGTTCGTCATCATCAAAATCGTCTTCGTCATACCCGGCCTCATTGGCTTGGTTAGGCCGGACAGCGCCCGAGGCACCGCCGATTGTGCGACGGATACGGAATTTTTTAGCTTTGGGTTTCATAGTCATATAATTGTTTGGCTTCTTCCAAAGTGTCGAACATCACCAGTTTACCATGCCGCAGAACCGCAGCAGATCGGCAGTATTTTTCCAGAATGTTCGCTTGATGTGATACGATTATTACTGTCGAGCTTTGCAGACGGTCTTGCAGGATCGATCCGGCTTTGCGGTTGAATTCCACGTCCGTAGTGCCGGGCATGCATTCATCTATCAGATAAATGTCAAATTCCAGGGCCAGCATCAAGGCGAATGAAAACCTGGCGCGCATCCCCGCCGAATAGGTGCCGACAGCCATGTCGAAATATTCGTCAATCCCGGTCAGATACCGGCAGAACGCTTCGACATAATCGGGATCAAGGCCATATAGTCGAGCGATGTAACGGGCGTTTTCGGTGCCGGTATGCTTGGACACAACGCCGCCCATAAACCCCAAAGGAAAAGAGATGCGCGAGGTTCGGATGATCCGGCCTTCATCGGGCTTTTCAAGGCCCGCCATCATGTTGATAATCGTGGTCTTGCCGGTACCATTTTGTGCAAGTATGCCAACCGAATGCCCGATTTCCACGCGAAAGCTCGCCTGATCAAGGATGATCTTGCGTTGTTTGCCCGTCCAAAAGGACTTGCTGACATTCACAAACTCAAGCATTGGGAAAAATCCCGCTCATTTCTTGCCCCGCCTGCATCTTGGTGCAAGCCTATCGTTCAGGTCCTAACAAACGCTAAGCGCGCGACTGGGCCTGTTTGGTGCATTATGCGTGGGCCGATATAGGTGTGGCAACTGTTATCCTCGGCAAAGGGCGGTTTTTGGGCGAATGTGGCGGTTTAAGCCATGGATATTTGATAT
>DJBQ01000007.1:0-3133 GCA_002430125.1 Rhodobacterales bacterium UBA5972
GATGCCTTGGGCGCCATAGATATCGCCTTGTGGGATATTGCCGGGCGGTTGGCTGGGCAGCCTGTGGCGGAACTACTGGGCACGGTACTGCGCACCACGATCCCAGCCTATGTTTCGGGTCTGCCCGAAGCAACACGCAGCTTACGCGCCGATCTGGCCCGACACTGGCAGGACCGAGGCTTTGATGCATTCAAATTTGCTTCCCCGATGGCAGACGATGGCCCTGCCGCCGAGATGCAGAGCCTGCGCGCGGCGCTGGGGCCGACCTCAAAAATTGCGGCAGACATGCATTGGAACCAGACTGCAGACGAGGCGCTAACCCTGATAGCTGCGATGGAGCCATATGACCTATGGTTTGCCGAGGCCCCGGTGCGGACCGAGGATATCGCGGCACTGGCTGAGGTGACCTCAGCCAGCCGCACCCCGATTGCCGTGGGCGAGGAATGGCGTACCGAATGGGATATGATCCACCGGATCGATCGGTGCCGCATTGGCATTGTTCAACCCGAAATGGGCCACAAGGGTATCACCAACTTTCTGCGGATAGGTTGGCTGGCCTCGCAACACGGCATCGGGGTCATTCCTCACGCCACCATCGGTGCGGGCATCTTCCTTGCGGCCAGCCTACAGGCCTCAGCAACGTTGCCTACACTAACCTTCCACGAATTCCAGCATTCTATTTTTGAACCGAACCGCCGCTTGTTGACTGGCGGGATGGAGTGCCGGGATGGGCACTATCGCCTTCCCTATGGCCCCGGTCTGGGGGTCAGCCTATCTGACGAAGCCCTGCGCCTGTTGCAGCGGATATGAAAAACCACATAGGAGAAACCAAATGACAACCTTGTTCAAACGCGGCCTCACGGCCACATCCCTTGCCCTGCTGCTGTCCGGCACGGCGCTTGCACCCGCCGCCATGGCGGACACAACACTCAAATTTGTGTCATGGCAGGTTGATGACGCGGGGACGGGCGATTGGTGGAAAGCCGCCATCGCCGAGTTCGAGGCAGGCAACCCCGGCGTAAAAGTCGAATTCACAAAGGTCGAACGCAGCGCATATGCCGATACGATGACCACATTGTTCGCAGGCGGTAACCCGCCGCAGATCGTGCATCTGGCGTCTTTCGAATATCAGGCCTTTGCCGAAAACGGCTGGATGGAGAACCTTGGGCCCTGGCTTAAAAAAGACTCCATCGACATGACTGGCTGGGCAGGACAGGATAAATGTCTATGGAATGGCGAAACCGCCTGCATCATGATGAGCTACTTTGGGTACATCATGGCCTATAACAAGAAAATTCTTGATGACGCCGGTCTCGCTGTGCCAACAGACTGGAACAGCTATCTTGACGTCGCGCGCAAGACGACTAGAGACCTGAACGGCGACGGTATCCCTGACCAGTTCGGCACCGGGCACGAAACCAAGGGTGGTGCGGGTCAGTATCTGACAGAGATGCTGAGCTATGTTCTGGATGCGGGCGCCTACTGGACCAATGCCGAGGGGAAAATTACCATCAACACCCCACAAATGATCGAGGGGCTGACGCGCTGGAAGACCGTAGTAAAGGAGGGGCTGACGCCGGTTGATATGTCTGCCGGTGACGTGCGCAAGCTGTTTGCGGATGGCAAGATCGCGCTGAAACTGGACGGACCGTGGCTTTACGGCACGATGAAGAAAGGTGGAGCCGCAGCCGATACCGTGATGGCAGCCCCGCCGTTCAGCCCGCCTCTCGGCGGATCGTCGAACGTGCTTGGTATGGCCAGTGAAATCCCAGATGAAGAAAAGGCTTTGGTGTGGGATTTCATTAAGCTGGTGATGTCGCCCGAATGGCAGACTAAATATGCCACCGTTGGCAACAACACCCCGCCGCGTCCGGGCACCAATACCGCTGGTGTCGAAGCCACCACGCCCCATTTTGACCTATTGATCCAGACCATGAAGGCAGCATCTGACGCAGGCGTTGACCGCATCCCGACCGGGCTGGAAATTCAGTATAACGAGTTCGGTAAGATGGTGCAGGAAGAAGTCCAGCGCATGCTGATCGAAGATCTTGACCCCGCCGCCGTAGTGAAAACCATTCAGGTCAAAGCTGAAGTGATCCAAAAGGGCTGAGGCCCAGCTGCGATCGGCCCCTACTGCTGCGGGCTGATCGCGCACTTCCCAGGTTGGAGGTTTCATGTCCCAAGCCAAGTTTTTTGATCTGGCACGCCCGAGCCGGCAGCATCTGCTGGGGTACATCCTGCTGGCTCCGGCTGTGCTGCTTGTAGGTTTGATCATTGTCTACCCGTTGATAGTGTCGGTTGACCTGTCGTTTCAAGAGGTCAAGCTAGCCCGGATCGGGGCCGATCGTAAACCGTTTAGCACTGCGAATTATGAAAAGTTGTTTGCCTCAGCTGAGTTTTGGCTGTCGTGTTGGGTCACGATCAAGCTGGTTGTGGTGGTCACGATCGGTAGCCTTCTGATGGGCATGAGTACGGCGCTTTTGGTGAACAATCGGTTTCGCGGGCTTACCGCTGCCAGGCTAGTGATGGCGCTGCCGTGGGCGGTGCCCGAAATCATTGCCGTCGTGGTGTTCGCGTGGATATTTGATTCCACCTTCGGGTTGATGAGTTGGTTTTTGGTCACGCTGGGTTTTGCAGATGGGATGGTGGCTTGGGTGTCGACGCCGGGCGCAGCCTTCTGGGCCCTGGCGCTTACCATGATCTGGAAGGGGTTTCCCTTTGTGTCGATAATGACTTTGGCCGGGTTGCAATCCATTCCGACCGACCTCTATGCTGCCGCCAAAGTCGATGGCGCAGGGGCCTTGCAGCGCTTTCGCTGGATTACGTTACCTTTGCTGATGCCGGTGCTTGGGGTCATCCTTGTGCTGGTGATCTTGTGGGTGTTCCGCGACTTTTCCATAATCAAGACTTTGACCGAGGGGGGGCCGCTGAAATCAACCCAAACTCTGTCGATCATGACCTATGATCAGGCTTTTGGCTTTTTCAACTTTGGCTACGCTTCGGCAATTGGGGTTGTGACACTAGTGGTATGCGTGGTTGTGAGCCTGCTGATGCTAGGCCGCAATTCCAAAGCCATGTATTAGGGGAGATTGCCATGAACCGAACCCGGACCCAAAGCGTCCTGCTATATTGC
>DJBQ01000007.1:3285-8668 GCA_002430125.1 Rhodobacterales bacterium UBA5972
TCTGGCGCTGATGATCGTGTTTCCGGTCTATTGGCTTTTCGTCACTGCACTTTCCACCAGTGCTGAGTTGTCGCAACTACCGCCCAGTTTCTGGCCGGATCAGCCGCAATGGCAGATTTTTGCAAGGGTGTGGGAAGAGCGGCCTATTGCGATGTGGCTGTTCAACTCTACCATTGCGGCGCTGGGGTCTGTCACGCTGTCGATGGTGGTATCGGTTCTGGCGGGTTATTCGCTGTCGCGGTTTTCGGTGCGGGGGGGGGCTTCGCTAGGCTTGTTCATCCTGACGGCCAAGATGCTTCCTTCAACGCTGCTTGTTATACCGCTGTTCGCAATCTTTCGCCAGGTTGGTATAATCGGCAGCCTTTGGACGTTGGTCATCGCCCATTCCACCATGATCATCCCGTTCACGACATGGATGCTGAAAGGTTATTTTGATACGATCCCGAAAGAGCTGGAACAAGCGGCGATGGTCGATGGATGTTCGCCTCTGGGCGCGATGGTTCGGGTGGTGCTGCCGGTTGCGACACCGGGCCTTGCCGCGACAGGGCTTTATGCCTTTGTGTTGTCATGGGCGGATTATGCCTATGCCCGCACATTCCTGATCAACGCGCCTGGCAATTGGACCGCCAATTTGGGTATTACTACGATGCGCGGCGAATATACGACCGACTGGAATGAAATCTCGGCGGCTGCGGTTTTCGTAGCAGTGCCTATCATCGTAATCTATCTTTTCCTTGAACGCTTCCTCGTAGGTGGTCTGACCGCCGGAGCAGAGAAATAACATGGCCAATATAAGTATCCGCAACGTTCACAAAAGCTATGGCGCGCTCAGCGTGCTGAAACCTTTTTCGCTTGAAATCGCGGATGGCGAATTCATCGTTCTTGTTGGCCCATCAGGCTGCGGCAAATCGACGATGCTGAAAATCCTCGCGGGGCTGGAACCAGCCTCAGGGGGCACCGTTGCAATCGGCGCGCGCGATGTGACAGATCTTTCGCCGGGTGCGCGTGACATTGCGATGGTGTTCCAGAACTATGCACTTTATCCACATCTGACCGTACGCCAAAACATTGGTTTCGGCCTGAAAATGCGTGGTATGGCAAAGGCCGAAATCGACAAACGTATTGAGGAGGCCGCGCGGATACTGGAGGTGGAGGGCTATCTTGACCGCAAGCCCAAGGATTTGTCGGGCGGTCAACGGCAGCGCGTTGCCCTTGGCCGTGCTATCGTGCGCCAACCCCAAGCCTTCTTGATGGATGAACCGCTGTCAAATCTCGATGCCAAGCTACGGGTGCATATGCGGGCGGAAATCGGCGCTTTGCACAAGCGTATCGGGGTAACGACGGTCTATGTCACCCACGACCAGATTGAGGCGATGACAATGGCCGACCGCGTGGTCATCATGAAGGATGGCGAAATCCAGCAGATCGCTGACCCCGACACGCTGTTCCAGAAACCGGATAATCTGTTCGTTGCGGGGTTCATCGGTTCGCCAGGTATGAACCTGCTGGCAACCAGAGTGACGCATGGGGCCAACGGCCCAGAAGTGACTATCTTTAACCAACAGGTGCCTATTAAAGGCCGTGATCTGACTGGGGCAGTAGGCGTGGTAGCCGGATTGCGCCCCGAACATCTGTCGCTTGGTGCGGGTCCGGTACAGTTCAACGTGCGGCCAGCGTTGATTGAAAGTCTCGGGTCGGAAAAATACGTTTATTTTGATATGCCTGGCGATAAGGTGCAGCGCGGCGCGGGAGAGGATGTCAGCTCCAAGGGTCTGATCGCCCGGATAAGCCACACCGGACCGCTGATTGACGCCGACGAGGTCACCTTGTCGTTTGACCCTGACAATCTGTATCTGTTTGATGCAAATTCAGAAAAGGCTCTGCGCTGATGCGGGTTTTGGTTACAGGATCATCAGGGCGGATTGGTTCCGCCGTCGTACAGGCGTTGCTGGGCCGGGGCCATGTTGTGCGCGGTTTCGATCTGCGCCCCACTGGCCGCCAGGATGCTGGATATGACGAGGTAACAGGCAAGCTTGAAGATGCCAATGCTGTTGCGCTGGCCGTAGTAGAGGTAGAGGCGGTGCTGCATCTGGGTGCATTCATGTCCTGGGTCGCGACGGACCGGGCAGCGATGTTTCGCACGAATGTCGAAGGCACCCATGTGCTGGCCGATGCCGCATCAGCTGCCGGGGTCGGGCGCTTTGTCTTTGCCAGTTCGGGCGAGGTTTATCCTGAAAACTCCCCTCAGTTTCAACCGATTACCGAGGATCACCCGCTGACCCCAACCTCTGCCTATGGCCTGACCAAGTTGCTTGGCGAACAAATCATTCAGTTTCATCAGCGCAGCGGCACTATGCAAACCGTGATTTTGCGGTTTTCCCACACGCAGGATGCAACTGAACTTTTGGATGAAGACAGCTTATTTTCCGGACCGCGTTTTTTTCTGCGCCCGCGCATCCGCCAGCAAGAAGCGTTTGGCAATCATGCCGTGGTTGATATTCTGCGCCACGCAGATCCGGGCCATCCGGCGCATGTGTTGGCCTGCAATCAACACGGGCGTCCATTCAGGATGCATATCACTGAAACCCGCGACATGGTACAGGGAATTCTTTTGTCGATGACCCACACTGCAGCGGCCGGGCAGGCATTCAATCTGGGTGCAACAAATCCGGTGGATTTTGCTGATCTGCTGCCACAAGTTGCACAATATACTGGCTTGCCCATAGTAACGGTAGATCTTCCAGGGCAAGGCGTGTTCTATCACACCGCTAACGATAAGATTCGTGCAACACTGGGGTATAATCCTGAATGGCCGATGGACCGAATACTGAAAGAAGCAGCAAAAGCAAGAACAGAGAGGCTGAGGGCGTGAGAGTGGCCAAGGATGACGTACCGTCAGGCACCGCAGCGCTGGTAAAGGGTCTGACGCTGCTTGACGTGGTCGCCGATGCAAAAACACCGCTGCGTTTTGCCGATCTGTTGCGACTGTCGGGGCTGCCAAAGCCCACTTTTGCCCGCATTCTGCGCACGTTGATTGCGTTTGACCTTGTGCGACAGGATGATAGACGTGGGACTTATTCGTTGGGGCAGCGGTTTTTGGAACTTTCGCATCGGGTATGGGACAGTTTTGATCTAGAGGCGGTGACAATCCCCGAATTGCAGCGCTTGTCGCACGAACTGGGCGAAACAGTAGCGCTTTGCCGTCTGGATGGTGACAAGGTGCAATATTTGGAAGAACGCTCGGGCGATGGCTTGGGCGTGCGCGTCGATACCGGGCGTCGGGTGCCTGTGCATTGTTCGGCAGCTGGCAAGGTATTGCTGGCGTTTCAGGAACCTGCCTTGGCCCGTGCCATGATAGACCGGCTGTCTCTAGAACGTTATACCGACAGCACCATCACAAACACCGACGCGTTGCGGGCCGATCTGACGCTGACACGGGCACGCGGATATTCGGTCTCGTACGAGGAGCATCTGACGGGTGTAAATTCAGTCGCCGTTGCGGTGACTGGCAAGGATGGTTTTCCGATTGGTGCGCTGGTGGTATTGGGCCCAGCGCAACGGTTGAATGCCACGCATATTCACCCGGTCGGGCGCGAGTTGATTGCGGCGGGGCGACGCATTACTGGATCAACTGGCTCGGTTGCCATTAGCTCACACCCCCGCCCGCGCACGTTTTCGGGGCGGGTGTTTCCCGATCTGGCCTGTATTCTGCCCTGGGGGGCGCAATTGGGCGAAGCACCGGTCTGGAACCCGCAGGACCAGCGGCTTTACTGGTCTGACATCCTTCATCCTGCGGTCTATCGCTTTGACCCTGCAAGCGGGCGCAATGAAACCTGTGAGACGGGCAAGTTGATCAGCGCTTTGATGCCAACGACCGAGAGGAGGCTGATGGTTGCGTCGCAAGACGGGATCGAGTGGCTGGATTTTGCGACCCAGAAGATGACCGCTTTTGCCCAGCCTGAGGAAGGGGTGAACGAAAACCGGCTGAACGATGCCAAAGTCGGCCCCAGTGGTGAAATCTGGGTCGGCTCCATGCGGCTGGATGCAAGTCGCCCGTCTGGCGCTTTGTACAGCGTGACGCCAGAAGGTCGAATCCGCTGCCGGGAAAGCGGGATTACAGTGTCAAACGGCATGGGATGGAGCCCGGATAGCAGCACCTATTATTTTGTCGATACCATTCCGGGTGCGATTTATGCTTATGATGTGGACCCACGCGACGGTGCCCTGCACAATCGCCGGGTGTTTGCGCATATACCTGATGCCGGAGGCCGCCCGGATGGCCTGACCGTGGATGCCGAGGGGGGGGTGTGGTGCGCGATCTGGGATGGCTGGTGCGTGAACCGATATCTTCCGGATGGCACACTTGATCTGGTGATTGATCTGCCCGTTCCGCGCCCCACCAGCGTCTGTTTCGGCGGGCAGGATCTGAAAACCCTTTTCATTACAACTGCGCGCACCCGATTACCCGCCTCGAGCCTTTCCGAAGCGCCGCTTTCTGGGGGTGTGTTTTCTTGTACGCCAGGTATGGCTGGATTGCCAGTGACTCTGTTTTCTGGATCAAAAGTGGGGGCTCCATGAGGTTGGAACAGGTTTTCGGTCTGGCGGGACGGACCGCGCTGGTGACTGGGGCCAGCCGTGGCATCGGCGCAGCGATAGCCGAAGGACTGGCTGGGGCTGGGGCCACCGTGATCGTTCATGCAACAACCTTACCAAAGGCCGAGGCTACATGCGCCCGCATCATAGACGCTGGCGGGAGGGGCCTGGGGGTTGCGGGCGATCTGGTTTTGCCTGCTGCTGGAACGCGGCTGATAGCAGATGCGGTTGCCGTGGCCGGACAAGTGGACATTCTGGTCATCAACGCCTCGGCCCAGATCAATGCGCCGCTGGATGCGCTGACCGAAGCGGACCTTGAGATGCAGCTCTCGGTCAATCTGCGCGCCACCATCAACCTGTTGCAGTCGGCCTTGCCGCCAATGGCAGCGCGCGGTTGGGGGCGGGTGGTCAATATTGGCTCCATCAACCAGTCGCGCCCCAAGTCGGTTGTCACCGCCTATGCCGCCATTAAGGCTGCGCAACACAATTTAATTCAAAGTCAAGCGCGGGACTACGCTAGGTATGGTGTAATGCTTAATACCTTATCGCCGGGGCTTATCGACACCGATCGAAATGCGCATCGTAAGGCCACAGATCCGCAGGCCTGGCAAGACTATGCTCGGTCGTTGAATTGGGTTGAACGGGCAGGCTTTTCCGAAGAAATGGTCGGGGCGGCAATTTTGTTATCGTCTGACGCATGCAGTTTCATGACTGGGGAAGTGATTACTCTGTCAGGGGGACAATAGGGAGCATGATCCGTATTGTGCATCGGGCAGGAGTTAATGTCGGT
>DJBQ01000180.1 GCA_002430125.1 Rhodobacterales bacterium UBA5972
TTGATGCTTGCCTTGCTTTTATCAGCAACGGTCGCGGCCGCCGCGACCAAAGCCAAAAGCGAACGCTATGTTCCCGGTATCTGGGTTGACCCCGACGGGTGCGAGCATTGGGTAATGGATGACGGTTGGGAAGGGTACATGACCCCCAATGTCACGCCAGACGGTATACCGGTTTGCCGACGCGTCAAGGCGTGTCTGGTTGAAAGTTCGGACCAGCTGTTTGCGGTGGATAAGCACTATATTAATCCATCAAACCGCAAGCGTCTGGCAGATTTCTTCAGCAATGCCGGTGCGACATCCTATTCAATTTATGGCCACACCGACAGCGACGCGTCTGATGCCCATAATATGGATCTTTCAATGCGCCGTGCAGATGCCGTGGCAGAAATTGCCAAAAGCGTGGGCGTGCGTGTTTCCAAAGTCCGCGGGTTTGGCGAACGTGAACCAATTGCGACCAATGCGACATCTTACGGCAAAAGCCGGAACCGTCGTGTTGAAATCATCTGCATCAAGTAACCGAAGGGCGAAGATATGAAACCGCTACACGGAATAGCAATCCTCGCATCGGCCTTAACGCTTTCGGCCTGCGGCGATATCACTGACAAGACCAAGGATTACGGCATTAACTCGCATCACCTAAGCCAGATGCAGGCCGGAATTTGGGTCGACCCGCATGGGTGCGATCAATGGATCATCGATGATGGCGCCGAAGGCTATCTGTCAGCCCGGCTTGACCGGTATGGCAAACCCGTCTGTTCGGGCATCGCGCCACCGACGACAGTTGTCGGCAAGTTCATAAATTGGGGCGTTGATCCGCTTTAATGGCGATCAATCCAGATGACAAAAAGGGCCGCAGAGACATCTCTGCGGCCCTTTTTCGTGCAGATCGCAGATTGACGCACAGAATCTCTTGCGCCGGTGCGTTCAATTAGGCAGCATCGGCCTATCAACCTTTGAGCAACGGAGAATTCTTTGGCGACAAGCGCCTTGACCCCCCCGCCAGTTTCCGAAGATGTCCCACAGACGCTTCTTGATTTTCCCGATAACCGACTATTGATCGATCTATGCGGCGAGTTTGATTGCAATCTTGCACATATCGAACAGACGCTTGAAGTCCAGATAATGCGTCGTGGAAACCATCTGATTGTACTAGGCGACAGCGCTGCCCAAAAGCGCGCCTGTGAAACCCTGCAGGCTTTGTATGCGCGGCTGGAAACCGGGCGAACGGTGGAATTCGGCGATATCAAGGCAGCTCTACATTTCGGTGGTGCGGAAAATGGCAATGGTGCTTTGAAAGACGACCAGCTTGAAATGTTCCGTGGCAGCAAAGTCGAAATCAAGACCCGTAAAAAATCTGTCAATCCACGCACCACAGTACAAACTGAATATGTGAACAAGCTGTTCGCACATGAACTGGTTTTCGGACTTGGGCCGGCCGGTACCGGTAAAACCTATCTGGCCGTCGCGGTTGCGGTGTCGATGTTTATCGAGGGTCACGTTGACAAGATCATTCTGTCGCGTCCAGCGGTTGAAGCCGGTGAACGGCTTGGCTTTCTGCCCGGCGACATGAAAGACAAAGTCGATCCCTACATGCAGCCGCTTTATGACGCGCTGAATGATTTTCTGCCGGGCAAGCAGTTGGCCAAACTGCTCGAAGAAAAACGCATCGAAATTGCCCCGTTGGCGTTTATGCGGGGTCGGACACTATCGAATGCGTTTGTGGTTCTGGACGAAGCGCAAAACGCGACTTCGATGCAGATGCGGATGTTCTTAACCCGGCTTGGTGAAGGGTCGCGCATGGCGATCACCGGCGACATGACACAGGTCGATCTGCCGCGCGGGGTTTTGTCAGGCCTGATCGAGGCTGAACGGGTTTTGCGCAACGTTGAAGGAATCGGTTTCGCACGATTTACCGTCAAGGACGTTGTGCGCCACCCAATGGTTGCAAAGATCATCACGGCGTATGACAAAGCCACCAAACCGGATGCCTGAACTTGTCGAAACGCTGATCGAAGATGATCGTTGGCTGCAAGTCGGCGTCGCGACCTGTGCGGAAATCGCCTGCCGGGCAACTTTGCTGGAACTTGGCCTTGATCCCACCCAATTTGAGATCGCTTTGCTGGCCTGCGACGATCAGCGCATTGCCGTGCTAAATGCCGATTTTCGCGACAAACCCACCCCGACCAATGTGTTGTCCTGGCCAGCTCAGGAATTGGCGCCTCAGACAGAAGGGCAGCAGCCGGATCTGCCTGAATCAGACGGTTTCGGCGATGTCACTGAACTTGGCGATATTGCGATTGCCTATGACACGTGCGTCGCCGAAGCTTTGGATCAAGATAAGGCGCTGGGCGATCACGTTAGCCATTTATTGGTACATGGATGCCTACATCTGTTGGGTTACGATCACGTTTTGGAAAAAGATGCGGTCTTGATGGAGGCTCTGGAGGTTAGTATACTTGCAAAACTAGGTATAGCAGACCCATATTAGCGCGATCCGGCGTGACCGGATGGTTTTCGGACAGGAGTCATGGGCGAAACAAGCGACGGAAGTCTTATTGCAGCGCAGAGCGCGCAGCAGGGTAAAATTCAAAGCAAGCCAGGTTTTTTGGAACGGCTTTTTGGCAGCGATGCTGAAACCAAAGCAAATGGGCGCAGCCGGGTCGGGGCAAACCTACCAGAAATCAACGGACATTCGCTGTCACCTGTGGGTGGCATTGGCAATCTGAACCGGTTCAAGGTTCAGGACGTGGCTTTGCCGCGCGCTGAAATTATTTCTGTGCCGCTGGATATCGGGCTTGATGATCTGGTGCAGGTGTTCCGTGAAAACGGCCTGACCCGGTTGCCGGTATTCAAGGAAACGCTGGACCGGCCGCTGGGATTTGTTCACCTCAAAGATTTGGCACTGCAGCACGGATTTAGCAACGACAAGCATCCGCTTGATTTATCGTCCATGTTGCGGCCCTTATTGTTTGCACCGCCTTCTATGCCGATCGGCGTTTTGTTGCAAAAAATGCAAACCGATAGAATTCACATGGCCTTGGTCATTGATGAATATGGCGGGGTTGATGGTCTGGTGACCATTGAAGACCTGATCGAACAAGTCATCGGCGAGATCGAAGACGAGCATGATTTAGAAGAAGACACGTATTGGTCGGTGGAAAAGCCGGGTACATATCTGTGTTTGGCGAAAACCCCGCTCGAAGATTTCGATGTTGAAATTGGCTTTCAGCTTGTGGACCCGAAAGACGAGGAAGAAATCGAAACTTTGGGTGGGTTGGTGACGTTGCTGGCTGGTCGCGTACCGGTGCGCGGCGAAGTGATCCCGCACGAATCCGGCGTGGAATTTGAAATCCTTGACGCTGATCCCCGGCGGATCAAACGGTTGCGGGTTGTTTTGCCGTCAGAGGCCAAAGCCAAGTGAACTTTGTGGTGCTGCCACATTCGTTGGCGGCAGTGCCGTTTCGCGCAAAACTGCTGGCTGGATTTCTATTTGGGGCAATTGCCGGCTTGGGGCACAGTCCGTTAAGCCTGCCACTTTTAACCGTCGGCGCTTTGGTGTTGCTGATGTGGCTGTTCGGCACTGTGCGGGGCCAAAGACAAGCGACGTCGCTGGGGTGGGTCACAGGCTCGGGCTACTTCGCCGTGACGATGAGTTGGATCGTCAATCCGTTTCTGGTGGATGCTGAAAACCAAGCGTGGATGGCGCCGTTTGCGTTGGTCTTTCTGGCGACAGGATTGGCGCTGTTTTGGGCACTGGGGTTTTGGGTTGCCTATCGAGTGGGCGCATCTTCGCGCAGCCGGACCGTCGCGCTGGTTTTCTCGCTGACACTGGCCGAGATGGGGCGGTCATACCTTTTGACCGGCTTTCCTTGGGGGCTTCTGGCCTATGTGTGGGTCGATAACTGGGTGATGCAATGGGCGGCATGGGTCGGGCCGCATGGTCTTGGTGTCGTGACTTTTGCGATTGCGGCGGTTGCGGTAACTGGTCGAAACGCCAAGCTTGGCGGGCTGACTGCGCTTGCGTTTCTGGGAATGGTCTGGTTGGTCGGACATGTCCGCTCGGAGGTTCCTGAGGGACCAAAAGCAGAGCAGGTTTGGGTAAGGTTGGTTCAACCAAACGTGCCACAAAAGCAGAAATGGGATCAGACTTTTGTGCAATCGTTTTTCGAAAAGCAACTGCGTCTGACGGCAGAACCATCTTCGCATCCGATTGATTTGATAATCTGGCCTGAAACTTCGGTACCCTTTTGGTTAGAAGATACTCCTAATTTTCAGCGGCGGATCGCTATGGCGGCAGACCCAAAAACAACCGTCGTTATTGGCGTCGTCCGCGCAGAAGGCTCACGGGTTTTCAACTCGTTGGCGGCGCTGGGGCCGGACGGTTCGGCGGTTATGGTTTATGATAAATCTCACCTTGTGCCGTTTGGCGAATATATCCCGTTTGGTGATTGGCTGGACGCAATCGGTGTGCATGGTTTCGCGCCGCGGACAGGTGACGGTTTCAGCGCCGGACCCGCGCCTCGAATTCTGAATTTTGGCCGCGCTGGCAAAGTACTGCCACTGATCTGTTACGAGGCGATTTTCCCGCAATTGCTGAACCAAAACAACGAACGGCCCGACTGGATATTGCAGATCACCAATGATGCATGGTTTGGCCACATCTCGGGCCCGCAACAACATCTGGCCCAAGCCCAGATGCGTGCCGTCGAACAGGGTGTACCGTTTATTCGGGTTGCCAATACGGGCGTTTCTGCGGTGATCAACGCAAACGGCCGGATCGTCGCGTCCTTACCGTTGGAGACTGAAGGCAAACTCGACGCGGTGATACCGGGGGCGCATTCACCGACACTTTACAGCCGGACGGGTGACTGGCCGCTGCTTGC
>DJBQ01000167.1 GCA_002430125.1 Rhodobacterales bacterium UBA5972
GTCCACAAATCGACGATCTGCCGGGAGCTTCAGCGCAACACAGGTCTGCGCGGACAGCCAAGGCACGACTTCAGGCCCGCTTTGAGCTTTCCGACTGTCAGACTTGCCCCGACATGCTGCGACGTCCGGTTCAAGCCGACAAGCACGACGGCAGTTCCGCCCGGTTTCAATACACGCCTGGCATCTGCGCAGCTTAAAAGATTGTCGATACCGGGAAACTGAAAGGAGTTCGCATTCGTCTGACAGCGCCAGGCATATCTCTTGCGGCGCGGATAGTGCCGGACTCTATCCGTTTTTCTCGGGCCTCGCGGTTACTTTCGCTTGTCGACAGGAACCGAACCGCCCGAATGATCCATTAAGGTAAAGCCCTCGTATCCCTTGGCAGCCACATCGTTACAGATCGCGCGATAACGCGGCATCGACCCGGCATAGGGCATGAAAACCCGAGGTTTTCCCGGTATGTTGGCGCCCAAATACCACGACCCGGCCTGCGGCATGAGCGTTGCGTTGGCAACTTCGTTGACATGTTCCACCCACCGCGCATCCGACCCTTCGGCGGGTTCGATCCGGGTGATGTCATGGGCGCGCATATAGGCGATGCAGTCGGTGATCCATTCCACATGTTGTTCAATCGGAACTGGCATGTTTGCCAACACCGAAGGGCTGCCGGGACCGGTGATCGTGAACATGTTTGGAAATCCGGCAACTTGCAGGCCAAGATAGGTCTTCGGCCCTTCGGCCCAGGCATGTTGGATCGTAAGACCATCCAGCCCGGTGATGTCTATATTCAGCAACGCCCCGGTAATCGCGTCAAACCCGGTGGCAAAGACGATAACGTCACAGTCATATTCCGCAGCCTGCGTGGCCACACCGGTGGGGGTGATGGCAATGATTGGCTCGGCGCGGACATCGACCAGCGACACGTTAGGCTGATTGAATATCTCGAAATACCCAGAATCGACAACCGGGCGTTTGGTAGAGAAGGGGTGATCGAAATCCGACAATAGTCGCGCGGTTTCAGGGTCTTTGACGGTTTCGCGGATCTTGCGTTTGATAAATTCAGCAGCGGTATCGTTTGCTGCCTTGTCGGTCAGAAGATCGCGGAACCCTGCCCGAAACTCCAGCCCGCCCTTTTGCCAGCCCGCCTCGTACAGGGCCTCACGTTCCTCGGGTGTCACATCCAGAGCTTTGCGGTCAGAGATCAGGAATCCGTGGCCGTTGGGCGCAAGGTGTGTCACCGCACGGATATCGTCGTGATGTTCCTTGATATAGGTCTTGAATTCCGGCGTCAGCGGCGCATTGCGGGCCGGAACGCTGAAATTCGCAGTGCGCTGGAATATGGTGAGGTGCTTTGCGGTGCTGGCAATCTCGGTGGCGGCCTGGATACCTGTTGACCCAGTGCCGATCACGCCGACGGTCTTGCCAGTCAAATCGACGCCATCGCGGGGCCAGGCACCGGTGTGAAACCATTTACCCTTGAAGTTTTCGAGTCCTGGGAAATTTGGTACATTCGTCGATGACAGGCACCCCAGTCCGGTGATCAGATAGGTGGCACGAAATTCGTCGCCCTTGTCGGTGCGCACCACCCATTGATTGGCATCTGCATCAAACCGCGCCGCTGTGACCCGGGTTTCAAGCTGGATGTCACGGCGCAGGTCAAACCGGTCGGCGACATGGTTCAAATAGCGGAGAATTTCCGCTTGTAAAGGATAGCGTTCGGTCCATTCCCATTCCTCCAGAAGCTCTTTGGAGAAGGTATAACAATAGCTGTGGCTTTCTGAATCACAGCGCGCACCGGGATAGCGGTTCTGATGCCAGGTGCCACCCACTCCGTCGTCGGCCTCTAACACGCGCGCCCTCAGGCCCAGCTTTTCGCGCAACATAAGCAGCTGGTACATGCCGGAAAACCCGGCGCCGATAATCACGGCATCCAAGGTCGCTGTCGCTGGGCGGTGGGTCGTTGAGGTGCTCATTTTGGCATCGTCCTTTGTTCTGTTTTTCTACACCAGGCGTATTAATATACGCCAGAAGTTCGCCGGCGTATCAGGTCTCTGTTGGGCCGGGAAACCGCCTCCTGCCGGCAATGCAACGCCCGGGCAGAATGGCGTTTCACCCGATGCCAGCCATAACGCGGCATGGTTCATCTCAGGTAGCCGTCCCAGCGGTTTGATCGGGATAGCTGCGATCATCATATACTGGTTCGCGGCGGCCTCAATAGGATCACCGTTGCGGCTGGTGAATTCAAAGGCCATCGGCGTTTCGGGCAGACCTAGGCAATCGGTATTCACCCGGCTTTTTCCCCGGGCAAGGGTCTGGGCAAGCGATTTTTTCAACTCGGGAACCGAAGCGAAAAAGATGATGGATCCATTGCCTCGATTGCCCATGCTTGCAACTGGCTGTCCGGTGTCGATAACAGCTCTAACCGTGTTGACGGACATCGACAGGCGAAACAACGTCACATCTGGTTGTTCGATGCCGACGGGTCCGGGAATGTCAGCACGGGGCGACCTGACATCGGGCCCGTCAGGGGCGCGGGCCGCGTTATTGATGCTGTTGCGCGCGGCCTCATCCCTAAACGCCACCGATATCACAGCCAGTTTGTTCCCAAGACACATTGTTTTCATGTCCTTACAATAGAATCTGTTAGCGGCAGTCGGCGTTACGCTAACCCCGATTGCTCGCGTTTGCGAGGCTCCGAAAATCTCATTCCAAACCCCGCGCGCAGCATCTATAGTTTGATGGCACCCCACCTGTGACACCCCGCATAAGGTAGACTCATTTTGGCTATTGATCCGCAGATTCAAACACTTCTGGACAGCCTGTCTGCCAGGAACATGCTGCCGCTGATCCGCGGGTCGGCTATTGAAACGCGCTCCCACTACAAGGCGCTTTCGATGGCCAGACGTGGTGATCGTTATGTGCCGGAACAGGTGGGTGCAGTACGCAATACACAGGTCACCGGACCTGGCGGCAACATTCCTGTGCGCGTCTACACCCCAGTGGGCGACCGTGGCCGTGTGCTGACCTATTTGCACGGCGGTGGCTGGGTCGTGGGAGATCTCGACACCCATGATCCGGTCTGTCGGCGCATTGCCAATGCGCTGGGCACCGTGGTGGTTTCGGTCGATTACCGGCTGGCCCCAGAACACCCGTTTCCCGCGCCAATCGACGATACGATGGCGGCGCTGAACTGGGTCGCTAGTACCTTTCCCGAGCGCGCCCATATCGTGGGCGGTGACAGTGCCGGAGGCAGTCTGGCTGCTGGGGCGGCTCTGTTGGCGCGCAATAGAGGGGGGCCGGTTCTGGTGGCGCAACTGCTGCTCTATCCCTCCACCGACCCCAGCCTCAGCCGACCCGCTATGACCGACAACGCCGAAGGCTATTTCCTGACCAAAGCCGCGATGGCCTGGTTTTTCGATCAATACCTGAGCAATCCGGACGATGCGGCGCGCCCCGAGGTCGATCTGTTGAACGCCCCGGACCTGACCGGCCTGCCGCCAGCCCTGATCGCAACCGCCGAATTCGATCCGCTGCGCGATGACGGAACCGGGTACGCCAAGCGGCTTGCGGCCGCCGGCGTTCAGGCACACCATATTCCCGGCCCCGGCTTGATCCACGGCTATTTCGGTTTTCTGGGGGCGGTTGATCTGGCGGACGCGCAAGTGGACAAAGTTCTGACGGCTTTTGCCACAATGCTGGAAGAACAGCGATAACATGCGTATCTTGTTTGTCTGCGGGCCGATACCCGACGACCAGTCACTAACGCCCCGCAGGCGAACCCCGGCGATATAGGACGCGGCAGACGAACACATGACTTGCAAGTCGGTGGATATTTCGGATGCTTGGCCAGACCGGCCCAGCGGGGTCGGTTTCAGAATTGAACCAGTGGTGATCCGCCCCCCTGATATCAACCGCACCATCGCCGGCGCGTTGACATCACCGGACGCTTTTGGGTTGACGTTGAAGCCATCGCGTCGCCACACCGGGGCAAAAATCCGCAACCGCCCGACCGCGCGCGTGACCAAACCGGAGCCGCGTAAGGACATGTCCTGCACCGGCTGCCAGCAGTCGAAATCCTGATCAAAGATCGGCTTCAACGCGTCCGCAACACCGGCGCAGTTTACCAGACAATCGACCCGGCCCCGTGTGTCGATTACACGGTCGGCGATAGCGTCAACTGTATCTGTATCTGCATCGGTCGCGGCCAGCGCCAGCCCGCTGTCGCCAAGCTTCACGATTCCACCTTTTCCGGCAGAATCGAACTGCACCCCGGTTATGTCTGTTTCAGCCATATCCGTTCCTCCCGCGTGCCACGTCTTACCGGCCAACCCCGGTCAGATCAGTGAACGGCCGCATACATCAGCTTTTCTTCGGTCGCATCTAGGGGCGAAAATTCCTCGACCACCTTACCCTGACGTGTCACCAGCAGGCGGTCGGACAATTGCATCACTTCGGGCAGGTAGGACGAGATTACGACAACCGCCTTACCCTCATCCGCCAGACGGTTGATGATATCATGGATCTCGGCGATGGCCCCCACATCGACGCCGCGTGTGGGTTCGTCGAAAATGATCAGCTCGGGATCCTGCACCAGCGATTTGGCAATCACCACCTTTTGCTGATTGCCCCCCGAAAGCTCGATCACCTTGGCGGTCATCGTCACAGCCTTGACCTGAAGTGAATTGACCCAAGTCTCGCCCAGCTTGTCCATCTCTTTGGTTTTCAGCCAGAACCGGCCCGCCCCCGCCTTGGACAGCAGCCCGACAAAGATGTTAGCCTTGATCGACATGGTTTCAAAGAACCCTTCGACCTTGCGGTCCTCGGTGATATAGGCGATGCCGCCTTTGACCCCGGGGGCGGGCACCCGATAGCGCACGGGCGTACCTTTCAGCACCACCAGACCGCCGTTTCGATAATTGCGTTTGATGACCCCCGCGACCACCTTGAATGTCTCGGTCCGCCCCGACCCAACAAGGCCGAACACCCCGGTGACCTGACCTTTGAACACCGAAAACGAGTTGTTCTTGACGACGCTGCCGACCCGCAGGTTCTCGACGCTCAGAATACGTTCGCCCGCTGGCCGGATATGGCGTTTGCGGGTGCCATACAGTTCCTGAGACAATTCCCGCCCCACCATGGCCTGAATGATGCGGTCCCGATCAAAATCCTTAGTGTCGCCGGTGACCACGCGGCGCCCGTCGCGCAGGATGGTGATGCGGTCGGAAATCTGCAACGCTTCTTCCAGCGCGTGTGAGATGAAAATCACCGAAACGCCATGGTCTTTCAGGGTGGCGACCAGTTCAAAAAAGTGGCGTTTCTCTTCCGGGGTCAGGGTCGCCGTGGGTTCGTCAAACACAATGACCCGCGCCTCAAGCAGCATCGCCCGGGCGATTTCGACCATCTGTTTCTTGGCCGCCCCAAGCGCGGAAACCTGCAATGTCGGATCCACATCGAAACTCAGCGATTGCATGAATTGTTGCGCTGCGATGTTAACGCCGCGGATGCGGTTAAAGAATTTTTCGTTGCCCAGAAACAGGTTTTGCGCCACGGTCATCGACGGCACTAGGCTGGTTTCCTGAAACACCATCGCAATGCCGGACCTGACCGCCTCGGCAGGGGTGCGCAGATGGATTTCCTTGCCGTCAAATTGGATCGTGCCTGACGTCGGCTGCACCACTCCGGCCATCATCTTGGTCAAGGTCGATTTGCCAGCCCCGTTCTCGCCCAGGATCGCGTGAACCTCGCCCTTGATAAGGCTGAAATTGACATCTTCGATGGCAGCGGCCCGGCCATACATCTTGGTGACGCCGCGCATTTCCAGTATAGCTGTCATTGCGCGTCGCCTCCAAAAAGCGTGGCTCGTGTCTCTGACACCGAAACCTTCAGAATGCGGCCCGCGCCTTTGGACAGCACAAACAGCGTGTCACCCAATTCAGCAACCGCAGTAATCCCGTGATGCAACCCGCCAACCCGGCTGTGCAAAGAAAACAACGGGCTCATATCCGCCCCAAAGCGCACCACCAGCCCATAAGACCGCGGCGGGGCCCAGGGTTTGAGGATGCCCATCTGTTTGACTCCGCCGCTTTGTGTGGGTTCAAGGTAATCCGTGCCCGAGCCAAAAGACGGCGCGACCCAATATTTCGGGGTAATCGTCTTCATCATTTCCTGCCGATAGTCGGTTTCCTTCAACACGAATTCCACCAGCTGGGTGCGGCTGCAAAACAGGGTCAGCCAAAAGCCGCCATCGCCAGAAGGCGCAAACCGACAGGGATAGCCGGGCAACCGGTCCAGCGCATGCCCCCCCGTGACCTGGGACACACGGTGCGCCCAGCTTTCGGAAACCAGCGGGCCATTTTTCCCGTCATCATAGGCCCCAAACGCATAGGCCAACCGCGAGGCCAGTACCCTGCCCACACCCGTATCTGCATCCAGCCGGATCAGGCGGCCGCTGCGGTTTTTGGACATCAGATCCCAGGCCCAGTCATCACAGCCAAACTGGTCCGAGGCATCACATACCAGAATGCCCCCATCTGGCTGCGGATAAAGCGCGGTCACGGCGATCATCGGCTTTCCATCGGCCTGGTCGATGGTTTTTTCGGTTTGTGTCCCGACGCCGATGACGACTTTGTCACCCAAGCCCACAACAATGCGGTTGTCTCGCAACACACACAATGCGGTGACGGGCTGATCAAATGTGGCCAGTTCGGTAGCGTTGCCAGCATCGTTTAAGGCCAGAACCCGTGCGCCGCTGGCCACCAAAAGCTGATCTATCCAAACATCCGTGTCCATGTAGTCGAGGCCTTTAGCGGCACGATTTATGAATGGCTGATATCGGGGAGGCTGGATCTGGCGGTGCTTTACTATTCTAAGGAATACAATGCCGCCGAGACCACCCCATTCATCGACGAGGATATGGTTGTGGTTGGCGCGCCGGCGATACTCAAAGACAAGACCCGGATGCCGCTCAGCGAGCTTGGGGACAGGAAACTTGTTGTCCCGTGGCGCCCACATATTTTTCGGCTGGTGTTGGAAGCCGCGTTCATTTCTGCGGGCATTCCGTTTACGCCCAACATCGAAATTGATTCACTGCCCTGCATGAAAGAACTGGCGCATTGCGGCGACGGCTTTACGATCCTACCGCCATCCTCGGTGTTTCAAGAGGTCGAAAGCGGGCGGCTGGCCTGTGTCCCGACCAGCCCCGAGATCAAGCTGACCACGGTTCTGGGCCAAACCCCCGGTCGCCAGCCATCCCGCGCCGCCAGCATTGTGGATGCTGAACTGAGGAAGCTTGCCGCCGAGCTTGCACCCCGCACCGGCTGGAGCATGACAGTATGACAGGTGGTCGGGCCGATGCGGCCAACAGCGGCTGGCCTGACGACAGCTATTTGACGCCGCCATAACTCATCCACGATCCCGCCACCAGCCACCCCAGATCCACAGGCAGGTTGATGCCGGTAATGGCCGATGCGTGATCGCTAGCCAGAAACGCCACTGCCGAGGCGATTTCAGACGGTTCAACCATCCGCCCCATGGCAGATGTGTCTTCCAGGGCAGATACATCGCGTTCGCCTTTGTTAATTGCGTCCTGCAAGGCAGGTGTGCGCGTGTATCCCGGCGACACGGTATTAACCCGCACCCCCGACCTTCCCCATTCTGCAGCCAGACATTCGGTCATGCTGATGACAGCGGCCTTGGCCGGGGCATAGGCATGCAGTGGCATCGACCGCATCCCGGCGATAGAGGCGATATTGACGATAGCCCCGCTACGGCGATGCGCCATGCGCAACCCGACGGACCGGCAGGTGACATAGGTGCCGCGCTGATCAATCCGCACGACAGTGTCCCAGTCCTCCATCGACAGATCGCTGACCGCCAGCGGGCGCTGGATGACCCCGGCGCAGGTGACCAGAATGTCGACCGGGCCGATGTCGGCTTCAATCTGCGCGACGGCCGAATCGACACCCACTTCGTTCGCGACATCAAGTGCGACCGCGTGGCCACCGATGCTATCGGCCACGATTCGCGCCCGCGCCACGTTGATATCAGCGACGATGGTCTGGCAACCATAGCTGGCGAACAGACGAGCACAGGCCTCGCCAATGCCGCTGGCGCCACCGGTGATCAGCGCGACCTTATTTTCTAGCGAAGCTCTCACTTGGTGTTCTCCTGGTTGGGTGCTTGATCAGACTTTGGCGGGGTGTGCTGAGGGTAGATGCTGTCGGGCGGGGCGAACCAGTCTTAGCGTCCGCCGGACCGGCAAATCTCTCTACAACATAACAGCCAGTCTTGTCAGAACAAATCTGCTTGAGGCGGGCAGGGTGGTTACGCAGCGTCTATCCATAACAAAAAGCGACCCGTTCAAGTGCTTTCACAGCGGACCTGAGATCATTCGCCTGACGGTTGTGGTGTGCGTTCTCTTTCCCCTTTCGCTGCGAAACGTCGAGGACCTAATGCACGAACCTGGCATCGGCATCAGCCATGAAACGGAGCGGTACTGATGGAACAGATTTGGCTTGATGTTTGCTGCAGAGATCCGACGAAACCGGGTCAGCCGGATGCGTGCATATTCGAACTGGCAGTGGCATTTGGACGAGGTTTTCGTGAAGATCAATGGCG
>DJBQ01000160.1:0-1799 GCA_002430125.1 Rhodobacterales bacterium UBA5972
CGCGCCGACCTTCATTTTCTTTCGCAGCGCAATGATGTGACCTGGATTGACGTAACCGCCCCCGGCGATGGGTGCACGTTCGCGCTTTGCGATCCGGTTGCGGTCAGTGGCGCTGGTACTGAGGATGAAAAAAACTGGCCTCTGGTTATCTCGGCGGCATTTACCCAATCGCTGTCAAAGGCACGGTATGATGCGCTGAAATGGCGGTTTTTCCGGCTGCATTTTCAGTATCTTTGCGCTTTTGATCGACCGAAGGATTACGATTATTTCCAAATCACTGCGGGCCCGCTCAGCTTGGCCGAACGGTATCGCGACCGGGTCGCCTCACCATCGCGAATAACCGCGGCGTTATCGCCGTATCAGTCCCAGGAATTGCCATGACTGTGCGGGAAATACTGCCACCGAAACCGGCATCGCGGCCCGACAAAGTTTCGTGGTGGCGGTATATCCAACTATTTCGCAAAGATATTTTTTCGTCCCAACCAGCCCGGCTATATCACGCTTGGATGGCGGAATTTCACACGCCTTTCTTTCGGTCTTTTCTTGTCAATCAACCTGATCTTATCAAACTGGTGTTGGCTCAAAGACCTGCGGATTTTCCAAAGTCGGAACTCATCCGCGAGAGCCTTGAAAGCCTGCTTGGCAATTCGGTTTTTGTGACCAACGGCGAGGTCTGGAAGCGCCAAAGGCGGATCATTGATCCGGCATTTGAAGGCGGTCGGCTTCGCGACGTCTTTCCGGCGATGGTTGCAGCAGGCGAGGCTGCGATAGCTCGATTGGACACAATGGCCGACGGCAATCCGGTTGAAATGGAGGAAGAGGCCTCGCATATGGCAGCGGATGTGATTTTTCGCACTCTGTTTTCGATGCCGATTTCCACAGGGATAGCTGCGCAGGTTTTCGACCAGTTTCGCGCCTATCAGCGCACCCAACCGCTGCTTAATCTGGCGTCGTTTATCCGTCTGCCCCGCTGGATGCCAAAGTTTCGCCAACCCGCCACGGTCAAAACGGCGCGTGTTATCCGCAAATTGTTGACCGAGTTGACGGCTGCGCGGATGGCTGAAATCACCGCTGGCACGGCACCCGATGACCTTGCGACCAAGATCATGACGACTGCGGATCCGTTGACAGGGCAGAAATTCGACACGCAGGAAATGGTCGATCAGGTGGCGATTTTCTTTCTGGCGGGCCATGAAACCAGCGCTTCGGCAATTGCCTGGACGCTTTATCTTTTGGCCTTAGATCCGACGACACAGGAACGATTGGCGAGCGAAGTAACAGCGGCTTTTGCGCAAGGACCGCCCGAGTTCAAACAACTCAGTAAACTTAGCTTCACGCGTGATGTGTTTCGCGAATCACTGCGGCTTTACCCGCCGGTGCCAATGATGATCCGCACTGCAACCCGGCCGGAAAGCTTTCGCGACCGTGCTGTCAAGGTTGGCGATCAGATCATTGTCTCGCCTTGGCATTTACACAGACATGACAGGTTGTGGGACCGGCCCGATATATTTGATCCGACCCGTTGGAAAACCGAAAATGGCAAAGCCTGCCAGCGCGAGGCCTTTATCCCGTTTTCGTCGGGCCCAAGGGTGTGCACGGGGGCAGGCTTTGCGATGGTCGAAGGGCCGCTGTTGTTGGCGATGCTGTTGCGGCAGTTTCGCTTTGATCTGGTCGACGGCAAAACCCCGGTGCCGGTGGCGCATCTGACTGTCAGGTCGGCGGACGGCATATATTTGCGGATCACCCGTCGATAACAGCTGCCATCGGGGGTTAGCCTCGGTAATGGCGCAGAACAAACA
>DJBQ01000160.1:2005-3520 GCA_002430125.1 Rhodobacterales bacterium UBA5972
CTCGTCGATAACAGCTGCCATACGGATTTAGCCGCGGTAATGGCGCAGAACAAACAGCCGGATCGCGCCCGCCAATCCGATCTCGGTGCCGCGCGCATGATCGATGTGGGCAGCCAACACGTTGATCGGGGTGTTTTGCGCGGCTGCAATGTCACGAAATGCCGTCCAAAACTCGTCTTCCAGCGAGACCGAGGTTCTGTGGCCGTTCAACGTCAGCGAATGTTTCTGCGGCCGACTATTCATCGCCATCATCGCGTTTGTGACCATCAAGCGCCCGCGCAGCCTGCGCCTTGGCAGCAGCTTCCACTGACTTCACAGCCTTGCTACGGCCAAATTTCACCGCGTTTTCATCGGCTTGCTGGCGTTTTTTCACCAAAGCTTTGGCTTTCCGCACGTTGCTCAGACTGATGGGGGCCACCATCAGGTCAGTCCTTTGGGCCGATCATATCTTCAGGCCGCACAACGCGATCAAAAGTTTCCTCGTCCACCAGACCCAGCGCTATCGCCTCTTCCTTCAGCGTTGTGCCGTTTTTATGCGCGGTTTTCGCAACTTTGGTGGCGTTGTCATAGCCAATGGTCGGGGCCAAGGCGGTGACCAGCATCAGGCTTTCCTTCATCAGCTTGTCAATCCGCGCGATATTGGCCTGCGTGCCAACCACCATATTGTCAGTGAACGACCCCGAAGCGTCACCCAAAAGTTGCATAGATTGCAAGACGTTATAGCTCATCATTGGGTTGTAAACATTCAGCTCAAAGTGCCCCTGCGAACCTGCAAAACCAACGGCGGCATCGTTGCCCATCACATGAATACAGACCATCGTCAGCGCCTCGGCCTGGGTCGGGTTCACTTTGCCCGGCATGATCGAACTGCCGGGTTCGTTTTCAGGCAGGATCAGTTCGCCAAGCCCAGAACGCGGGCCAGATCCCAACAGCCGCATATCATTGGCGATTTTGAACAGGCTGCTGGCCACGGTTTTCAGCGCTCCTGAAAACATCACCATCGCGTCATGCGCCGCCAAGGCCTCGAATTTATTCGGGGCGGTCACAAAGGGCAGGGCGGTGATTTCGGCGATTTTACTGGCCACCCGAACGTCCCAGCCCTTTTTGGTGTTAAGCCCGGTGCCAACAGCGGTGCCGCCCTGCGCCAGTTCGTAAATCGCCGGCAGGCACATCTCGACCCGCTTGATCCCCATCGCCACCTGATGCGCGTAACCGCCGAATTCCTGGCCCAGCGTCAGCGGCGTTGCATCCTGCGTATGGGTGCGGCCAATTTTGATGATATCCTTGAATTCGTCGGATTTTGCCGCCAAAGCTGTGTGTAATTTGCGCAAGCCCGGCAGCAACACATCACGCGCCATCATGCCGATCGCGACATGCATCGCGGTTGGGAACGTGTCGTTTGAACTTTGCCCCATATTACAGTGATCATTTGGATGCACCGGCTTTTTGCTGCCCATCACCCCGCCCAGCATTTCAATCGCCCGGTTTGAAATCACTTCATTGGCATTCATATTG
>DJBQ01000160.1:3556-4670 GCA_002430125.1 Rhodobacterales bacterium UBA5972
CAGTGATCATTCGGGTGCACTGGGTCTTTGGACCCAATGGTACCGCCCAGCATCTCAACCGCGCGGTTAGAAATCACCTCGTTGGCGTTCATGTTGGATTGGGTGCCAGACCCGGTTTGCCAGACCACCAGCGGAAAATTGTCGTCAAACTTGCCGTCAATAACTTCGCCAGCTGCGACGGCAATCACCGCCCCCAAATCGCCGTCCATATCGCCCTGATCGACATTGACCAGCGCACAGGCCTTTTTGATCACCCCAAGCGCGCGGATAATTGCGACAGGCTGTTTTTCCCAACCAATCGGGAAATTGATGATCGACCGCTGGGTCTGCGCCCCCCAATATTTGTCGGCAGGAACCTCGAGCGGGCCAAAACTGTCGGTCTCGGTGCGGGTCTGGGTCATGGCATGTCCTTTGGAATTGGGTCGCATACCCTATATCCAAGGGGTGAACGAAACTCAATCCGTTCGGGCCACGACAAACGTCTGAAAGTGTCTCAGGTGGTCACGAGCGCTGCCTTTTCAATCCCGGCTTTGTAACCGTCCAGTATGCGCCCCAGCGTTTTGGTGAATTGTGGCTTCATGATCGGCAAAAGCAGTTTACCGACGATGCCCATTGAGGGTTCGAAATCCATGGTGAACGTCATTTCGGTCCGGTTAGCACCAAGGGCCTTCAGGTCGATCTTGGCCACAGCAGATTTCAGCGGCATCGACCCGTTGATAACCGCATAGGAAATGGTTTTGTTTGGCACATAGGCGACGATCTTTTCTTCAAGGAAATTCTTGCCGTCAGCAAGATCACAATGCCTGATCGCGCCCATGCCTTCCTGTGGGCCGCCATCCATCAAATAGCTTTTCTTCACAGCGTTGCTGAAAAAATCGATGTCGCCGAACCTGTTCCACGCGTCCCAACAGGCGGCGAGCGGGGCGTCTACGATACGTTGGTTGATTGCTTTGGCCATCGGGCCTCTCCTTGTTTGGGTTTGATTGGCTTAGTCATAGATGTAACGGTAATTGCCTAATGGATGCCTTTAGAATACATTGTGATCAGTATTCGTTACACTAAATGTTGCAAAGCCCGTCTAATACTGAAAGGCAATCACAATGGTCAGAGCGAT
>DJBQ01000123.1 GCA_002430125.1 Rhodobacterales bacterium UBA5972
AATTAGAAATGTTCTCGACATCCTGCAAATGCTGTAGTTTGAATACTGCACGCCAGACCTCGAATTTACTGCACTTGCACGATACCCAGCCGATGGCCGCTAGCCTAATATGATCTTCATAACAACAAAATGGAGGATGCCACGATGTCACAATACGAAACCGCACAGGCCTTTTTTGACGCTTACGAAACTGGCAAAGGCTGGGACGTTTGTCGGCAATGGTGCAAACCGGACGCCACCTTTTCTTGCCAGGCAGATGCATTGGCCGAAACCACAACACTGGCGGCCTATGCAGACTGGATGAAGGGGCTTTTGACGCCGATTCCGGATGGCCATTTCAAGCTTACTGCCTTCGCGGCGGACGAGGCGCGTGGAACAGTTGTCGCGGCAGCTGAATTTCACGGCACGCAGACTGGCGAAGGTGGACCAGTTGCGCCAACAGGCAAATCGGTCGTTTCGGATTACGCCTATGTCATGCAGTTTGACGGCGACAAAATCTCTCACATGACTAAAATCTGGAATGATGTGCAAGCCCTGCGCGGGCTTGGCTGGGCGTAATGCGCTGGCGCATTCTGGCACTTCTGTTTCTGGCCCGCATCGGGCTTGGGTTTCAGTTTCAAACAGTGGCTTCCGTAGGCGATAACTTGGTTGTCGCCTTCGGGCTCGATTATGCAGGTATTGGCGTCTTAATCGGCCTTTTCATGGCCCCTGGTTTGTTTCTCGCCATCCCGGCAGGTTATTGGGGGCGCTTCGTCTCAGATCGTATTATGGTTGTGCTTGGATTAGGCGTACTGGCTTTTGGTGGCTTCGTGTCATCGCTCGCGGCTGAGAGCTGGACCATTGGACTGGGCCGCATCTTTGCGGGGGCTGGCTTCCTGTTCACCACGCTCTATTTTACCAAGATGGTCGCCGATTGGTTTGAAGGACGCGAAATCGCCACCGCAATGAGCGTGCTCGTCATGAGCTGGCCATTTGGGATCGCCATGGGCCAGGTTGGTCACGCCTGGCTTGCCGGTACCTACGGCTGGCAGCTCCCGTTCCAGGTCGCCTCCGCTTATTGCTTACTCGCGGCACTCGGGGTATTCCTATTTTACAGAGCACCACATGATTTACCATCTGCGACAAGCGGATCAGGTGCCGCGCTGACCGGCCAGGAATGGCGATTGATTTTCTGTGCAGCCGCGGCCTGGGGCGTATTCAACGCAGCCTATGTCACCTATCTTTCTTTTGCACCAAAAGTACTCGAAAACCTTGGCCAGACAGCTGTCGCTGCTGCTGGCGTTATCAGCATTGGCAGCTGGATCATGATTGTGTCCGGAGCATTGTGTGGGCAGATCGTGGATCGTTTCGGCGGACGCAATGTTGTACTGACTGTCTGCATGGGAGGCGCAATATTTTCGCTTTTGCTGTTAAGTGTGCCGCGAGCCGGGCTAGGCGCAAGCTTGCTTTTCGGCTTGATAGGAATGGCTCCGGCAGGGGTGATCATGGCAATGTCCGGACAAGCTATGCGGCCTCAGGTTCGGGCATTCGGCATGGGCATCTTCTTTACCGTTTACTACGCAATCATGTTGGTCACACCGCCGGTTGCAGGCGCTATACGAGACGCGACAGGCAACGCCGAGGGTCCCATATGGCTTGCCATCATGTTGTTCGCTTTGGTGATCCCGCTTGCGGTTGCCTTCCAATATTACAAACAACCGCGAAATCTAGCTGTTAAACAGAAAGTCTGATCATGGATATTCGAAAAACGGTTTTCATCTGGAAACGCTAACCGACGGCCTTGCCCGCCTCAAGCTGGTTTCTTCTGACAGTGCCCCTCTGACAGGTCCCGCTCATCTGCTCCTCGGCGAAACCCTGTTCGCAGGGTCCTTCTTGTTTCTTGCATTATCCCCCCATGGGGGATAGGCCTTTCATATGTCAGAACCTCATGTCCATGCAAGCCACCCTGCCATCGCAACCCGGCTGAAACGCGCCGAGGGGCACCTGCAGCGGGTTATCGGGATGATCGAGGAAGGGCGGCCCTGCGTCGATCTCGCCACGCAACTGCACGCCGTCGAGCGCGCGGTGGCCGAGGCAAAGCGGGCGCTGATCCATGATCACATCGACCACTGTGTGACGGTCGGCGGCGATCACGATCTGGCCGAAATCAAATCCCTGACAAAGCTTCTCTAGATGCAGAACACCCTACGCAACCCGACCTTTCGCCACCTCTTTGCCGCGCAGATCGTGGCGCTCTTGGGCACGGGTCTGGCGACGGTGGCGCTTGGGCCGGTTGCCGTCCTACGCATCTGGCCCGCGCAAGATATTCGCGATTTGGCGCATGATCACCCCGACCTTCCCCCCGATCACCCGCACCTGACAAACCACGCCCCCCGGCACAGCCATGCCTTTGTGATTGACGACATCCATCCCCGCTGGCCAAGGGCAGCTTGATCCATGCTGGAGCTTGCGGGGTTGTTTCTGGCGGCACTTATCGCGGCCACATTGATCCCCGCACAATCTGAGGCGGTGCTGGTCGCGCTGGTCTTGCAAGGGGTACAACCCATCTGGTTGCTGCTGGTCGTGGCAACGGGGGGCAATGTGCTGGGCTCTGTCGTGAACTGGGTTCTGGGACGGTTTCTCATCCGATTTTCTGATCGACACTGGTTTCCCTTTTCGCAAAGCCAGATGGACAAGGCCACCCGCTGGTACGCGCGCCGGGGCCATTGGAGCCTGTTTGGCGCATGGCTTCCTGTGGTTGGCGATCCCTTGACGCTCGCCGCTGGCGTGCTGCGCGAACCGTTGTGGCGGTTCGTGCTGATCGTCACCCTTGCCAAGGGCGGCCGCTATCTGGTGCTGGCATGGATAACCGTGAAACTTGCGACCTGACCCGGATCAGACCAGATCAACCAGATGCAAGACCACTCCAAGCGCTGCACCGCCATTGTCACATTAAACAGCCTTGTCGGCATCTTGCCGCCCGGAGCTTTGTATCTCCGGTACAACTTGCCTGTTTACTTGGTTATCACCAAGC
>DJBQ01000139.1:0-7320 GCA_002430125.1 Rhodobacterales bacterium UBA5972
TCGCGAAGCGATTTAGTGCTTGGGCGGTAAGTTATCCACCTCAGAAATTCGGGAACGGCAGGAAAGTCCGCGCAACCGCCGTTGCCTTACGTCCCACAAACGTCCGCTATTAGGATTAAGTCGGGGGAAGCGTTAAAGAATATTTATCGGTCCTGTCGCTAGATCGAATATTCACGCAGGTCTTCGACAATCCCCGAATCGCCGCTGAAATGTTGCGCCAGATCGCGGTGGGCTGCGACGTGCACGTTATCGCCATCCATATGTATGCGGAAATGGGTTAAGAACAAACGTTTCACACCTGCATTTTCCGCCATGATGGCGACTTCCGCCGGGTCGGGGCTCATTGCCATCAGGGCCGGATGAACCTGTTCACCGCTGCCACGATAGCACCAGTGCAACAGGAAATCGGCATCTTTGCACAGAGCAGTGATGTTCTTGTTGATGCCGGTGTCGCCCGAATAGACGAACTTCTTACCGGCATGTTCGACGGCAAAACCAAGGCATTCAAGGATCGGTTGGGCGTGGGTTGCCCGGGCCGAGGTCAGTTTCCAACCGTCGCCTTCAAAGGTAAATCCCGGTGCGATTTCAGTGATTTCCGGCGCTGGCCATGGTCGCGGCAAGGTGCCGCCACGGGCGACCCAGACCTGTTGGCTTTGGGTCAGTTCCGTACGGGCGCGCAGATCGTTTTGCAAAACACCGTCAGGCCCGAAATAGCCTTCGTTGATTTTGGCGAGTGGTGCGGGGCCAAAAACCTTGACCGGTGCGCCGCCTTCATCCCAGGCGGCGTGGATCAGACGGGCATAATCCATCATGTGATCGGAATGGTAATGAGTGAAAAACAGATGCGTGATGTCTTTGGGCAACCGGCCCGAACGGATCAGGTTATCCACCACTCCGCCACCGCAATCAAACAGGATACGGTCACCGCCAATTTCAAGCAGATATCCGGTCGAAGCACGCCGCGCATAAGCCTCGGGCGAGCCGGAACCAAGGATGGTGAGTTTCATTGGCAAAGCCTTTCAAGAACCAATTGGGAAACGTTTTCCGTGCGGGAACCGATACGGGATTGATTGACGTTTGCATCTGGTACATCTGGCGTAGCAGGATAAGCCGCGGCACCATCTGAGCGGCGCTCAGCGTTTAATTTCAGGGTGTTAGGCTGCTTATGCATGATTTCAAACTTTCGGTGGCGGGGTTGCACCGGGTGCCCCAAGTTTCAGGGCGGCGTCGCGTCCGCCATGGCCTGCGATCAGTGCGGCCTGATCGGCGAAAGCCTGTGCATCCACCGCGTCGGGATCACATATCTGCCTGAGGGCCGCATCCAGTTCGGCCAGTGTTGCGGCATAAGCCGGATCGCCTGCCAGATCGGTCAGTTCCTCGGGGTCGGTTTTAAGATCGAACAGCTCGGGTGCGAAGCCGACATAGTGGTTGTATTTCCAACGACTTTTGCGCAGCATGAATCCGCCCGATACTGCGCCTGCTGCATGGTATTCGCTGAAGATAACGCGGTCCGGGTCAGTCGGGGCGGCCGCTATTTCGGAAAGTGTCTGAATGCCCTGCGCCCCATCAATATCAGCGCCAAAATGCGTGGCGATGGTTTTTGACAGGTCCAGCAGGCTGACAGGGGTATCGCAAGCGCCTTTTGGCACATCCGGGCCTGCCATGATCATCGGCACACAAACGCTTTCCTGATACAGCGTCGATTTCCCCCACAAGCCACGCGCGCCAAGGTTATCGCCGTGGTCCGAGGTATAGACGACCGTGGTGTTTTCCATCATCCCTGACACGCTTAGCGCTTTCAGGATTTCACCGACATTATGATCCAGCCACGAACACAGCCCATAATAGCTGGCGATGGCGCTTAGTCTTTCATCGGCGCTTTTGAAATTCGCTTCGCTGTCCATCATGGCGTTTTGCTTTTCGACCCACGGGTGGCGCTGATAGCCGGTGCGCGGATGCAACTTAACATCCGGCAGGCTGCTAAGCGGATATAGCTCGAAAAATTCCTGCGGAACCACCAAGGGGAAATGCGGGGCGACAAGGCCGACATACAGGCACCAAGGCTGCGCGTTTGTTTGGGCGCCGCGGTCGGCAAGCCATTGTGTCGTGCGTTTGGTCACGGCTGCATCATAGTCGGTGTATTTGCTGTTGCCCGGCCCGATATAGTCGCCCAGCATCCGGCCTTTGCCGGGCTTGACCCGCTCGTCTTCGCGGCGGATTGACGCCCAGACCATGCCAACACCGCCGACGACCATCATCGGGATATGTTGCACGTCAAAGCCTGCCGGGTCTTCCTCGGCGCGGTAATGCAGTTTGCCGATGCTTTCGACCGGCACGCCCTTGGCCTGTAACGCGTGGCCCCAGCCGGGGATTTCGCCGGTATAGGGCATGGCGTTGTCCCAAAGGCGGGTCTGGTGGGTGTATTTTCCGGTGGCGAAACTGGCCCGTGCGGGCACGCAGATCGGGCACGGGGTGTAGGCGTCGGTAAAACGCACCCCGCGCGCCGCAAGTGCGTCAAGGTTCGGGGTTTGGACGAAAGGATGCCCGGCGCATCCCATCGCGCGGGATTGATGTTCGTCAGACATGATGACCAAAAGGTTTGATGTCATTCGTTTTCCCTCATCTCGTCCAGCGAATTTTCAATCATTTCGAAAGCCTCAAACAGATTTTCACGTTGCTCGTCGCTCATTGAATTTAACAGCTTGTCCTGCCGTCCACGCATTGGCGCAAAGGCGCGATCGAAAACGCCGCGCCCCTGTGGGGTCATCGACAAGTGATTTTGGCGTAGATCCGAATCGTTTGATTTCGTGGCAATCAGCCCCTTTTGGACCATGGCCTTGGCGGTCCGGCTTAGCAGTCCCTTATCAAACTCGGTTTCGCGGACGATGCGGGCGATTGTAACCTCGCCATACAGGTCAAGCATCACCAGAATGCGCCATTGCATCAGGGTCAGATCGCCGTTTTCCTTAAGTATTTTAGTGGCTTGCGCATTGAGCTTGGCCTGAAGCCGGGACAAGCGATAAGACACCATTTGGCGAAGCGGCACTGCGGTTCCATATCGTTCCTGAAGTCTGGCAGTCGCCATTGTTGGACCTCCCTTATGGTCAGACTGGCAAATAATGGGTGACGGGTCAACTTAATAGTTGACGTATCAACCTTTATCTGCCCTATTTTCATACAGGTCAAATTCAGGGAGGACTCCGAACCATGAAACGTATTTTGAAATCAGCTGTTGCAGCGCTTGGACTGGCAGCGATGGCAACCGGCGCGTTTGCCGCCGACTGGACACCACCGGGCCCGATCAAGCTGATGATCGGTTTTGCTGCCGGGGGCGGTGCCGACACGCAGGCGCGCCTGATCGCCGAGGCACTGGAAGCGAAAATGGGATGGAAGTTCATTCCCGAGCAAGTCACCGGCAAAGGCGGCGTCAACCTGTTGGCAGCGATGAAGGGTCAACCCAATGACGGCACCGTTATCGGTTTGGTTGTGACGGAATCCGTTGGCTATAACCTTGCGGCTGCAAATGCTGGAATGACGCCAGCAGATTTTACCGGTCTGTCCACAACGGCTGGGTTCCAGATGGGCATCGTCTCGCTGTCATCAAAAGGCTGGAAGACCTTCGCCGATGTTGTTGCTGCGGCTAAAGGCGGGCAAGAAATTCGGTTCGGAACGATGAGCCCGATGTTGGCTGATGTCGCCTATCTGTTGGGCAAGGCGCAGGGCGTCGAGTTTAACATTATCTCGGTCAAAGGCGGCAAAGATGTGATGAACGGAGTGAATGCGGGCGATATGGATCTCGGATTTATGGCTGGAATTCAGGGTAAAGGCGTTGCTGCTGGCGATCTGGTCAATCTGGCATCCGCCCTTTCTGTACCGCTAAAGCAAACACCCGATGCACCGACGCTTGGCGATCTGGGCGTGCCATATAACGCCGACGGTTATTTCGTTTTTGTTGGCCCGGCAGGCATGCCGGATGACGCACGCAATGCTTTGGCTGCGGCAATTGCCGATGTGGTTTCAGACGAAAGCACCAAAGCAGGCGGCCTGATCAAGAAAGCTTTTGGCGGATCAGCTACCATAACGGGTGCCGAACTCGATGCATTGCTGGTCAGTGGATACAACGGTGCCGGCGAGTTGATGAAGGCTGCACAGTAACGGCCGCAGCTTCAGGCGGGCCTGCCTTGGTGTTGGCCCGCCATCTGCAATCCGAAAACCCCAGTGACGGAGACGTGCGCCCATGACTGGCAGGTCTAGCAGCAACCTTATCTTGGGCCTGTGCTGTGTCGCATTTGCAGCGCTGGTGTTGTTCGTTTGGATTCCCTTGGATTCAGCAAGCGGCATTGTCCAACAGGTCAGACGACATTTGACAATCGGCGACGGTCTTGCGCCAACTGTCGCGGCGGTTTTCGTTTTGATCGGCGGCTTGGTCCTTGTCCTGGTCGAACGAAACGAACCGGCGCAACCCCGGATTAGCGGTGGCAATATCAGGTTCATCGGAATCGTCATCGGCATTCTGATTGCCAGCCTTCTTGTCATGCGATTTGCCGGGCCGGTCACCGTCTATTTCGCCAGTTTTCTGACAGGCGATCATTTGGAATACCGGCTGTTACGCGATACCTGGCCATGGAAATACGTCGGATATTTACTGGGCGGGACAATGATGATCGCCGGATTAATCGCACAGATTGACGGGCGTCTCACTGTCCGCAGCCTGGCGATTTCCGTTTTGGCCGTTCTGGTGCTGATTGCGGTCTATGACCTGCCGTTTGACGATTTGCTGCTTCCCCCGAACGGAGATGTCTGATGGGTGTGCTTGACTATATCTGGCTTGGCATCCTGGCGGTTTTTCAGGGCCCTGTGATGTTTTCGGTCTTTGGCCTGCCGGTATCGGTCACGCTGGTGATGATCCTGTGCGGCTTTCTGCTGGGCATCGCTGTTGGTGCAACGCCGGGGCTGGCCGGGCCGATGGCAATGGCGATTTCCTTGCCGATACTGATCTCGGTTTTCGGATACTCTGAAACTGCGCTGTTGCCTGTTTTGGGATTTCTGATCGGCATCATGAAAGGTGCGACAATCGGCGGGGCGGTGCCAGCCATCCTGTTTAACACCCCCGGAACGCCTGACTCGTATATGACAACGTTTGACGGTTATCCGATGGCCAAAAAGGGGCAGGCGAAAAAGGCGCTTAGGATTGCACATTTTGCCTCGGTCAGCGGTGATACATTTTCAGACGTTGTGCTGATCGTCTGTGCGCCGTTTCTGGCAATACTGGTCGAGGCTTATCTGGACCTGCCGGAAAAAACCGCGCTGTTGATCCTGTCGCTGTCGTTCATTGCTGTGGTCATCGGCGGGTCGCCTGCAAAGGGTTTGCTGTCTGCCGGACTGGGCCTGTTGGCGGTTTACGTCGGCACCGGCGAGGATTTCTATCCGCGTCTGTCGATGGGCTCGCAACACCTTGCGCAGGGGTTTTCGATAACCACGGCGGTCTTGGGCGTGCTGATCATCGGGGCGGTTTTCAAGAGCCTTGAAGACCTATGGCACGAAAAACGCGCAAAGGGTGTGATTGCCGAAATCAAGGACATTGGCGACCAACGTTTGCACAAGGAAGATATTCGGCGACTGGTCCCGTATATTGCAAGGTCGGCGGTAATTGGCACGGTTATCGGCGCATTGCCGGGGATCGGATCAACACTGGCGGCGACGTTGGGGTATACGGTTGGCAGGGCGCGTTATCAAAAGATGAAATTGCCCACTGACCCGGAATTCGGCGCAGGCGCGCCTGAAGGCATCGCCGCAACCGAAGCGGCGAATTCGTCGGTATCAGGCGCGAACCTGATCCCGGTTCTGTCGTTGGGTATCCCCGGAAATGCCGCAGCCGTCTTCCTGATCCTTGCAGCGGATAGCATCGGCGGCTTTAACCCCGGCCCCTCGGTGTTTCGGTTTACCGCCGACGCAGTCAATCCTGAACTGGTTATTGCCTTTGGCCTGTTCACCGCAATGTTCATTGCGAACGCGCTGAACTGGACCATTGGCGGCGTGTTCATGCGATCAATGGGCGTGATGATCCGTATCCCGAAACATATCCTGCTGCCAATCGTTTTGCTGCTGACCCTGACGGCGATTTATGTGCAGGAAACCCGATTGGAGGCGATTGGGTTCACGCTGGCCTTTGGCCTGCTGGGTTATTTCATGCGGTTGCTTGCGATATCGCCGCTGCCCTTTGTGATCGCCTTCATCCTTGGCGGCAAGCTTGAGGAAAGCGCACGTCAGGCCTTTGCCGCCACCGGCGGTGACCCGTTCTTTTTGTTCACAAGTCCCGTGGCCCTTGTCTTCATGCTGATGGCGCTTGGAATCATCCTTTACTCTGCCCGAAAACACCGAGGTACTGAATGACACGACCAAATATTCTGCTGATTTCAGCGGACCAGCACCGCGCCGATTGCTTTGGCTTTATGGGCCGCAACGTGAAGACGCCGCATCTGAATCAACTGGCTGCTGAGGGCACGCATTTCACCGGCTGCATCACCCCGACAGTTGTCTGTCAGCCAGCGCGTGCGTCAATCCTGACCGGGCAGTTATGCCGCACGCACGGGGTTCATGACAACGGTATCGATCTGGACCCGACGATCGGCGAAAAGGGTTTTGCCGGGGCCATGGGGCAAGCGGGTTATGAAACCGCGTTTATCGGCAAGGCGCATTTTTCCACGTATCACACGTTTGCGCCAACCGGCACGCCGGAATGCCTGAAATCCTCGGCCAGTTATCCGGATGACTGGAACGGCCCCTATATGGGGTTTCAGCATGTAGAATTGATGCTGGTCGGCCACAACTGGTGGGCACCCGAAAAGCCACCGGGCGGTCAACATTATGAACGCTGGTATCACATGGAAGGGCGCGGCGACGAAAAGACCAAGCTGATGTGGGAAAACGCTGGCGATACAAAAGGGGCGGCGCAGACGTGGCATTCAAAACTGCCTCCCGCCTGGCACAATTCAACCTGGACCGCTGATCGCACGATTGAATGGCTGAAACATGGGCGCGATGAAGAACAACCGTTTTGCGCCTGGATCAGCTTTCCTGACCCGCATCACCCGTTTGATGCGCCGGAACCCTGGTCGCGCTTGCATGACCCGGACGAGGTGGATCTGCCCGCGAACCGCAAACGCACCTTCGAGGGTCGCCCCTGGTGGCACGAAAAAGTACTGACCGAGGAGCCGACCGGCAACAAGGAAGGTGCTGAAATCCGCAAGGCCTACAGCCGCATTCCCGAACAAACCGACGAGCAGTTGCGTGAAATTATCGCCAATACCTATGGCCAGA
>DJBQ01000139.1:7455-8716 GCA_002430125.1 Rhodobacterales bacterium UBA5972
ATACCTATGGCCAGATCGCGCTGATCGACCACAATGTCGGGCGTATTCTGATCGCGCTGAAGGACGCCGGGTTGGACGAGAACACCATCGTTATCTATATCTCGGACCACGGTGATTGGCTGGGCGATCACGGGCTGATCCTGAAGGGTCCGATGCATTACGAAGGTCTGTTGCGGGTGCCGATGATCGTGAAAGGGCCGGGCGTGCCGGTTGGCAAGGTTGTCGATCAACCGGTTTCAACATTGGATCTAGGCCCGACGTTCCTTGATTATGGCGGGGCCGAGGCTTTGCAGACGCAACATGGCTCAAGCCTGCGTGGCCTGATCGAAGGCGACGAGACACGTGACTATGCCCGCAACGAATGGGAGCTTTTGCCGACCCGCGCCGGGGTTTCGCTGAGCTTGCAAACCGTGCGTACACGCACCAAAAAGCTGACGGTCGATCTGATTTCGGGTGCGGGCGAAATGTATGATCTGGAAGGTGACCCGCAGGAAATGCACAACCTGTTTGACGATCCCAAGCATGCGGATTTACAGCAATCGCTGATGGCGGCGATCCATGCCCGACCGGATGATGTTGGTCCGATCCGGGCGCAAGTGGGAATGGCGTAAAGGTCTGACTTTACGACGGCCCTTCAGGCCTCAGGCGCGGTCGACTCTGACCTGAAAACAGTTGTTTGATGCTGACCTGACATGCGCATAACTTATGTCAGCGCGCACCAGCAAGGCCTCGGCTGCTTGCTGGATATCTGTGGTATCCGTGACTTTGCCGGTGCCGTATACGATGCGATTATCGGCGGAATATCCGCGCAGAATGTAATTGGGGCTGCCGAGGATGGCCGGTAAGTCGCCTCCCCCGCCTTGGGCGCATTGATCGGCACACAGAAAGATCGGCCCGGTTTCGGCATAGGGTTGCAGGTTGGGAAACGGGCGATGCGCAAGGATCAGGCAAGTGGCGCCCGCGGTAATGTTTTGCAGACAATGGCGGCACGGAACGGCTTGACCATCGGACATTTTACGTTCTGGCAGCATTCCGTAAGCATCTGCCCCGCCTGCCTGATAGGCACGCGCGATTTCGGTTGCGATTGGGGTGAATTTAATGGCCATGACATCCTCCGGGTTTAGAGGCTTTTATTAGCCGTTCATCGCTGGTTTTGCCGACCCGTTTCCTGCTTATTCTTTCGGCTTTTGCAGCATCCGGCCTAACCAGCGCCCGCCGAGGATATGGACGTGCAGGTGCGGCACATCCTGCACGCCGTTAT
>DJBQ01000139.1:8801-9145 GCA_002430125.1 Rhodobacterales bacterium UBA5972
CCCTCGCCGGGCTTCACGCCCAACATGCGGCAGACCTCGCCAACTGCGCGGGTGAAATCGACGATTTCAGCGTCTGACGCCGCATCGGCAAAATGGTCGTAACACACATAAGGCCCTTTGGGGATCACCAGCACATGATCGGGCGCTTGCGGTTCAATGTCGTTGAAGGCCAGCGAATGCGGGGTTTCCAGCACCGTTGAATTGGGGATTTCACCGCGCAATATCTTTGCGAAAATATTCTGGTCGTTATAGTCATAGGCCATCATTCACTCCAAAAACAGATGCTTGGTTGCGGCAATTTCTTCCGCTTTATCTTGGGATATATCAAGAAACTGCGCGATTGG
>DJBQ01000099.1:0-283 GCA_002430125.1 Rhodobacterales bacterium UBA5972
TGGTCGGGCCGGAGGGGGCTGAAGCGCTTGCAACACTTGCGGCCCAGGGCGTGGCGTGGATGCGTGCAAAATGCAGCCTGCCGGAATACGCAAGTGCTGGCGCAAAGCCGGGAATTCTGACGGTTTCGCTGAGCGGGCGTTCGGGCGGGGAGATCAGCGGCGACGGATTGCGGGCAATGGTTGACAGCCCGCGTTACAAGTCCGGCACGCTTGATATGCAGGCTTTCCATTTCCATCCGCTGAATTTCATGCGTTGTCTGGCGGGCGAAGTTCGCGATATGGG
>DJBQ01000099.1:355-3876 GCA_002430125.1 Rhodobacterales bacterium UBA5972
GGCGAAGTTCGCGATATGGGCGGGCGGATTTTCCAGAACACGACCCTAGGCGCGATTGCCCGTGACGGCACCGGATTTCAGCTGACTGTGACAGATGGTAAAACCATACACGCCAACCGCGTTGTTCTGGCGACCGGCGGTTATGGTGGCAGCGAAACCGGGCCTTTGGCGCGTCACATCCTGAGCATCCAAACTTATATCGGCGTGACCGCACCCATTGCGGCCGACATTCGCCGCGCAATCAAAACCGATTTTGCGGTCGGCGATACCCGACGTGCCGGGAATTACTATCGGATGCTGCCCGATGATCGGTTGTTGTGGGGCCACGGGATTACCACCTTTGGCACGCATGACGCGGCGCGTATCAAGACAAATACTATGCGCGACTTTCAGCGGATTTACCCCTCGGCCGCACCGGATTTTGAGTATGGCTGGGCCGGGAACATGGCTTATGCAGTGCATCAGATGCCTTTGGTCGGGCAGCTTCAGCCCGGTTTGTTCGCCCTGTCAGGATTTGGTGGCCACGGCATGAACACCGCCCCGATCAGCGCGATTGTTCTGGCCGAGGCGTTGTGTGGCCAAAGTGACCGTATCAAGCTGTTTGATGCCATTCCCAAGCCCTGGAACATGGGCAAGGCCGGGCCGTTTGCTGTGGAGGCACAGTATTGTTTGCTGAAAATGCGCGACTATTTAACGGAGCGCCGGGGCTGAGGCGATCCCAGCAAGCGGCGCCCATAACCAGCGCCATTGCCGTTGCCAGTTGCCGGTATGCGGTTTAGGCTTACCGCATGTTTACCATCGAACACGAATTTGACGCGACTATTGTAACCCTTGTGGATGACGGCGAAAAGCCGTTGCAAGAGGATATAATCATCGCTGCTTTTGCTGAATGCGTCACGCTGGAACAGCTTGACCCGCGCACCGACCAAGTTCAAAGGATCGTTCTGTCGCTGGCGCAATTGCGGGATTTACAGGCGGCTTTGGACCTGCCCGAGGGCAGTTATAAATTCGAGCAACGCTAGAGCCTTTTCACCTGATCGTGACATGCGACTGTAAGGTTAGTCCTGTAAGGCTGCCCGAACAATCCTGAAAGGCCGGTTTGAAATGGCGATCCTGTTACGTTTGACCTTTGCAGCTTTGGTTTTGCTGGTCGTGGAATATTCCGGCTTTTGGGTTTAGCTGATCAGCCATCCGTGGTGGTCGCTATCGTCGACCCTGAACGGCATCATTGGCGGGGTGATTGTGTCCTTGGCAGCAATTTGGGCGCGGCGGACATTCGGGCTAAATTTCATTCTGGTTCTGGCGGTAAGTCTGGTCGCCCTTGCGATTGCTTATGCGGCGACTGCATGGGGCAAAAACGGGTTCGCGGTGTCTTATGCCGAAGATGTTTTTGCCGGAAAGGTCTGGTTTTTTGGCTTCAAAGCCATGAATTTGTTTTTGTTCACAAGTTTGGCGCTGGCATGGCCCGAGCGGCGCTAGGTTACTTCGAAAACCTTGTCGCGTGATGTTGCGCCTTTGCGCAGCAGCAGGCGTGATTTCGCAATACCAAGCGATGCGGCCAACAGCTTGACCACGGCTTTGGTGGCTTTGCCATCTTCAGGCACCACGGTCACGGAAATCAACAGATCAGCGCCTTCGGGACCACCCGCGCGCACCTGATTGCGCGCCGCTTTGGGGGTGACGCGAACGCTGATCAGGCGACCGGTAATCGCCAGATGTTGAAAATCAGCTTTGCCTTCCATTTCGAAAACCTAGGGCAATCGCGCAACAGGTGACAGGGGCATCTGATAAATCTCTGTTGTTCACGCCAAGCTGTGCTAGCCTGATTGCAGCGACAACGCGGGTAAGCACATGATCAACATCCAACCCATTGGCGAAGTACCTGATGCGCGGCAAGCCTGCATCGATTGGGCTGATCAGGAATGGAGCGCGGTTGCCAATTTTACCGCCGAGGAATGGGTGGAGGAATTCCAACGCATCGACCAAAGCCCGACTGATCAGGTGTTTGTCGCCCATTCAGACGCAGTACCAGTTGGTATGGTCTGGTTGCTGGCCCACGAAGATGTGGACAGTCACCGCCACCTGACCCCGTGGCTGTCGGGCCTTGTGGTTGACCCGGCGTATCGCCGCACCGGCATTGCCCGCGCGCTTGTCGCTTATGTGGAATCTCGCGCTGCAACCGAGGGCACGACTGATCTCCACTTGCTGACAGTCATGCCGAACTATTATTTTTATCAGGGCTGGGATGTTATCGACACCGCCATTCTGGGCCAGCAGCGGGTGTTTGTGATGAAAAAAGCGCTGGTAAATCCCGACCATCCTGCACAGGATCAAGCCTGAACAACAAAGGGGCTTTGACCATGGCTGCGACGGGATTTTTTTGGGACGAGAAATGCTTTTGGCATAGCGGCGGAAATTACGCCCTGACAATGCCGGTGGGCGATTTCGTGCAACCGCTGGCTGCCGGGGGCCTGCCGGAAAACCCCGAAACCAAACGCCGCTTGAAAAACCTGATGGATGTATCAGGCTTGCTGGCCGAGTTGGATTGCCGTTCGGCCGCACCCGCCACAACCGAAGACCTTGCGCGGGTGCATCCGGTGGACTTCCTGACCAAGTTCAAAGCCGCGTCGGACGCTGGCGGCGGCGAGCTTGGCCTGCGCACGCCGTTTGGTCGGGGTGGCTACGAAATCGCCGCCCTGTCTGCCGGGCTGACGATACATTCGCTGGCAGCCGTTATGCAGGGCGAGGTTAAGAACGCCTATTCGCTGTCGCGCCCCCCCGGGCATCATTGTCTGCCTGATTGGCCGAACGGGTTTTGCCTGCTGGCCAATATCGCGGTCGCGGTTGAAGCGGCGATTGCCAACGGGCATGGCAAGCGCTTTGTGGTGCTGGATTGGGACGTGCATCATGGCAACGGCACTGAACATATATTTTACGGGCGCGATGATGTGCTGACGATCTCGATCCATCAGGACAAGAATTATCCGCCCGATACCGGTGACATCGGCGCAAGGGGCGAAGGGGCCGGGCTTGGCTATAACATCAATATCCCGCTGCCTGCGGGATGCGGTGACGCGACTTACCTTTATGTGATGGACACTATCGTGGCACCTGCCATCCGGCGGTTTAACCCCGACGGCATCATCGTCGCCTGCGGTTTTGACGCCTCGCCGTTTGATCCGCTGGCGCATATGCTGGTGACGGTCGACGGCTTTCGCCAGATGACCCGCAAAGTGATGGAACTGGCAGCGGAGTTGTGCGACGACAAGCTGCTGCTGGTGCACGAGGGCGGTTATTCCGAGGCTTACGTTCCCTTCTGCGGCCACGCGGTGATTGCCGAGATGGCCGGAAGTGCCATCAACACCGGCGACCCGCTGGAATTCGCCGTCACCAACCGCCAGCCAAACGAGCGGATGCAGGCGTTTCACCGGGAACTGGTAGATGAGATGGTGGCAGAGGTTTCGGGCTAAGCGGCCTGTTGGTCGGGTGTGTTTGGCGGGCTTGGTGTAGGTTTCTCGGAC
>DJBQ01000082.1 GCA_002430125.1 Rhodobacterales bacterium UBA5972
GACATGAAGATTTTCAGCATCTCGGCCCCCAGCAGGATCATGTAGATCATGCCGGTGGTCTTGGCGGTTTCAAGCAAGGCGTCTTTCAGTTCCTGCAATTTGACGAAGCCGCGCAGAGTGCCGTAAAGCCAAACCAGAAAAACCCCGATGGCAGCCGCCGGGGTTGGGTTGAAAAACCCGAAATAGATACCGCCGATGACCAGACCGAAAATCAACATGACCGGTATCACGTTAATGGTTGCCGAAATGAATTCCGCGCGCGCGGCCAATTCGCCTGCCGGGCCGCTTTCAGGGCGGAAACGCACGTAAATTGCAATCGTCAGGATGAAAAATATCACAGCGATGATGCCGGGGATCATGGCGGCGGCAAACATGGTGACGATATTGGCCTCGACGATCACCGAATAAATTACCAACACCACGGATGGTGGGATCAGAATGCCCAGAACCCCGCCAGCGGCCAGCGTTCCTGTGGCCAGCGAGCCGGAGTATTTATAGCGTGCAAGCTCTGGCAGGGCGACCTGACCCATTGTCGAGGCGGTGGCAAGCGATGAACCACAGACCGCGCCAAAGCCGGCACAGGCGGCAATCGCGGCCATTGCCACGCCACCGCGCATCCAGCCAAGCCAGACTGACGCGGCCTTGAACAAAGCGCGGCTTAATCCCGCCTTGGTCGAGATATTTCCCATCAGAACGAACATCGGCACGACCGAAAGATCGTAGATCGAGAATTGACCATAGGCCAAAGTTTTCAATTGGCTGAAGAAAATCGCCGGGCCATTCAGAATTGTAACGCCAATCCCGCCGACCAGGATCATCGAATATGCAATGGGCATTCTGAGCGCGATCAGCAGCACAAGCATGCCGAGGCCCGAAAAACCGATTAGCAAAGCATCCATGTAAGGCCCTCAGATCTGGCGCGCAGAATCGCGCAACGTAACAAGCGCCGCCAAGGCTAGCAACGCCAGCGAAATCAGGCAGGGCGCGTAAGCCAGCCAATAGGGAAAGGCCAGAATGGCGGTAATCTCACCGTATTGCTTTTTGTCGAGCATGCCAGCATACATCCGCCACATCAGTAAGAGGCTGAAAAGTAAAGCCACAACAGCCCCCGCCAGCGTAAAAATCGCTATCCATCGACGCGAGGCGCGGGCGGTAAAAATGTCAGCGGTCACATTGGCGTCGGTCAACTGGCAGTACGGCAGGAAACTGAACGCAGCGATTGCGATGCCGATCTCGGTCATCTCGAAATCGCCGGGGAAGGGCAGGTTGAACTGGTTGCCGATGATGGAATAGGTGTTCATCAGAACAACTGCCAGCAACAATACACCGCCCAGCAGCGCCCAACCAGTGATGATACGCGAAACGAGGCCCGAAGGCCCCGTTCCTGTTTTTGGCAGCATTTCAGCCATTTACATTGCGTTCTTGGCGGAAAGCTCGCGAGCTTTCTTGACCAGTGCCGCGCCGTCGATGCCGGATTTGGCAACTTCGTCTTCCCAGCGCTGGATAACCGGTTCCAGTGCGTCAAAGAAAACTTTGGTTTCGGCCTCTGTCAGCATCGTGTGGGTTTTCCCGGCTTTTTCGGCAAGCGAAATACCGAAATCATCCGATGCGCGCCAGTATTCGCCAACCGTGGCCCACCAGTCACGACCCGAGGCGTCACTGAATGCCTTTTTGATGTCGTCGGGCAAACCGTCCCAACGGGCCTTGTTCATCGAGACCTGGAACGTGGTGGTGCCAAGACGGGCTTTATCAAAGCCTTCGGTGAAATAGTTGACCTGGTCCTGCAACTTCAACGGCGGGATGATTTCCCAAGGCAGCAACGTGCCGTCGATGGTTTTTTTGGACAGGGCGGCAGGCACGTCGGGTACTGGTGTGGCCAGCGGAACCGCGCCCAGCGCTTCGATTACCCAAGCGCCGGTGCGCGATGGAATGCGCATTTTCAGGCCCGCCAAATCGGCAGGCGAATGCACAGGTTTGTCAACCGTCATGATCGCCTGACCGGCATGAACATGCAGCCACATAACCTCGAGGCCGGTATATTCCTGCTTGAGGTCACTTTCGAACATGTCATACATCGCCAGATTGGTGGCGACGGTATTATTGGTATAAACGCCCGGCAATTCGAACACTTCGGTGCGTGGGAACAGACCCGGCGTATAGCCGTTCACGGTCCAGATCAGATCGACCACGCCGTCGCGGGCCTGTTGGATCAATTCCGGTGGTTTGCCGCCCAGCGACATGGCCGGGTAGATTTCGATATGCACGCGACCGCCAGAATTCGCTTCGACCTGCTTGACCCAAGGCTCCAGCATTTTGGTCTGTGCCGGGGCTTTTGCGCCCAAAAGATGGTGCAGTTTGAATGTATATTCCTGCGCGAAAGCCCCGCTTGCCGAAGCCAGCGCAACCGCCGCAGTGGCCGTCGCGGCCAATAGTTTGGTAAATGTGGACATAAAGTCTCCTCCCGATTTTGGCTGTTATAAATAGCCTGACGAATGATAGCACGAAACGATTAGAAAATGATACGCCATCCCTTTTGGTATATTGCCGCAAATCGAGGCAAAAACGCGAGTTCAAAACGATCCAACACCGATAAGTTTTTGTTATAGCCGCACCAGAAACCTATGCTACGGCGTAACGGCGCAGCATATAACTGGTCTGAAAATATGGCTCTTTCTTTTCTAAATATCCTCGCCGAAGGCCAGAATTTCTTAGCGGCCCCGAATGCGAGGATCCAATGCATCGCGCAGGCCGTCACCCATGTAATTGACCGACAGAACCGTCAGGGAAATCGCAAGGCCCGGCCAGATCACCCGTTCGGGATTGAGGGTCATGAAATTGGTGCTGTCAAACAACAGCCGGCCCCAGGTCGGAAAATCCGATGGAAATCCCAGCCCCAAAAACGACAAAGCGCTTTCGGTGATGATCGCGTTGGCGATGCCCAGAGTTGCTGAAACCATGATCGGGCTCATCACGTTGGGCAGGATATGGCGCAGGATCATTCGACGCGACGGAGTGCCGATCGAGCGCGCGGCAAGCACGAATTCCTGTTCTTTCAGGGCCAGCACGTCACCGCGCACAATCCTTGCCGTATGCATCCAGCTGGTGATGCCGATGACAAAAACGATCAGGATGAATATCCCGGTTTCCGGCCCGAACAGCCCGCGCAAGGTGTCGCGAAACAACATGATGATGACCAGCAGCAGAGGCAGGATAGGCAGGGCCAGAAACAGGTCGGTCAGGCGCATCAACGGCCCGTCAAGCTTGCGGAAATAGCCTGCGACCACGCCAACCAGGGCTCCCAGAAACAACGCCAGCGCCATCGCGACCACGCCCACCGCCAGCGACACCCGTCCGCCTTGCAGAACCGACGAAAATGTATCGCGCCCCAATTGATCGGTGCCCAATGGATGCGCGAAACTTGGCCCCTGATTTTTCGAGCGAATGTCGATAAAATTGCTGTCCAGCGTCCACAGATACGGCCCGAGCAATACCGCCAAACAGATAAAGACGAAAAAGGCCATGCCGATCACGGCACCCCTGTGGGTTTTGAACTGATCCCAGACATCGGCCCATTGCGAACGGTTGGTGCTTTTCTCGGCGGCAGCGTCAGTCATAGCGGATCCTTGGGTCTAGTATTCCGTAAAGCACATCGGCAATCAGGTTGAACATCACGATCAGCACAGCGAATATAAAGGTCAGTGTTTGCACCAAAGGAATATCGGCCCCCTGAATGCCAAGAATCAACAATGCGCCTAATCCGTTGATTGAGAACACTTGTTCCGTGATGATCGCGCCGCCAAACACTTGCGGCACGCCAAGGGCGATAACTGTGACCACCGGGATCAATGAATTGCGCAGCACATGCACCAGAACCACGACCTGCTCGGTCATCCCCTTGGCACGGGCGGTGCGCACATAATCCTGATTGAGGTTGTCCAGCATGCTGGCACGCATGAACCGGCTGATCTGGCTGGCGTTAAACAGCGCCAGAACAGACACCGGCATGATTGATTGTCTTACCTGAAACACGAAACTATCCCAGTCTGTCACCACATGCAGGGTGTCGTATTTCGACGGAAACCAGCCCAGATGCACCGAGAAGATCACGATCATCAGAACCCCGGTAAAGAATGTCGGCACCGAAAAGCCGACCATTGAAACGAACGTCCCGGCCTGATCAAACCAGCTGTATTGCCGATAGGCGGAATAGACCCCAATTGGTATGGCGATCAGGATGCCGATCACATAGGACATGCCGACAACCCACAGGGTTTGCGGCATCCGTTCGGCGATCAAATCCCCAACCGGCGAGCGGGTCGACCATGAACTGACGCGCAGACGGTTCTCGCAATCGCCAATGCAGGTGTTGAACATATGACCAAGCATGTTCAGGGGTTCGTTGATAAAGAACTGGTTGCACCACAACAGATAGCGCACCCAGATTGGTTCGCCTAATCCCAGCGAAATACGGATTTTCTCGCGTACTTCCGGTGGGATCGTTAGTGGCAGATCGCCGGTTGGGTCGTTTGGCGCAAGATCCAACAGCAGAAAAATAATCAAACTGATGAACAGAAGCGTCGGGATGGTGAACAACAATCGTCGCATTGTGTAGTTCAGCATGGGCGCCTCGGTTCAGCAGTCTTTGTTGAAGGAAACGCCGCCCCGGCGCGAACCGGGGCGGCGTCGTAAGTCAGGTCTTAATTGCGTGACCAGTCAGCAATGTTCCACAATTCGCTGTCCCATGTGTTCAGCTTCACACCAGCCAATGAATTGGCATGGGCTGAAACGTTGCCACGATGAACCAGCGCAATGATTGCGCCGTCTTGGATAAGCATGTCATTCATGGATTTCGCCAGACGTGCACGCTCGTTCAGATCACCGGTGCCGGACATTTCTGCCGACAGGGCGTCATAGGCCGGGTTGCAATAGCGAGGCATGTTGGCGCCCAGCCAGTTGTTTGCCGGAGTTGGCGCCTCTGAGCAGACCCAGCCGCCCATATAGGCCTCAGGGTCGGTGCCATCAAAGTTGTTGGTGTACATTTCAACATCCGAGAAGAACTTCTGGAATGTATCCGGGGACGATTGGTCGCCGCCGAAGAACACCGAAGCTGAGATATTCTTCAGCTCGACTTCTACACCGATTTCGTTCCACCACTGCTTGACCAAAGCCTGAGTGTCCTGACGGACAGCATTGGTCGA
>DJBQ01000169.1:0-12087 GCA_002430125.1 Rhodobacterales bacterium UBA5972
TGATCTGACGGCCCGATAAGAAATAACCCTGCGACGGGGGTATGATCCCCCGTCGTGACTAATGAAACCTGCAGCCCCAATGAGGCAAAGTAATGCAAGGTCAAACAATTCGAATTCGGCTAAAGGCCTTCGATTACCGTGTTCTGGATGCCAGCACCGCGGAAATCGTTTCGACAGCCAAACGGACTGGTGCCACTGTACGTGGTCCGATTCCGTTGCCGCGCAAGATTGAAAAGTTCACTGTTCTTCGTGGTCCCCACATCGACAAGAAGTCCCGTGAGCAATTTGAAATCCGGACGCATAAGCGTCTTTTGGACATCGTTGATCCGACCCCGCAAACCGTAGACGCGCTGATGAAGCTCGATCTTGCGGCTGGCGTGGATGTCGAGATCAAGTTGTAAGGGGCAAACAGATTATGCGCTCTGGAATTATTGCAAAGAAACTGGGCATGACCCGGCTTTTCATGGAAGACGGAAAACAGATCCCTGTGACCGTTCTACAAATGGAAAACCTCCAGGTTGTTTCCCAGCGTACAGCTGAAAAAGACGGTTATTCCGCCGTTCAGCTTGGATGCGGCGCGGCCAAGGCCAAGCGGACAACGGCAGCCATGCGCGGCCATTTCGCGGTTGCCAAGGTTGAACCGAAACGCAAAATCGCCGAATTTCGCGTCAGCCCCGACAATCTGATCGGTGTTGGTGAAGAAATAACCGCCAATCATTTTCTGGAAGGTCAAAAAGTTGACGTTGCCGGAACCTCGATTGGTAAGGGCTTTCAGGGCGCGATGAAGCGGCACAACTTTTCGGGCCTCAGGGCGTCGCATGGTGTGTCGGTTTCACACCGCTCGCACGGGTCAACTGGCCAGTGTCAGGAACCGGGTAAAGTGTTCAAAGGCAAGAAAATGGCCGGTCACATGGGCGCTGTCCGTGTTACCACCCAGAACCTTGAAGTTGTTCGCACCGATATCGACCGCGGTCTGATCATGATCAAGGGCGCGGTTCCGGGTTCCAAAGGTGGCTGGGTTACGGTCAAAGACGCTGTGAAAAAGAAGGCCCCTGATGGTTTGCCTTTCCCAGCTGCTTTGCGGTCGGCATTGGCTGCTGCGGCAGTTACCGAAGCCCCGGTTGAAGCCCCCGAAGGAGGCGCTGAAGAATGAAAGCTGATGTAATCCAACTGGACGCCAAAATAGCTGGCACGATCGAGCTTTCGGACGAGATCTTTGGTCTTGAACCGCGCGCAGACATCCTGCAGCGGGTTGTGCGGTACCAATTGGCCAAGCGCCAAGCCGGTACACACAAGACCAAAGGCCGGTCCGAGACCAGCTATTCGACCAAGAAAATTTATCGCCAAAAAGGCACCGGTGGCGCACGCCATGGTGACCGCAATGCGCCGATCTTCCGTAAGGGTGGGGTTTACAAAGGCCCGGTTCCGCGCAGCCATGCGCATGACCTGACCAAGAAGTTCCGCAAACTGGGGCTGAAGCACGCGTTGTCGGCAAAAGTTGCAGCAGGCGAGCTGATCATTCTGGACATTGCAGAAATGGCCGAAGCTAAGACCAAGATATTGGCCAAGGTGATCAAGGATCTGGGCTGGAAGCGCACACTGATCATTGATGGCGCCGAAGTGAACGCAAACTTTGAACTGGCCGCACGTAATATCGACACGCTCGATATCCTGTGCAGCGACGGGGCAAACGTTTACGACATCCTGCGCCGCGATACACTGGTTCTGACAAAGGCCGGCGTTGAAGCTCTGGAGGCACGACTGAAATGACCGTAAAAACTTCGCATTACGACGTGATTCGCAAGCCGATCATCACCGAAAAAGCAACCATGGCTTCGCAGGCCAACGCGGTTGTTTTCGAAGTGGCGATGTCGGCCAACAAGCCGATGATCAAAGAAGCTGTCGAAGGCCTGTTTGGTGTCAAGGTGAAGGCCGTGAACACGACCATCACCAAAGGCAAAGTTAAGCGGTTCAAGGGCATTCTTGGCAAGCGTAAAGACGTCAAGAAAGCCTATGTGACCCTTGAAGAGGGTAACACCATCGACGTGACAACCGGCCTCTGATAGAAGCCCACGAATCACGGCCCCAAGCGGGCCGTGTTTATGTTTTAGAAGACCAATCCAAATTGCGGACCTACGGGGCCGTATACCACCAGACCCAACGGGAAACCGGCGGGTCGTAAGCAAACGGAAGACAGAAACATGGCACTAAAGTCGTATAAGCCGACAACGCCAGGCCAGCGCGGGCTGGTTCTGATCGACCGTTCGGAGCTTTGGAAAGGCCGCCCAGTTAAAGCCCTCACAGAGGGTTTGAGCAAACATGGCGGACGGAACAATACCGGGCGGATTACAATGCGCCGCAAGGGCGGTGGGGCCAAGCGCCTTTACCGTATTGTGGATTTCAAGCGCAACAAGCTGGACATGCCGGCCACGGTTGAACGGATCGAATATGACCCGAACCGGACCGCGTTCATCGCGCTGATCAAATACGAAGACGGCACACAGAACTATATTCTGGCCCCTCAACGCCTTGGTATTGGTGATCAGGTTATCGCCTCGGCCAAGACCGACGTGAAGCCGGGCAATGCGATGCCGTTCTCGGGGATGCCAATCGGTACAATCATTCACAACATCGAACTGAAGCAGGGCAAAGGCGGGCAGGTTGCACGCGCTGCTGGGACTTACGCGCAGTTCGTTGGTCGTGACGGTGGTTACGCACAGATCAGATTGTCCTCGGGCGAACTGCGTCTGGTGCGTCAGGAATGCATGGCCACAGTTGGTGCCGTGTCAAACCCTGACAACAGCAACCAGAATATCGGTAAAGCTGGTCGGAACCGTCACAAGGGCATTCGCCCGTCTGTTCGCGGTGTTGTTATGAACCCGATCGATCACCCACATGGTGGTGGTGAAGGCCGGACTTCGGGTGGTCGCCACCCTGTTACACCTTGGGGCAAAGGCACCAAGGGCAACAAGACCCGGTCGAACAAAGAGACAGACAAATATATCCTGCGTTCGCGCCACGCGAAGAAGAAGGGTCGTTAATAGATGACACGCTCTACATGGAAAGGCCCATTCGTTGACTCCTACGTGCTGAAAAAAGCCGAGGTTTCACGCGAGTCTGGCCGCAAAGAAGTGATCAAAATCTGGTCGCGCCGCTCCACCATTCTGCCCCAGTTTGTGGGTTTGACATTTGGTGTTTATAACGGCCGCAAGCACATTCCAGTGTTGGTAACCGAAGATATGATCGGACAAAAATTCGGCGAATACAGCCCGACCCGTACGTATTACGGTCATGCTGCCGACAAAAAAGCGAAGCGGAAATAGTCATGGGCAAAGAGAAATCACCCCGCCGGGTCGCGGAAAACGAAGCAATGGCCGTTGCGCGCATGTTGCGCACTTCGGATCAAAAGCTGAATTTGGTTGCGCAAATGATCCGCGGCAAAAAGGTTGAAAAGGCTTTGGCCGATTTGACCTTCAGCAAAAAGCGGATCGCAGCGGATGTCAAAAAGACGCTGCAATCTGCCATTGCCAATGCCGAAAACAACCACGGTCTGGATGTCGACGAATTGTATGTCGCCGAAGCCTGGGTCGGCAAAAACATCACACTGAAACGGGGACGCCCCCGTGCGCGCGGTCGTTTCGGTAAGATCCTGAAACCGTTCTCGCAATTGACGATCAAAGTTCGCCAACGGGCAGATGAAGTTGCAGAGGAGCAAGCATAATGGGTCAGAAGATCAATCCGATCGGCTTCCGTCTGCAAGTCAACCGCACCTGGGACAGCCGTTGGTTCGCCAACAACCGTGATTTCGGCAACCTGTTGCTGGAAGACGTTAAGATGCGCGAATTCGTCAAAAAGGAATGCGTTCAGTCGGGTATTTCCCGCGTGATCATCGAACGCCCGCACAAAAAGTGCCGGGTTACGATCCATGCAGCCCGTCCGGGTGTCATCATCGGCAAAAAGGGCGCCGATATCGAAACCCTGCGCAAGAAGCTGGCCGCCTTTACCAAGTCGGATCTGCATTTGAATATCGTCGAGGTTCGCAAGCCGGAACTTGATGCGCAACTGGTCGCCGAAAGCGTCACGCAACAGCTGGAGCGTCGGGTTTCTTTCCGTCGCGCCATGAAGCGAGCCGTTCAGAACGCCATGCGTATGGGTGCCCTTGGTATCCGGATCAACGTGGCCGGTCGTCTTGGTGGGGCTGAAATCGCCCGGACCGAATGGTATCGCGAAGGCCGCGTGCCCTTGCATACTTTGCGGGCTGATATTGATTACGCTGTCTCGGAAGGCCTGACCGCTTATGGCATCATTGGTGTCAAAGTCTGGATCTTCAAAGGCGAGATTATGGAGCATGACCCGGGCGCGCGCGATCGCAAAGCTCAGGAATTGCAAGATGGGGGTGGGCCGCGTCCGCAGCGTCGCTGATCGGATCAACGCCCTCTGAAGGAGAAATCACATGCTTTCACCAAAGCGTACAAAATTCCGCAAGCAGTTCAAAGGCCGCATCCATGGCGAAGCCAAGGGCGGCACGGACCTGACATTCGGTCACTATGGCCTGAAGGCAACCGAGCCTGAACGGATCACTGCCCGCCAAATCGAAGCCGCCCGTCGCGCGCTGACCCGTCACATGAAGCGTCAGGGCCGTGTCTGGATCCGGATTTTCCCTGACGTACCGGTTTCGAAAAAACCAACCGAAGTTCGGATGGGTAAAGGTAAAGGCTCGATCGAATATTGGGCAGCGCGGGTAAAACCGGGCCGGATCATGTTCGAAATCGACGGTGTATCCGAAGTTATCGCCCGCGAGGCACTGCGCCTTGCTGCGATGAAACTGCCAATCAAAACCCGCTTCGTCGAAAAAGAAGACTGGTAATCAGCGGTCTTGGCCGCAAGGCCAAAAGCCGCGGTGCGGTATAGGTGATTTCGCAGAAATCATCCGGGCCGCACACAGCAGTTAAGCAGAGAATTAGAACCCCCGGCTGGAAGGCTGGGGGTTTTGCGTATTGGGTGCCGTTATAGATGTTGGCAGTGGTTGACTTGCCGCCGTCCGCTTAGTCCCAACGGTAATTGAAACTCACCGATATCCGTTCGTCGTCGGACATGTTCAGCGGCACCTCGTGGCGCAGCCAGCTTTCCCAAAGCAAAACGTCGCCCACCTTGGGGGCTACATAAATGAACTGCCGCATCTCTTTGCGGGCATCACTTTTGCGCGCGGGCGAGGCCATCATCCGGGCCGATCGCGGGTCTTCAAGCTTTAACGCCGAGGCCCCGTCGGGCATTGCCACATAGGTTGTGCCACTGATCACCGAATGCGGGTGAATATGCGAAGCATGGGTGCCACCCTGGGGCAGGATGTTGATCCAGATGTCTTCCAGCTTCAGCACCTTGCCATCCAGATCAAACTCAAGATCCTCAACGAAGGCTGCGACATGCAGGTCCAGCACCTTGACCAGATCGGCAAAGATCGGAAAGCGCCACGGCAGATCGGCCAGCGAGGCATAGCTGGTATACCCCGGATAGCCGTTGGCCTCGGACCAATCCTGCCCGGCCTCGTCATCATCAGCGATTGTTAAACACGAGGTTTCAAGTTCAGCCGCATCCACGGGTTTACCAAGCTCGGACAAAGCGGCGCGATAAAGACGGGTGACAAAGAGGGATTCGATTTGGGCCATGGCTGTGTCATAGCGCAGAGTTTTGCGGCTGGCGAGAGGGATGGTCTGACGCGGCCTGAAATTGAAAGCAACAATCCTGCGGGCCTGCCTGACATACCAAAACCTGACGGCATCAAATGGGCCGCTTTTTACACTGTCCCGATGACCGCTTTTAATACCGATGCCATTGGGATCGCGCGTAAACGACCAACTTCTATAGTGCTTTGCCGGAAACATCCGAACACTGCTTGCAATGTCACAAAGCCACCCAGAAACCCCTTGCCAACCCCCACCAACCCCCCTATAGACGCCACTTCGATCACTGACTCCACCGGAATCAGGGTTACCGGAGAACATGCTGTGCATGATCTTAGTTGGGCCCACCGGTGATGTTGAAAGGACCAGCGTTATGGACGCCAAAGACTTGCATGAGAAGACACCTGACCAGCTGCGTGACGAGCTTGGCAATCTGAAGAAAGAGGCGTTTAACCTCCGGTTTCAGAAGGCCAACGGCACCATGGAAAACACCGCCCGCATGAGAACCGTTCGTCGGGATGCTGCGCGGGTAAAAACTGTATTGAACCAAATCGCCGCGCAAGCGGCTGCTGAATAAGGAACGCGTGACATGCCAAAGCGTATTTTGAGCGGCACTGTGACCGGCGACCAGAACGAACAGACAATAACTGTTTCGGTTGAACGTCGTTTCACGCATCCGATTCTGAAGAAAACCATTCGTAAGTCCAAGAAATACCGGGCGCACGATGCGAATAACCAATTCAAGATTGGTGATGCCGTCCGTATTCAGGAATGTGCACCAATATCGAAGACCAAACGCTGGGAAGTTTTGACCGACGCCACATAGGCCACGTCAAGATCCAGTTTAATCGAAACCGTGGGGCCGCAACTGCAAAGGGTCCCCACAGGTCGGGAGACATCAAATGATCCAGATGCAGACCAATCTGGATGTTGCTGACAATAGCGGCGCTCGCCGTGTTCAGTGCATCAAGGTTCTGGGCGGGTCCCACCGGAAGTACGCTTCTGTTGGGGACATTATCGTTGTTTCTGTGAAAGAAGCCATTCCACGCGGTCGCGTGAAAAAAGGCGACGTTCGCAAAGCAGTTGTGGTGCGTACCGCTAAAGAAGTCCGTCGCGAAGACGGCACAGCCATCCGGTTCGACCGGAATGCGGCTGTTATCCTCAACACAGCAGGCGAACCAGTCGGCACCCGTATCTTCGGGCCCGTGGTTCGTGAATTGCGCGCGAAGAACTTCATGAAGATCATCTCGCTTGCGCCGGAGGTGCTGTGATGGCTGCGAAACTGAAAAAGGGTGACAAGGTCATCGTGCTGACCGGCAAGGACAAGGGCAAGCAGGGCGAAATCGCCTCGGTTGACCCGACATCCGGCAAAGGCAAAGTGACCGGCATCAACATGGCAATCCGCCATACCAAGCAAAGCCAGGCCAGCCAGGGCGGACGTATCCCCCAGGAAATGGCCATGAGCCTTTCGAACCTTGCACTGGTCGATCCTAAAGATGGCGGCGCGACACGCGTCGGTTTCCGCATGGAAGGCGACAAAAAAGTTCGTTACGCCAAGAAATCGGGAGCGCTGATCGATGGCTGATTATACCCCTCGTCTGAAGGCCGAATACACCAGCAAGGTGCGCGCGGCGATGAAAGAAGAATTCGCTTACAAAAACGACATGCAGATCCCGCGTCTGGACAAAATCGTCCTGAACATGGGTGTTGGCGAAGCGGTTTCGGACAGCAAGAAAATCCGTTCAGCCGAAGCTGATCTGACCGCGATTGCCGGCCAGAAGGTTGTCATCACAAAGGCGAAGAATTCGATCGCCGGTTTCAAAGTCCGCGAGGACATGCCGCTGGGTGTCAAAGTAACCCTGCGCGGCAACCGGATGTATGAATTCCTTGACCGCCTGGTGAATGTCGCCATGCCTCGGGTCCGTGACTTTCGCGGCGTTTCGCCGAAAAGCTTTGACGGTCGCGGCAATTACGCGATGGGCCTGAAGGAACATATCGTCTTCCCTGAGATCAACTTTGATAAAGTCGATCAGATGTGGGGCATGGACATCGTAATCTGCACAACTGCAAAAACCGATGCCGAAGCAAAAAGCCTGTTGAAGCATTTCAACATGCCGTTCAACAACTGATCGCGGAAGGAGAGAGAACATGGCAAAGACCTCAATGATCCAACGCGAAGTTAAACGCGCTGCATTGGTGAAAAAATACGCCGCCAAGCGTGCCGCGCTGAAACTGATCGCTGCAAACATGGAACTGCCAATGGAAGAGCGTTTCAAAGCGCGTCTTGATTTGGCGAAACTACCCCGCAATTCCGCTGCGACCCGGCTGCACAATCGCTGCCAGATTTCCGGTCGTCCCAAGGCTTATTATCGTAAGCTGAAAATATCTCGGATCGCGCTGCGTGATCTGGCCAGCTTTGGTCAGATTCCCGGCATGGTCAAGTCCAGCTGGTAAGGGAGGGTTAAGTTATGATGAACGATCCTGTCGGCGATATGCTGACCCGTATCCGCAACTCGTCCATGCGCGGTAAGTCCACCGTAAAGACACCAGCGTCAAAACTGCGTGCTTGGGTTTTGGACGTGCTTAAAGCCGAGGGTTATATCCGCGGTTATGAAGCCAAAACCAGTGCTGCCGGCCATCCAGAGCTGGAAATCAGCCTGAAATATTTCGATGGCACCCCGGTTATTCGCGAGCTTAAGCGGGTTTCGACCCCCGGCCGCCGTGTTTATGCAGGCGTCAGCGAAATCCCATCGGTCCGTCAGGGCCTTGGGATTGCAATTGTCTCCACCCCTAAAGGGGTCATGTCCGATGCACAGGCTCGTACCGACAATGTCGGCGGCGAAGTTCTGTGCACGGTCTTTTAAGGAGGTCTGGCAATGTCTCGTATTGGTAAAAACCCGGTTGTGCTGCCAAGTGGCGTCACAGCTTCAATTTCCGGTCAAACGGTTGAAGTAAAGGGCCCGAAAGGGACCCGCAGCTTTACCGCCACAGATGACGTCAACGTCGTTATGGAAGATAACACTGTGCGGGTCACCCCGCGCGGCACCTCCAAACGCGCCCGTCAGCAGTGGGGAATGTCCCGCACCCAAGTGGCAAATCTTGTGACTGGCGTGACCGTCGGCTTCAAGAAAGAACTTGAAATCAACGGCGTTGGTTACCGCGCCGCGATGCAGGGTACTGTTCTTAAACTGTCGCTTGGCTTTAGCCACGAAGTGAATTTTCCCACCCCAGAAGGTGTGACGATCACGTCCAGCCGGCCAACCGAAATCACCGTGGAAGGCATCGACCAACAGCAAGTTGGCGAAGTAGCCGCAAATATCCGCAAATGGCGCAAACCCGAACCTTACAAAGGTAAAGGCATCAAATACAAAGATGAATTTATCTTCCGTAAGGAAGGCAAGAAGAAATAAGGAACGCAAGTTATGGCAAAGACAAAGCGAGAACTGTTCCTTAAGCGCCGTATGCGCGTTCGGAACAAATTACGCAAATTCGCAGGCGATCGTCTGCGGCTGAGCGTTCACCGGTCTTCCAAAAACATCTCGGTCCAGTTGATCGACGATGTTAAGGGGATCACAGTTGCTGCAGCCTCGACGCTTGAAAAAGATTTGGGTTTTGTTGGCAAGAATAATGTGGAAGCATCCGCCAAAGTGGGCGCGGCAATTGCCGAGCGCGCAAAAAAGGCCGGTGTGACTGATTGTTATTTTGATCGTGGGGGCTTCCTGTTTCACGGGAAAGTTAAAGCCCTTGCTGATGCCGCCCGCGAGGGTGGCCTCAAATTCTAAAAGCGTAGACGGGCGTTTTGCCCGTCTCGATGATCCGGGCCGCGGACATGTGCCGGGGCACCTGGATTGAGATAATGGGCATGCGCCCGAACTTTGGGAGGCCTTGAATGGCTCGAGAAGACAACCGCCGGAACGATCGTCGCGGACGCGACGAAACGCCGGAATTTCAAGATCGCCTGGTTGCGATCAACCGCGTGTCCAAAACCGTAAAAGGCGGTAAGCGCTTTGGTTTTGCAGCCCTCGTGGTTGTTGGCGACCAAAAAGGCCGGGTCGGCTTTGGTAAAGGTAAAGCGAAAGAGGTCCCCGAGGCCATTCGCAAAGCCACCGAGCAAGCCAAACGTCAGATGATCCGTGTTGCCCTGCGCGAAGGCCGCACATTGCACCACGACATCGAAGGCCGTCATGGCGCCGGTAAAGTTGTGATGCGCACAGCCCCCGCCGGTACCGGTATCATCGCCGGTGGCCCAATGCGTGCCGTTTTCGAAATGCTTGGCATTCAGGACGTTGTGTCGAAATCATTGGGGTCAGCAAACCCTTACAACATGATCCGCGCCACCATGGACGGTCTAAGCAAAGAAACCAGCCCACGGATGATCGCCCAGCGTCGTGGTAAAAAAGTGTCTGACATCCTGCCCAAAACTGACGCGGCCCCGGCCGCAGACGTTGAAGCCGAAGCTGTGGAGGCTTGATCAAAATGGCAAAGACAATCGTTGTAAAACAAGTCGGCAGCCCGATCCGCCGCCCCGCCAAACAGCGGGCCACACTGGTCGGCCTTGGTCTGAACAAGATGCACAAAACCCGCGAGTTGGAAGACACACCGTCGATCCGCGGCATGGTCGCCAAGATCCCGCATCTGGTGCAGATCATCGAAGAGCGCGACTAAGCGCCCCGCAGTCCCGGATTTACTCCGGGACCTCTGGTGAGAATTCGTAAACGCCTCGCGAGGGATCGCGGGGCGTTTTTGTGTTAACCTGAGGAGCTGCAGAAGGAGACAGGCAATGGGTAACGCTTTTCGAAATGGATTTTCACTGGACAAAGTCGATCCAAATTTGACGAACAAACACAGACGCACGATGCTTGATCTTGTTCTGGCATGGGGCTCTCTTGATGGCGTGATTGGAATGTTACTTTCAGCAATTTCTGGAAAACCTATGGCTGACGGAGCGCAGGAATTTGGAAAAGTCGCTAGCACCACGAAGCTGCACTTTGTGATAAAGGAACTTGAGAAGAAGGGCGCTTCACCTGAGGTCATCAAAACGGTCAAAAAAATCAAGAAAACATATGAACGGCATGCCGCGCCAAGAAATACGATTGCACACGCTCACTGCGCGTGTATCTCAACCGATGATTCTGAGTACGTTATTTTCGCAAAGTACGAAAAAGTGGAACTAGAAAGACTCGCGGTGGACGCTGTTCCCCTTGAACAAATGGAACGTGCGACAAAATGGGCTCGATCGTTCCAAGAAACGTGCCTGCAGCTAGTCGACAGCATCGCAATGGAACAGTCTTCGCTGGAGTCCAAGGATGTGCAAAACTCTAAACCGGATCACTTGTGATCCGGTCAGCGCCCGGACCTCCCCCATGGGGAGGGCGCTTCGCACCCACCCCGAGGTCCGGGCGCTGACCTCTATTGTGCGATAGGTCATCTAAGAGGAGCCAGCTTATTTACAATCCACGCGCTAATCTCAGTATGATCCAGCCCAGTCAATTCTTGGAATCTTCCATCACGCTTTTCTGCAAGCATTTGGCTTCCAGAAGCGCCCCAATCAACATCCCAGATAGGACCATCAGGAGCATCTTTTACTAACAATCCTACAGACGAAAATCCGTCTCGTATTTCGTCGGAACGCACAAAATCCTTCTTAGCTCGCGCTTCTGTCCGTGCCTCTAACAGTTCTTCGATCACGTTGTTCAATTCTTCGTCAACAGTCAAAAAAGCACGCGCGAGCATCGGAGGTATTCCCAGAAATTTCATGCCTGCTAAAAGCTCTGAATACCTTTTTTCATAATTCAAGCGTCGAAGTACAGTGATCGCTTGCGGGGTATTTAGGTCTGATTTAAGGGCATCGACAACATCCATGGGAACCTCGCTTGGTTCAACACTCATTGTATGTAACTCCCAAGAGAACAATTCTTGGCTCAGAATTGAGTATCTATTTTCGGACCAATCAATGGGTTTTCTGTAGTGGGTACTAAGAAAAAGCAACCGAATTACAGCACCATCGTGCCGACTCTCCAGCAACTCGCGCACCGAAAAGAAGTTGCCCAAGGACTTGGACATTTTCTTGCCCTCAACCTGCAGCATTTCGTTATGCATCCACACCTGCGCGAACGAATCCTCGCCTGCCGTGCAGCAGCTTTGCGCCTTTTCGTTTTCGTGATGCGGAAAAGCCAAATCTAACCCGCCGCCGTGAATGTCGAACTTCTCACCAAACAGCGCCTTGGTCATGGCCGAGCATTCGATATGCCAGCCGGGGCGGCCCCGGCCCCACGGACTGTCCCACCCCGGCAGGTCCGGGCCTGACGGTTTCCACAGCACGAAATCCATCGGATTGCGTTTGTAGGGCGCAATTTCCACACGCGAACCAGCGATCATGTCGTCGATCGACCGCCCCGACAACGAG
>DJBQ01000169.1:12207-17842 GCA_002430125.1 Rhodobacterales bacterium UBA5972
CCCCGACAACGAGCCGTATTTTTCGTAACTTGTCACATCAAACAGCACATGCCCTTCGGCCTCGTACGCATGACCCGAGTCGATCAATTCCTCGATCATCTCCACCATTTCGGCGATATACTCAGTCGCCCTTGGGGCCTGATCCGGTTCCAGATTGCCCAGCGCCTTCATGTCCTCGAGATACCAGCCGATGGTCTCATCCGTAATCTCGCGGATCGACCGGCCCGACTCAGCCGCCCTTGCGTTGATCTTGTCATCCACGTCGGTGAAGTTGCGCGCATAGGCCACGTGATCGACGCCATAAGTATGCCGCAGCAGCCGATACAAAACATCAAACACAATCACCGGCCGCGCATTGCCGATATGGGCGCGGTCATAGACGGTCGGGCCGCAGACATACATCCGCACATTCATGGGGTCCAAAGGCGCAAACACCTCTTTCTTGCGGGTCTTGGTGTTATAAAGTTTGATCGTCATAGGCCTTAACTTTCGCGTGCAATTCCGCCTGACGCGGGCCTATCATTCTGGTTCGGATTTGAAAACACAAGAACGGCCCGCTGAAACTTAGCGGATAATGCAAATCTCACAGTTCGTGATGCAGGTTCTCATGCGCCAAGACTTAGTCGCGTCCATGCCAATTTGCAAGCGTTACGCCAGTGCGACCTTCAGTACCCAAAGCGCCATGCCGACCACAATGACCGATCCGATGGTGTAAAACGTCGCCCGCACCTCGTGCGTCTGTTTGGTCAGATAGGCCGCCGCATGCAGCAGGCGCGCAACAACAAAGCCGTACAACAGCGCCATCGCCCAGCCCTGCGACGGGTCAGTTGTGACAAACAGCAGGCCCACAGCCAGAAACGCCGGAATGTTTTCAAGGTCATTGCGGTGCATCCGGCGCGACCGGTCAACCTAATCGTTTACCTCCAGTTGCTCAGCACGCGGATTTCGGTTGATCAGGCCTTTCTGCACATCCTCTGGACTGGCCAGACCTGAATCGCTGACCAGCATACGGTACACCGTCAGCCAGCCCTGCAGCATGATTTTCAGCACCGTCAGCGCCGCCGCAATGGCATAGGTCACAAAGACCGGGTTTTGCAGTGTCAGCAAAGTCATGTCTTCCCCCGATTGAGCAGTCATCCTATCGAATATTTTGGCCCTAAAACACACCATACGTCCACCAAATTGTTGTACCACCCCTTGCCAATCGCCCCATTTCATGGTGCCTTCGCGCCTTGTTCAATCCCGAGGGTCGCTATGAAACTGTCAAACCGCATCCGGACCATCAACAAAGGCGGCAGCGACGGTTGGGAGGTGTTCCTGAAGGCCCGCCAGATGATCGCCGACGGCCATGAAGTGGTCGAGCTGACCATTGGCGAACACGACCGGCGCACGGATGCCACGATCATTCACGCGATGTATCAAAGTGCCGTGGACGGCAATACCGGTTACGCCTCGATCCCCGGCATCCTGCCATTGCGCCAAGCGATTGCGACGCGGGTGCAAACGCGCACCGGCGTGGCGACCGGGCCGGAAAACATCGTGGTCACCCCCGGCGGGCAAGCGGCGTTGTTCGCAAGCCATATGGCGGTCTGTGATCCGGGCGACAAAGCGCTTTATCTTAACCCCTATTACGCCACTTACCCCGGCACATTGCGGGCAAGTGGGTGCGTAGACGTGGCCGTTCCCACACGGTCGGCGAACGCTTTTCAACCAACCCGTGCCGAGCTTGAGGCGCACGTCAAAGGCGCAAAATCGCTGCTGATCAACTCGCCTAACAACCCGTCTGGCGTGGTTTACAGCCGCGAAACCATTCAAATCATTGCCGATGTGGTGAAAGCCAATGATCTGTGGCTGATCTCGGATGAAGTTTATGACACCCAAGTTTGGGAGGGCGAACATATCTCGCCACGTACTTTGCCCGGCATGGCGGATCGAACATTGGTGATCGGATCAATGTCAAAAAGCCACGCGATGACCGGCAGCCGGGTTGGCTGGGTCGTTGGCCCGCCAGACGTGGTCGCGCGCTTGGTCGATCTGTCAACCAACACCACCTACGGCGTACCGGGCTTCATTCAAGCGGCAGCGTTGTTTGCATTGTCGCAGGGCGATCCGCTGGAAGAAGACGTGGCCAGCCCGTTCCGACGCCGCCGCTTGCTGGCGCAAGAGGTGTTGAAAGGTGCAAACGCTGTGCGGTTGGTCCCGTCGGGCGGCGCGATGTATTTGATGCTCGACATCCGCGCCACCGGCCTAAGCGGCGAAGGCTTTGCCCATGCGCTGCTCGACCAGGAAAAGATCGCGGTGATGCCGGGCGAAAGCTTTGGCACTTCGGCAGCAGGGCATGTGAGGGTCGCAATGACGATTGATGACGAAAAGTTTGTCGTCGCGCTAAAGCGTCTGGTGGCGTTTGCCAGAAAACAGGTGCCCTAATGTCCAAGGATGACGCAGCGCGCCTGATGGCCACGCAAGCCAATAAACTGGCTTGGCATGCATCGGCAGCACGCCATCTGGCCGGCGCGCGTTGGGCAGAACTTCAAACCGAAGTGACCCAGACCGGGTTTTTCTGCCTTGACGACACGTTGAAATACGCCCTGCAAAGCCTTGACCTCAAGGAAAAATCTGCGGTTCAGGTATTCTGCAACAACGGGCGCGAAACTTTGTCATTGGCGGCCCTTGGCGTCCGAAACTGTCTTGGTATCGACCAGTCCGAGGCGTTTATTGCGCAGGCCAACGCGCTGCCCACGCTGGCCAAAAGCGATTGCACCTTCCTGTGCAGCGATATTTACCGACTGCCAACGAGGTTCGCCGTGATTTTGACGCCGCCTTGATCACTATTGGCGTGCTGAAATGGATGCCGGACCTGCCGGGCTTGTTTGCGCAGGTCGCCGGTCTGCTGAAATCGAACGGTGCATTGGTCATCTATGAAACCCATCCGTTCCTTGAAATGGTCGAACCGCGCGCCGACGACCCTTTTCGCCTGGTCCATTCGTATTTTCAAAAAGCCCCGTTTGTCGAAACCGCCCCCATCGTTTATGACGGCAATTACCAAGGCGAGGTTTCACCGTCATATTGGTTTTAACACAAAATAGGCGACATTATAAACGCGGCCATCAAAGCCGGTTTTGTGGTCGAAACCTTAACAGAATTTCCACATTCAATTCGCGAGGTCGATTATGATCAATATCAGAATCAAGCCGCGCAATTACCGTTAAGTTACTTGTTAACCGCACGTAAAAATTAGGAGTATCCGATGGCACAGCATGATCCCGGCCCGGCTTTTCGCGCCCTTCACCAGCCCGGCAATCCGTTCGTTCTGGCAAATGCTTGGGACCGCGGCAGCGCCAAGATGTTGGCAGCCCTTGGCGCGCAGGCGCTGGCCACCTCCTCGGGCGCACATGCCTTCACGCTTGGCCGTCCGGATATGGGCACGATCACGCGCGACGAGGCGCTGAGCCACGCTGCCGAACTGGTCAGTGCGACGAACCTACCAGTATCTGGCGATTTTGAAAATGGCTTTGGGGACGCGCCCGAAACCTGCGCTGAAACCGTTCGCTTGGCAGCCGAGGCCGGGCTTGCAGGTGTCTCCATTGAAGACACAGCCCTGCCCGGACAAGCGCCTTATGACTTTGATCTGGCAGTAGAACGCATCCGCGCAGCAAGTGCGGCGGCACGTGCATTGCCGCGGGATTTCGTTCTGGTGGCACGGGCTGACGGTATCTTGACCGGGCAGTATGATATCGACGAAGCGTTGAAACGCCTGCACGCTTTTGACGCGGCGGGGGCTGATTGTCTGTACGCGCCCTTGCCAAAAACCCGCTCAGATATTGCGCGCATCTGCGCTGAGATCAAAAAACCGGTCAATGTGCTGGTGGCCGGTCACGCTAACCAAATCAGCCGCGCGGATTTGGCTGGCATGGGTGTGGCCCGGATCAGCCTTGGTGCTGCGCTCGCCCGCCTGACCCATCGCACAATCATTGACGCCGCCCAAGCGATGTTTGACCGCGGTGATTTTTCGCCGCTTGGCAATATGGCCCCGGCTTCGCTTGTCGACCCGATGCTGAAATAGCTTTTTGCCTTCGTACGACCCGCTGGTTGTTTTGCCCCTAACCTTGGTGCTTGGTTCATTGCGGCTTGCATCTGCATCTTCTCCTCCCTAAAAGTAATGAACATGTTAACTATCTAAGGTGCGTCATGGACAAGTCTGAATTCACTAAATGGTCAAACCGCGCCACCGATTGGGGCCAGACCTATCTTGATGGCCTGCGCGACCGGCCTGTGCGCGCCAAAGTCACCCCTGGCGATGTGGCTGCGATGTTGCCAAGCCACGCCCCCGATCAGCCGGAACCGATGGAAACCATATTCGCTGATTTCGAACGCATCGTGCCGGATGCCATGACCCATTGGCAGCACCCGCGTTTCTTCGCCTACTTCAACTCCAACGCCGCTCCTGCCTCGATGGTGGCGGAACAGTTGGCCAATACAATGGCGGCGCAATGCATGCTGTGGCAAACCTCGCCCGCGGCCACCGAAATCGAAGGCGTGATGATCAACTGGCTGCGCGACGCACTTGGATTGGCCGGGCATTTTACCGGCTCGATTCAGGACAGCGCCACCACCGCGACCACCACAGCGGTGCTGACCATGCGCGAACGCGCCTATGGCTGGACCGGGATCACCAAGGGCATCGCCGGGCACCAACAATTGCGGATATACGCCTCGGCACAAACCCATTCCTCGATTGATAAGGCCGTGCGACTGTCGGGGATTGGTCAGGATAATCTGGTGAAAATCCCTACGGACGAGAACTACCAGATGCGGCCCGAAGCGTTGGCCCAAGCCATCAAAGACGATCGCGCCGCAGGGTTCTTGCCCGCAGGCGTGGTGATTTGTGTCGGCGGCACATCCATAGGGGCCTCAGACGACGTCGCTGCTATCGTCAAGATCGCCAAGGCCGAAGGGCTTTACACCCATGTCGACGCGGCCTGGGCCGGTTCGGCGATGATCTGCCCGGAGTTTCGTACGATCTGGAGCGGCGTTGACGGGGCAGACAGCATTGTTTTCAACCCGCACAAATGGCTGGGCGCGCAATTTGATGTCTCGGTGCAGTTTCTGGCCGATCCGGTGCCGCAGATCCGCACGGTTGGGCTGCGACCTGCCTATCTGCAAACCATCGGTGAAGACGAGATCACCAATTACAACGAATGGACCATACCGCTGGGCCGCCGGTTTCGTGCGCTGAAACTGTGGTTCCTGATGCGCGCCTATGGCCTTGAAGGCCTGCGCACCCGTATTCGCAATCACGTCGCATGGACCGCAGAACTGGCCGAAACCATCCGCGCGTTGCCCGATTTCAGGATCGTCACAGAACCCCGCCTCGCGCTTTTCACGTTTCAATTTACCCCACAGGGCAGCGATGCGAACAAAGCGACCGAAACTTTGCTGCAAAGGATCAACGATGACGGACGGGTCTATTTGACCCAGACGCTGCATGACGGGCAATTTGTCATCCGTTTTACGGCCGGTCAGTTTGATTGCACCCGTGACGACGTGATGACTGTCGTAGAGGTTCTGGCTGATTTGGTGCAGTCAAAGCCGTAAAAGTTTTGGAACGGGGCGCGTCAAGCCACTGAACTACCTT
>DJBQ01000169.1:17967-21441 GCA_002430125.1 Rhodobacterales bacterium UBA5972
TATCCTGACCACAGATCGCGTTACGTCAACGATTTTGCCAATCTGATCGACCAAGAAACCGAGGCCCGTATCGAAAGCCTTTTGATCGAGGTGAAAAACCAGCGCGGCGTCGAAATGACCGTGGTGACGATCGACAGTCGCAATGATTATGGCACGTTTGACGCGATTGAACCTTTCGCCACGGGTCTGTTCAACAGCTGGGGCATTGGCAATCCAAAGCGCAACGACGGCATTTTGATCCTTATCGCCCAGCAAGACCGTGACATGCGGATCGAGCTTGGAGCGGGCTATCCGCCGGCTTTCGACGACACCGTACAAACAGTAATCGAAAGCTATTTTCTGCCATGGTTCCGGCAGGGCGACTATGCCAGCGGGATCGAGGCAGGTGTGCGCGAAACCATCAAACGCACCCGGCTGGAATTTACCGATGACGGGTATACCACTGGCTCGCGCATCCGCCTTATGGCGGAAAGCTTTGTAAGATCAATATTTTCCGGCGGCTTCTTCAGTTGGGTTTTTGGTGCGTTAGGTTTGGCTGGCGGCGGCGTCGTTGCATATTTTGTGCGCCAATATCAACGCAATCGCCCTCGTCGCTGCGATCTTTGCGACAGGCCCATGCAACGTCTGTCCGAGGAAACCGACGACAACTATCTTTCGCACGGCCAAAAGGTCGAGGAGAGTTTGAAGTCCAAGGATTATGACGTCTGGTTTTGCCAACACGATGACCAGTTGATGATCGAAGGCTATCGCAACTGGTTCAGTGCCTTTGGTGCCTGCCCGATCTGTGCCTTTCGCACGCTCCATTCGAAACGAACCGTGCTGAGCAGCGCCACAACCAGCCATTCCGGAAGTGCCCGGGTAAATTACAATTGCCGAAATTGCGACCATTCTTACACCGAAACTGTGGTCCTGGCCAAGCTATCGGAATCCTCGTCTTCCTCGTCCGGCGGATCATTCGGCGGCGGCTCGTCATCAGGCGGCGGCGCTTCTGGCAGTTGGTAGCTTGAAAGCGACCCCTGTGACGCAAACAAGCAAGAATGGCCGCATGAAATAATGCAAGCATTTTTCACGAAGATGGAGAATGCAGATGCGTGGCAGCGCGTGGAAGATAGCACTTGTGTGCCGCACAATCGGTGCCGAGCGTGGCCGTGCAGCGCGGGGTGGGCCACGCCTGGCCTGATTTGCATACCCTGATCTTCTCATTTTTCTGAAAGCCACAAGATGACTCAAGTTCTAACCCGCCGTTCCGGTGGCCGCGCTGCACGTCAAGCCCTGCGCGCCGCCCCACTCGCAGACAATATCCGCCCCGTCCGCCCCGGCATGTCAGGCGGGCGATACAATCCGTTGACCGATGAAGATTTGGATCGGATAAACGAAGCCGCGCTTGTGGCGCTGGAAGAAATCGGTCTGTCCGAAGCGCCACCTTCCGGTATTAAATGGTTGGAAAGCGTTGGCGCAATCCACGGGGCCGACGGGCGCACACGCTTTCCACGCGCCGTTGTGCAGGACGCCTTGGACAAGGCAGCCCGCGGCATTACCTTGCATGGCCGCGACGCAAAATACGACATGGAACTGTCGGGAACCCGGGTTCATTACGGCACCGCAGGGGCTGCGGTTCACGTCGTTGATGTGCTGGGCAACCAATATCGTGAAAGCACCGTTCAGGACCTTTACGATGCTGCAAAAATCGTTCAAAGTCTTGACAACGTGCACTTTTTCCAACGCTCGATGGTTTGTCGCGACATCGTCGATAATTTCGAAATGGACCTTAACACCATTTATGCATGCTGTGCCGGCACCAACAAACATGTCGGCGTCAGCTTTTCCGAACCGGATTTTGTGCCCGGCTGTTTTGATCTGATCCATGCCATTGCCGGCGGCGAAGACAAATGGCGTGAACGCCCGTTCATCTCGGCCTCGATCTGCTTTGTGGTGCCACCGATGAAATTCGCCACCGAAGCCTGCCTTGTGATGGAACAATGCATTGAAAACGGCATGCCAGTGTTGCTGCTCTCCGCAGGCCAAGCCGGTGCAACCGCGCCCGCCTCAATCGCTGGCGCCATCGTTCAGGCAACGGCGGAATGTCTGGCCGGATTGGTCTATCTGAATGCTGTGAAACCCGGCCATCCGGCAATATTCGGAACATGGCCTTTTGTGTCCGATCTGCGCACCGGCGCGATGTCTGGTGGATCCGGCGAACAGGCCTTGCTGACCGCCGGATGTGCGCAGATGCACCGGTATTACGGCCTTCCTGGCGGGGCTGCGGCAGGGATTGCTGACAGCAAAATGCCCGACATGCAGGCAGGCTACGAACAAGCGCATTCTAATGTTATGGCCGGGTTGTCCGGGCTTAACATGGTCTACGAGGCTGTTGGAATGCATGCGTCTCTGCTCGGTTTCTGTCTGGAAAGCCTGATCATCGGCGATGACCTTTTGGGTCAGTCTTTGCGCTGCGTGCGCGGCATCGAAGTCAATGACGCCGCCCTGTCGCTTGATACAATGCGCAAAGTCTGCCTTGAAGGTCCGGGGCATTATCTGGGGTCGGATCAAACCCTCAGCCTGATGCAGACCGATTACATTTATCCGGTCGTCGGTGATCGGACCTCACCCAAAGAATGGATCGAAAAGGACAAGCCGAACCTGATCGCAAGTGCGATCAAGCGCAAAGAGGATATCCTAAGCAAGCCATCTTCAGCCGCAATTGATCCATTGACCGACGCCGCCATTCGCGCGCGGTTTAACATCCACCTGCCAAAGCAATAGGCCAAAGATAGCACCACCTTACCACCATCATAGTTTACCAAATACTCTCGCCGAAGGCCCGCCGCGCATGCGCGGCGCCGGGCCCAACAAAAACCGGCCGCAGGTCGGGCTTTTGGCGGGAGAACTCCGGTTAATTTAAGCGCCGTCCTGATCAGGGGATGCAGATGATACTTCAGCAAAGGCTGCGGCAAAAAGGCCGGTCGGCACGGCAACGATTGCGATCCCTGTCAGCGCCGTCACTGCCGCAAAAACCCGCCCGAGGCCGGTCACCGGGACGATATCGCCATATCCAACCGTCGTAAGCGTCGCAATCGACCACCACATTGCGCGCGGAATACTGCCAAAAGCCTGTGGTTGGGTGCCGCCTTCGACCACATAAAGTGCGGTTGACGAGGCGACCAGCACCATGACCAGCATCAGCGCTGACACCGCCATTTCTGCATAGCGGAGCTGGAAGGCCCGGCTCATCAGGTCAATCGCCTGTGAAAACCGTCCCAATCGCGCCAACCGCAAAATCCGCAATGCCCGGAACAGCCGCAAAATCGAGGCTTCCGGCCCCAGAAATGTCATCGTCATAGAAACGATTACCAGCAGGTCAATCATCGCCGCCGGTGAAAGCGCAAAGTCCCACCAGGTTTTGTAAAGTTTGTTACGCGTGGCCGAGTAAAGCCGGGCCAGATACTCCAACGAAAAAACTGCTAAAAGTATGTA
>DJBQ01000112.1:0-316 GCA_002430125.1 Rhodobacterales bacterium UBA5972
GGCCGCTGGCTCAACAATCGGGCCGAGAATTCACACCCATTGCCTGGCAGTGGTTTGCTTGCAAACCACGAGAAGGGGCCCCCCGGGCAGGTCAGGACACCGCCGTCATTTGCATATGGCCGGTCAATCGCAGGAATAACTGCGGGATACATATCAACCATCTGATGTCTGTGGTCGATATGCACCGCGCATTTACGACCGTCCAGTAGACCCGATTGCGCAAGAATAAAGCTGCCGGTGCAGATGCCGACGACAGGCGTTCCCAAGGCATGCGCTTTGCGAAGATAGTCATAGGTCTCGGGCGGAAGTTCCAGAC
>DJBQ01000112.1:474-955 GCA_002430125.1 Rhodobacterales bacterium UBA5972
TCGGGCGGAAGTTTCAGACAATCGGGCAACGCCCCGCCGACAACAACGACATAGTCCAGCGTTTCGAGCGGCTGTATCTCTGCGCCAGCTGAGACCATCATCCCACAACTTGCCTCGACCGCTGCACCGGTCGGGTGGATCACGCTCCAACGGCAATGGATCTGCCGGCTGCGATCAGCCTCGTCTGCGGCATGTCTGAGGCATTCAATGAAGCTGGCAAACGCAATCAGTGTGAACTTTGGGGCAAGGATGAACCCGACCTGAAGATCCGGGTGGACCTGACCGTTTTCGACGGCGGCGGGAATGTCCTGACCAAGCGGTTCGGGAAGGGGCAAGTGTCTCATAGCTACAAGGAAACAACGAATTCCTTCAAGACGGAAACAAGAATTGCGCACATACTGATCGCCACTGCCCAAAGAAACCCCAGGAAATGGGCCGCGGGCTTAACAATCGGGCTAAGAATTCACACCCATTGCCTGGC
>DJBQ01000112.1:1037-4389 GCA_002430125.1 Rhodobacterales bacterium UBA5972
GGGCCGTTTGGACGACGAGAACGCGCCATGCAGCGGAACCGCTGTATGCGATGTTTACAGAAATTCGCCGCTATTCATGCCTTCGTCTGCAATCATTTCAACCAGGAGCGGCACCTTTACTCACGCGACAATTTCAAGGTCAACCGCGCCGCTGCTCTCGCCGAGTGGCGTCAAGTCTGCGCAGCCTAAAAGATTGCCGATACCGGGAAACTGAAACGAGTTCGCATTCTTCTGACAGCGCCCAAATCAACCCCTGCCCAAACGGAGTTGTCCGCACATGACAGCGCCCGTCGGGCGCCCGCGCGAATGGATAACACCGGAAAGAACAACCCGACGCCCCGCGTTTGCCGACTACAGACGGGCGAGGGCGCGTTCCGTCATCGCCAGTGCAATATCGACATGGGATTTCTCGAAGATGAGCGGCGGGCGTATCTTTACGATGTTTTCGTGCACGCCTTCGGCGCCGACCAGCAACCCCTCGTCGCGCATAAGGTTGATAAGCCGGGTCGTCTCGGCTGGCGCAGGCGTCAGCGCGCGGCGGTCCGTCACCAACTCCACTCCGATGGCCAGACCGGCAGAGCGAACATCGCCGATGATGTCATAACGATCGGCAAGGCGTTTCAGACCCTCATAGAGATAAGCTGCCGTTTCCGTGGCCCTGAGAACATAGCCCTCCTCCTCGATCACATCCAGAACCGCAAGCCCTGCAGCTGCGGATACGTTGTTGCCCCCGAAAGTTGAGAAGAAGGCAGTCTGGTTGCAGAAATGATCAAGAATCTCAGGGCGAGTCAGGACGACACCCAAGGGATGGCCATTGCCTGCGGGTTTGCCGATGGTGACAAAATCCGGCGTCACGCCGTGGTGTTGGTAACCCCAGAAATGGGTGCCCATCCGGCCAAAGCCTGACTGGACCTCGTCGGCAATGCATAGCCCGCCTGCGGCGCGAACTTTCTCGAAGACCCCCGCGACATAGTCCGGCACCGGCGCCAGAACGCCATTTGTCATAAAGGCGCTGTCGATAATCACGGCGGCGGGTTTCATTCCGAAATCAGCCAGCGACGCAATGGCGTGGTCGGCGTCCTCAGCATAGCGTTGGCCCATTTCGAGGGCGCCATGCTTGTGGATGCCACGGTAGCCGTCAGGGGCTAATATGGTACGGACATGCGCGGGTGAGCTACCCTGGCGGATTGCTGAGGGTGACACTGCGTCAATCGCCTCGGTAATCCCGTGATAGGCGAATTCCTGACAAATAAAGCCAGGGTTGCCGGTCCAGGCCCGCGCCATCCGCCACGCGATATCGTTAGCCTCTGAGCCGGAATTGACGAAGGCGCAGGCTGTCAGTTCGCCGCCGGTCAAAGCACCGAGCCGTTCGGCATAATCCAGCACTTGTTCGCCAAGGTAGCGGGTGTTGGTGTTCAGGATGCGGATTTGCCGCGCAATCGCATTGGTGACGCGTGGATGGCAATGCCCCACGATTGGCACGTTGTTATAGCAGTCCAGGTATCGTCGCCCGTTGTCGTCGATCAGCCAGACGCCTTCACCCCTGACCATGTGAAGCGGCGGATCGTAGAAAACGTAAAGTCTGGATCCCATGACCTTCTTCCGTCGCTCGACAAGTTCCCTGACGCTTTCGGTTTTATGGCGGGTAGGCAGGCCGCAGGCTCTGCGGAAGATCGCGGTCGCGGCATTGCAGCCGATGTTGTACAGTGCCTCAAACGCCTCGGGCGCCCCGAAGCCGGCATCGACCATGTAGTTTGGCGCCTCAGGTGTGATGGCAAGGCGATAGGCATTTATCACCATGCCCATTGCTTGCCGCGCGAGCATTACATCGTAAAGAACGTCGATTTCCGCTTCCTCCAGCGGCGTAACCTCGTTGTAGCCCGAAACCAGCGCCTCCATGATAACCTGAGCGTCCGCAGCTCGGGTAATGAAATCACCAAGTGCGCAACCAAGATCGAACACCAGTGGTGCATGAAGCAGATCGCCGAAGTCGATAAAACCGGCGATCGCATTGACGGGGCCGAAGATCAGGTTGTGGCCGTGCACGTCGCCATGAATCGTTTGCGCGCGCAGCGCGGCGAACCTTGGCAACGTGTCAGTCAGGAAATGCCTAAGATGTGCAGTCACCGCAGCCTTCGGTGTCGTCTCAGGTAAATGCGCGACTTGGGTAAGGCATACCGCTGCCTCCCGAACGTCCCATGAAAGCTGACGTCCAGTAATCGCGGGGTGCGCGAACCCGCGCAGGGCCCTGCCGAGGTGAGCAATTCCGGCGCCGATCCTGCGGTAATCACGGGGCCCGAGAGCAAGACACCCTGCGATGTCACCTTCGAGATAAGAGACGGCATAAAAGCGGTGCAAGCGGCCGTCCGACCCCTTGATTGTCACCGCACTTGATCCATTTTCAGCCTCGTGAATTCGAGGCACTGGCAGGTCGGGTGCTGTCGTTTCGATATGTTTCAGGGCCGCGATCTGGGCGTCGATCAGCGTCGCATCTTCGTTCGCGTTAGCAATCTTGAGAACCCAGCCGCTTCCGTCTGCCTCGCGGAGCAGCATATTCTGATCACGTTCTGAACACAGCGGCGAAAGCGTACCCACTAGGCGGAAATGGTCTTGGGCAAGACGGGAAAAATCATTTGCGCTGAAATGCGGGGGGTCGGCCTGCAGGGTGGTCAAGCTTGATTCCCTTTGTCAGTCGCGGATCCATAGCCACCCACTGGAGCGCCAATGGCCTTCGGGCTGGCGGCAATCGTCGTGTCATTGATCATGACGCTTTCTTGTCTCATTCGAATGACTCCTTCTGACATTGCCTGATGGCAGCGGACCTAACGACCACGCCCAGTTTGATCAGATACTGCCATTCTCGGAGAGGCAATCAAAAATCGCTCCAATCCCATCTTTCTGATGCTTGGAGCAGTTTTCTTTATACATGCAAGAGATGAGAGGCGAACGCGATGCATTACGACGGTTCGACCGAAATCTTTGGCCCGGTGTTTGCAGCTGATATCCGCAAGAAAAGGATCAGCCAGATACGGGCTTATTCAAATTGGCAGTGGCATTTAGACGAGGTGTTCGTAAAGATCAACGGAGAGACGCGGTATCTCTGGCGTGCCGTGGATCATGAGGGCGAAGTTCCGGAAACCTTTGTGACCAAGCGCCGGGATCGCAAGGCTGCATTGAAATTACTCAGAAAAACGATGAAACGGCACAGCACCTGCATAGCTTGGTGACCGACAAACTGCGATCCTATGGGGCGGCGATGAAAGTCATCGGCAACGTGGACAGGCAGAAAGCGGGCCGCTGGCTCAACAATCGGGCCGAGAATTCAGACCCATTGCCTGGCAGTGGTTTGTTT
>DJBQ01000112.1:4675-7135 GCA_002430125.1 Rhodobacterales bacterium UBA5972
TTGCAGCACACGCCTCAGTCCACAACCATTTCAACCAGGAAAGACATCTATATTCACGTGCCAATTTCAAGCTCAACCGCACCGCTGCTCTTGCTGAGTGGCGTCAGTTAGGCGCGGCATAAAGGACAACGTCACTGTCCTTGCCGAGACTGGTTCGAATTTGTGTGACAGCACCAAGTGGACCAATCTTACGCCACGATTTGGTCCCTTTTTGCGCTGCGATGAAGAGATATGCACATATTGTATATGCGCGCCGCTTCGTTACTGTTATGCCGCCGCTAATAACCTACCAAGCTATACGCCCCGCTTTACCAAATCTGCGGCTGTGTCGGCCATAATCTGGCCTACAAATTTCGCCAATCGCGACACTGGCCGGACAGAATAACCGTAACGTCAGGAGACGATCCAGTGACGACAGCACCTGCCACCCGCGACCTTAGCCAAGATTGGCCAATCGCCCTTTATGAAACGCTCAAGGCCGCCGATATCGGGCATATGTCTTACGTTCCGGACGCCGGTCACACGACATTGATCAATCTTTTGATTGCCGACCCCACCGTCAAAACCAACGTGCTGACGACCGAGGAAGAAGGCATTGCAATTGCCACGGGGGCATGGCTTGGTGGCATGCGCAGTGTGGTTCTTATGCAGTCATCCGGCGTGGGCAATTGCATCAATATGCTATCGTTGCCGGTGCAAACCCGCACACCGCTTTTGTTGCTGATCACAATGCGTGGCGAGTGGAATGAGTTTAACCCCTGGCAAGTCCCAATGGGCCAAGCGACGCAACCAGCACTTGAGGCCATAGGTGTGACAGTGCTGCGCGCCGAAACGGGTCAGGATTTGATTGAAATTACACAACAGGCCGCGACTATGGCCTATGAGGCCGATGGGCAGATCGCAGTGCTGATTTCACAGCGTCTGCTTGGCAAGAAAAAGTGGTGAGCGAAATGACAGAAGCAACAATGAACCGCCGCGAAGCTGTCGCCAAACTGCTGGAAAATCGGGATGGGGCGCTTGTGGTGACCGGTCTTGGCTCTCCCAGTTATGATGTTCACGCTTACGGTGACACAGATGACAATTACTATTTGTGGGGTGCAATGGGCGGCGCGGCGCTGACCGGATTAGGGTTGGCGCAGGCGCAGCCGAACAAGCGCGTTATGGTCATCACAGGGGATGGCGAAATGCTGATGGCATTCGGGGCCATGGCGACAATTGCGGTGGCCAAGCCGTCCAATCTGGACATCATTGTGCTGGATAATCAACATTTCGGTGAAACCGGTATGCAAGACAGCCACACTGGAATGGGCATTAACTTGTCGGGCGTTGCCGCGGCTTGCGGCTTTGCTGAAACCCGTGTGCTTTGCAGTATCAAAGACGTTGATGCCTTGTGCGCTGAGTTGAAGAAACCCGCAAAAGGCCCACGCTTGTACGTCCTTAAGATAGCAGCCCAGAACCTACCCAGATCGCTGCCGCCGCGTGATGCGACATTCATCAAAACGCGGTTCCGGGCGCATCTGGGACTTGCCTCTTGCTAAGGAAACACAACATGATGAGTTTCCAAAATTCAGGCGGTGGACGACGCATTCAGGTGGATCGTGGGCTTGGCCGCGCCGCGTACAACAGGCCGACGGTCGAAGCCGTCGTGATCAAGGGAGAGAGAACATGAAGTTCAAAGGAAAAACCGCCATCGTAACCGGGGCGGCCCAAGGCATCGGACGCGCCTGCGCTGAGCGGTTGTTGGCGGATGGGGCCAATGTTGTGATGGCCGATATTAACACTGAACGTCTGGCAGAGGCTGCCGCCGAAATCGGGCAGCCTGACCGTGTGCATACGGTCAAAACAGATGTGGCATATGTGGCCGAAGTGGATGCGCTGATCGCCAGCGCAGTCGCGAAATTCGGCAGGCTTGATATCATGGTCAACAACGCAGGTATCGCGCACATTATGGATTGGCTCGACGTGACCGAAGAGATTTATGACCGCACTATGTCTGTAAACCTCAAAGGTGCGTTTTTCGGCACTCAAGCCGCTGCCCGCCAGATGATCGCGCAAGGGCAGGGCGGTGTGATCGTCAACATGTCATCGATCAACTCGGGTCTGGCCAACCCCAGAGTCGCCCCTTACGCCATTTCCAAAGGCGGAATGAACCAGGTTACCAGCACTGCCGCTGTCGCATTTGCCCCGCATGGCATTCGTGTGGTGGGCGTCGGACCCGGCACGATCATGACGGAAATGATCAAAGGCGCGTTCATTTCGGATGCAGGCAATAACGCCATTTTATCCCGGACTCCACTGGGCCGGTATGGCGAGCCGTCCGAGATCGCCTCGGTCGTGTCGTTTCTTGCCAGTGACGATGCATCGTACATCACTGGTGAAACGATCTATCCCGATGGCGGGCGTCGCGTTTTGAATTACACGGTGCCAGTGAAGGAAAGCTAGTGGATTGATTCCAACATT
>DJBQ01000036.1 GCA_002430125.1 Rhodobacterales bacterium UBA5972
TTGTTTTTCCGAAGCAGCATTTCGGAAAATACGAAACATGAGCAAACCAACCGCAAGTGTCTATGACGCCGAGCCGATCCCTGAAAGCGCCATTGCCGAAGTAACGGCGTTGCTTAATTCCGGCGATTTGTTCCGCTACACAACACCTGACGGCAGCCTTTCGCCGGTGGCGCGACTTGAAACCGAATTCGCCGCCCTGATGGGCGTGAAATACGCACTGGCGTTAAATTCATGTTCCTCGGCGATTTTCCTGTCGCTCAAGGCACTTGGCATCTGTCCCGGCGATCATGTCCTGATCCCGGCCTTCACCTTCGCCGCCGTGCCTTCGGCGGTGATCCATGCCGGGGCGCTGCCAATACTGGTCGAGGTTAGCGACAATTACCGCATCGATCTGGCGGATTTTGAGGCAAAACTGACGCCGCAAATCCGTGCCGTGGTCATCTCGCATATGCGCGGCCACACATCTGACATGGACGCGATCATGGCCTTGTGCACAGCTCGCGGCATTCCGGTTGTTGAGGATGCCGCGCATTCGCTTGGCACCCTCTGGGGCGAACAGAAAATCGGCACTATCGGCAAAATCGGCTGTTTCTCGTTTCAGTCCTACAAATTGGTCAATGGCGGCGAAGGCGGCGTTTTAATCACCGATAATGAAGACGTGATCGCGCGTGCGGTAATTATGTCGGGTGCTTACGAACATAACTGGCAAAAGCACGGCCTGAATATCAATGGCTTTTCGGAATATCAAAACAGTCTGCCGCTATACAATCTCAGAATGAACAACCTGTCAGCGGCGATCATTCGACCGCAATTTGCCGAGATCGACCGGCGGGTCCGCGATGGTCTGGCCAATCACGATTATGTCGCCGCCCAGCTTGGCGCGTCGCCACATATCGACGTGCCACAGCCCCTGCCGCCCGAAACCCGCGCACCGGATTCTATCCAGTTTAATCTGGTCGGGTTTTCAGAGGTCGAGGCCCGGAAATTGATGGAAGTTTCCAAAAACCACGGCGCCCCGATCTCGATCTTTGGTCTGCACAATGACAATGCACGCGCCTTCTGGAATTGGAAATTCATCGGCAATATCCCCGACTTGCCGAAAACCCGCGCCATGCTGATGCGCGCCTGCGACATGCGCCTGCCAGCACGCCTGACACGCATCCAACTTGACGCGATCATCAGTGGCATCCTTGCCTCGATAGCAGAAGTAAAAACTTAAAGCACTTTCAGCACATCTGCCAACCAAGGCAGGCGCGCAATCGACGGGCTGACGACCATGTTTTGCAATAATGGACGCAGACGGGCAGCAATGTCGGCCGGCATCCTGTCCATCGCCTTGTTGCGGGCAAACAGCGAAATCCGCCGGGAAAAACCTTCGAACGGCAAGGGCATGACCGCCACATCATCGCGAAAACGATGCGCGCGCCGATAACCAAGTGGCGTCGTTATTGCCCAACCAGCCCCGCTGGCGACCATCGCCAATATCGCGTGATAGCTATCAAATTCGAACCGATGCGGAATTGACAGGCCAAGCTTGTGCAAATGCGTTTCGATCTGACGCCCCATCATTTGCCGGCCGGAATAGCGGATGAAAGCAAGGTCCAACAATTGCGCCAGCACATCACCGGTTTCATCGATGACACCGGGCGGCGCGACCACCAGATAAGGATCATTCAACAGCGGATGCACCTCCATCCAGTCGGTCGCAAGATCAAAATCGGCGGCTACAATCACGTCGAGCGTCCGGCTGTCCAGCATATCCGCAAGCCGGTAACTGGCCCCGGTTTCCAGCACGAAATGGCAGGACGTTAGCTCCTCGGCCATATCCGACAGCAGCCGCGGGGTGACTTCGCTGTCCAGATCCTCGATCATCCCCAACCGCAGACGCGTCAATTGGCTGAGGTCTTGCAGCGCCAGTTCGTTGCGTGCCTGCAAAGCCTCGTTCAGGATCACCCGTGCGCGTCTGCGAAACAAATTACCGGCCGGGGTTAACGCCAAAGGCCGCACTGCGCGGTCGATCAGGCGGGCACCAACGGCGGTTTCCAGATTGGTTATCTGCTGACTGACCGCCGAAACACTGGCCTCCAGACGTTTTGCGGCAGCCGAAATTGATCCTTCTTCAATCGCAGCCAGAAAAATCTCGATCCCCCAAAGGGTCATGCGGGTATGGGTTTCAGGCATGTGCCCTCCGGTTTCGAACCTGCCCCGGCGTAATTAGCCCACAGCGGCCTATTGGTCACGGGCAGCCTGCCAAGCCTCAAAGCGGTCAACCACCTGTCGATACCACAACTCCGCCGGGATCAGAAATTTCGGATAGCCGCCCTGATAGAAAATCCGTGTCGTCGGCGTCGATCGGGAATAAGCGGTTTCGCCGCGCACGTCACCAAGCGCCTGATAGGCGGCTTTCATCCCCAGATACGGCGCCAAAGCCACGCCGCTGCCGGAATAACCCAGTGCAAAATGCGCGCCCTTGTGCAGGCCTACATGCGGCACTTGTTCAAAAGTGAACCCGGTATAGCCGCGCCACGAATGGGTGATCTTGACCTTCTCAAGCTCGGGCCAGACATTCAGCATCGTCGCGCGCAGCCGTCTGGCAGCAAATTCCGGCCCGTAAGGCACCATCCCGGCCCGACCGCCAAAAATGATCCGGGTGCCATCAGGCGAGACGCGGTAATAGGAATGTTTGATCCGTGCTTCGACCATCATCCGTCGCCCCGGTGCCAGTCGCGCGATCAGCTCGGGCGGCAATTGTTCGGTGGCAATGATGAAGCTTGGCAACGGAAACACCCGTTTTGCCAGCCAGTTAAAGGGTTTTCGTGTATAGCCGTTGGTCGCGAAAATCACTTTATCCGCCGCCACAGTGCCTTGCGCCGTTTCAACCTGAAACGCGCCTTCGCGGCCCTGCACAGCCAGAACCGGACAGTTCTGCACCACGGTGATCCCTTCGCGCAGCGCAATCGCCATCATGCCGTCGTGAAACTTCCGTGGCTGCAAGCCACCGTGATCGGGATAAAAAACTGCGCCCTGATAGGCGTTTGACGATGTATGCGCGCCAAGATCGGCCTTGGGCACATCACGCATGTCATAGCCCGCTAAGTCATGCAGCGTTTTGGCCAAGGCCGTTAGCCCTTGGTATTGTTTCCTGGTGTTTGCCAAAACCACCCGCCCGTTTTGTTCAAAGTCACAGGCGATGCCCTCATCCTGAATAAAGCCGCGCGTATAGGCAAATGCTTTGGGGGCTTCGTTCAACAGCGCAATCGCGGTGTCCCGACCAAAAGATTTCTCAAGCGCGCCAACCGCCACACGTGCATGCGCGCCACACATACCGCCGTTGCGCGTCGAGGCACCTTTGCCCGGAACAATCGCATCTATGACAACCACGTTGGCACCGGCGCGTTTGGCGGTAATCGCCGCACTCAGGCCGGTATAGCCCCCGCCGATGATCAGAACCTCGGCCTTGGCCGGCGGTTTTTCTGGCAGATCGGGCAATTGCGCGCCGTCTTCCCACCAATAAGGCGTACCGAATTCGCTCATCAAACTACCCCTGCTAAAGCCCCGAAAGTTTTGCCTGCAATTCCGCCAATTGTCGTTTTATCGCTTCAAGGTCTTCCGCGTTAGGTTCCGGTTTCTGCGGCACGGGCTTTTTACCCCAACCACCCATCATCGCTTCCAGAAATTCCTGTTGCTTGCGCTGCCATTCCTCGATCCCGCCCATTGCATTGACCGGGCTGGGTAGGACTTTTTGAAAGTTATCGATCAAGCCCTGTTGTTGTTCTTTGATCATGTCAAAGCTTTGCGCCAGAAAATCCGGCACGAAGCTTTGCGCCTGATCTGCATAGCTACGCACAAGATCGGTCAAAACATTGATCGGCAAGACATTCTCGCCGCGGCTTTCGTGTTCGGTGATGATTTGCAAAAGATATTGCCGGGTCAGATCATCACCGGTTTTCAGATCAATGATCTGCACATCGCGCCCGCCACGGATGAAGCCTGCGATATCTTCCAGCGTCACATAATCGCTGGTCTCAGTGTTATAGAGCCGCCTGCTGGCATAGCGCTTGATTAAAAGCGTCTTGATTGCGTCGGTCATGCGGTGGCCCTTTCATGTTGCGCCGCAGCAATGCTAGCGCAGCATGAAACAAAAAAAAAGAGCGGGCTCATCAGAACCCGCTCTCTAAATCACCAATCGGGAGGAAATGGTGATTATGCAGCTTTCGCTGTAGCTTTTTTCACGGCGTCTGTGGCTTCTGTCGTTGCTTTTTTAACAGCGGCAGTTGTTTCAGCCTGAACTTCTTTGCCAGCGGCCATCAGCAATTCAACTGTGTCCATCTGAACTTTTTTCGCAACTTCAGCGAAGGCAGCAACATGCTCGGAAGCAGCTTCAACCGAAGTCGATGTAAAGTCGGTGACAACTTTCGAATAGTCAGCAGGCTCGGCCTGGGCTTTGGTTGCAGCAGCAACTTTAACCAGCGTTTCTTTTGTCCATTTGTTGGCAATCTCGGCGTTCTTTTCAGCAGCAGCCAAAGCAACTTTGGCAAACTTTTCGCCCATGGCGGCTGAATTTTTGAAAACGTCGTTAAACGCGTTCATGTCAACTGGCATGTCGCCAAACATTTTTGCGAACGGGTTTTCGTATGTGTTCTTGGTCATGATTTTTCTCCAGATGAGATGTTTGTTTCTTCTGGATCATAGATACATGCCGCAGTGCAGCATTTCAAGTGTCAAATGCTGCACTGCGGCATTATTTTTGAAATCGGCCTAAAATCAATCCTTTGGCCTGACCTTCACATAAGACCCCGGTGCCGCTTCGATCACCGGATGGCTCGAATCACCCGGATTGCGGGCAGGTACCTGCCCACCAGCGCGTTCAGCCAGCCAATCTTTCCAACGCGGCCACCACGATCCCTGATTATAGGTCGCACCGGTTTTCCAGCTTTGCGGATCAATCATCGGCGCATCATTGGTGTAATGCCCGTACTTGTTCTTGCTGGGTGGGTTCACAATGCCAGCAATATGCCCGCTTTCCGACAGAATAAACGTCTTGTCGCCGCCATAAAGGTTCAACCCCGCAAACGAGCTTTGCCAGTTGGCGATATGGTCAGTCTCACAGGCAATCGCGCAGATCGGGGTTTGGATATCGCCAAGGTTCAGCTTTTCGCCCAGCATCACAAACTCGCCCTTGGCCAGTTCATTATCCTGACACAACTGTCGCAGATATTCCTTGGCCAGGCGCCCGGAAAGATTGGTGCTGTCGCCGTTCCAATAAAGCAAATCAAACGCCGGTGGCGCTTCGCCCAGCATGTATGACCGGATCGCCGGGGCGTAAACCAGATCATTGGCGCGCAGATACGAAAACGTCCGCTGCATGAAAAACCGGTGCAAATAGCCGTGTTTATCGACCTCAGTTTCGATCCCTTCAAGAAAATCTCTTTCAAGGAACACCCCCATTTCACCGGGTTCAGCGAAATCGGCAATCGTGGTAAAGAACGTCGCAGACTTGACGGATTTGTCTTTCTTCTTGGCCATATAGGCCAGCGCGATCGACAGCATGGTGCCTGCGATACAATACCCAATTGCGTTGATCTGCTTTTCGCCAGTGATGGCTTTCACCTGATCAATCGCCGTCATGAACCCTTCGGTCATATAGGTATCAAGCCCGACATCGGCATAAGACGCGTCGGGATTAACCCAACTGACGACAAAAACCGTGATCCCCTGCTCCACCGCCCATTTGATCAGGCTGTTTTGCGGTTTAAGGTCCAGAATATAAAACTTGTTGATCCATGGCGGGAAAATGATCAGCGGTGTTTTGTAAACCGTTTCGGTTTTCGGCGCGTATTGAATCAGTTGGAACATCCGGTTCTGAAACACCACCGACCCTTCGCTGGTGGCGATGTTGCCACCAACCTCGAACGCATCCGGGTCTGACAGCGTCACCGATAAAGCGCCGCTATTTGCCTCGACATCGCGCACAAGGTTTTCCAGCCCGTCAACCAGCGATTGCCCCTGTGTGGCGGCAGCTTTTTCTAAAGCATCCGGATTCGTTGCCAGAAAATTTGTCGGCGCCATCAGATCAACGATTTGGCGGGCAAAGAAATTCACCCGCTTGCGGTCGTGTTCTTCCAGCCCTTCCAAGTTTTCCACAGCCTTTTCAATCGCCTCGGACGACATCAGGTATTGTTGTTTGACGAAATTGAAATACGGGTTTGTTTTCCACATTTCGTTCTTAAACCGCCGGTCATCCCCGGTTTCTTCGTCGGGTACCAATTTACCG
>DJBQ01000034.1 GCA_002430125.1 Rhodobacterales bacterium UBA5972
ATCTTGTGAGTGTCTTCGCGCTTTTTAACGGCTGTGCCGCGGCCATTGACCGCATCCATCAGCTCACCAGCAAGGCGCTCTTCCATTGTGTTCTCGTTGCGCTTTTTCGCAGCAGCGATCAACCAGCGGATGGCCAATGCTTCGCGGCGCTCTGGGCGGACTTCAACAGGAACCTGATAAGTCGCACCACCGACGCGGCGCGAGCGCACTTCGACGGATGGCTTGATCAACTCAAGGCTCTCATGGAAGACTTCCACAGGAGATTTCTTCAATTTTGCTTCAACGCGATCAAATGCGTTGTAAACGATACGCTCGGCGACGGCTTTTTTGCCATCGACCATGAGGTTGTTCATGAACTTAGTCAGAACGATATCACCAAACTTTGCGTCTGGCAGTACTGCGCGTTTTTCAGCGGCGTGACGACGTGACATATTCTATATTCCTTACTTAGGACGCTTCGTGCCGTACTTCGAACGGCGCTGCTTACGATCTTTAACGCCTTGTGTATCGAGAACACCGCGCAGGATGTGGTAACGCACACCTGGAAGGTCTTTTACACGGCCGCCACGGATCAGAACCACCGAGTGTTCCTGAAGGTTGTGACTTTCACCGGGAATATAGCTGATCACCTCAAAACCGTTGGTCAACCGAACTTTGGCGACCTTCCGCATAGCCGAGTTCGGCTTTTTTGGTGTCGTTGTATAGACGCGCGTGCAGACGCCGCGCTTCTGCGGACATGCCTGCAGATGCTGTGACTTCTGGCGCTTTACTTTTGGCTGCCGCGGCTTGCGGATCAGCTGTTGGATCGTTGGCATTCGGACGTCCCCGTATAACCCATTTCAAACTCGTTCAGGTGCATCGTCATTCGACAACACACCAAGAACCGCAAGTGTTCCCTAATTTTCTTCGGGAAGCACTGCGGCTGGAATTCCAGAGGATCGTGGCTTGCACCAGGATCATGATTTGCCTAATTTTGGCTTTGCCTGCGAAAAAGATGTTATCCCTTCCTCAGGTAGCGCGGCTAATACGGGGAGTCGCAGGGCTTGTCAACAGCCCGAGGTCAGGCAATCCGCTTTTGCAACTTGTGTTCCCGATAGAATGTGTAAATCCCCATCCCGACCACAATAATACTGCCAATTATGGTCCATCTGCTTGGCACGTTGCCGAAAACCAAATAGCCAAGCGTGATTGCCCAGATAAGGGCAGTATACCGAAATGGCGACACCACCGCGATTTCACCCACCCGCATCACCATGATGCTAAGCAGATAGCCACCAACGATAAAGAACGCCGCACCAGACAGTCTGGCGACCGAGGCAAACTCGACCGGTTGCCAGCCTTCGATTGCGCTGCCGAACGCGCCAAAGCTGGTGATCGCGACCGCGGTTATCAGCGCGACACTTACCGAGGGTACCGCGCGGCTTAACCGGTGGGTTGAAAGGTCGCGCAGCACCACAAAGGCGACCGCGATAAGGCCATATAATGAATAGATGTCAAATCCACTGGTGCCGGGTCTTACGATCAGCAGCACTCCGCAGAATCCGATGGCAATCGCACCGTAACGTCGCCAGCCGACTTTCTCGCGAAAGAACAATGCCCCGGCCAGAGTGATCGCCAGCGGCAAAGATTGCAGAATTGCCGAAAGATTGGCGATAGGCATGTGAAACAGGGCGGACAGGAAGAAATATGTGGACCCTATTTCTGCAAATGTCCGCCAGCCGATGATCTTCCAGTCGGCCAAAGGGATCCGCACCAGCCACGCGCCCCGAACGACCGCCATGACCGCCAACAGAATGGTCGTCATGGCGCCACGGATCATGATCGCCTGTAACAGCGGCACTTCTTCGGCGACAGTTTTGAAAAACGTATCGTTCACAGTGAACGCGGCCATCGAGGCCATCATCAGCAAAGCGCCGCGCATATTGTCAGAAAGGGGCATCGGTATCCGGTTTGCTGGGTTGCATGCAGTTTGATCAAACCTGCGCGCAATAGGCTAGCGCAAAAGCGACGCGTTTTCGTCGGTGGCAACAGTAAGGTTACGAAGCGGCACCCAACCTTAGCGACCGTTCTGTGCAATCGCGCAAAGCCAACGATGCCCGTCCCAAAAAACTTTATGTCCGGTCGGGTGCAAAGCCTCGCCCCGTCGCACTGTAATCGGGTTCGCGCAACCGGTCTCATGGACCTGAATGACAAGGAGAGATCGGCGCATAGCGCTTTATACCCGACAGATTGGAGCCGGGTATAAAGAATTTTTGCTTAGCCAAACTTGGCGAACAGCTTGGCATAGGCAGGTTTCAACCCGCCAATTGCCGCTTTGGCTGCTGCAGCGTCTCCGTTTCTGGTGGCCGCCTGCAGCGCGTCGACGCTGGCTTTCAAGCCCGCAACCAAACCTGCATAGGCCTCATTGCCTGCCTTAGGTGCCGGATGATCAATGATGCCTTCTGCCAGCGCCGCCAAGACCGCCACATCCTCGTTCAAGACCTTCAGACCGGCGTTATCAAAGCCTTGATAATCGTTGCCCAGTACATGTTCCATCTTGGCGTGATACGTGTTCATCCGGTCCGAAAATGTGTAAAGGCCGTTGCGGATGTGCAATTCACCCAAGGTCACCTGTGCCTGTGTCTGCGCCCCAAACGACAGCACAAAAGCGAGCGCGGCAATCGACAGTCTGCGCAATTGGGTGAAATTCATTTTGGCAATCCTTACCGTTAAAATCATCGCGACAATCGCCGCATCTCTTTGCATGGCGTACCGACAGATGCCTATTGGCCATAGGTTTAGGTTGGACAAAAAGACCGACTCGCAGGGACTCTATGACCGGAGTTTAGGGTTGATTTCACCGTGGGCTATGGCAGGGCGCCCCAAAGCAAAAAGCCCCCGCCGTTTCGGGCAGGGGCTTTGATGTTTTCGTATGGCCGGGATTATTCCGGTTGAGGTTCACTGAACGCGTCGGGTGTTTCAACGAGGCCCGAGTCGGGCTCCATGTCCTGCACACCGAAATCCGTGTCCAGAGGTGCGGCAAGCAATGCAGCGGCCTCGGCCATTTCACGGCGTTGTTCGATCACGGCTGCATCGCGTTGGGCAGCGATCTTGCGGACCTGTTGGGTTGCCCCACCAGTACCGGCCGGGATCAGACGACCAACGATGACGTTTTCCTTCAAACCGATCAGCTTGTCCCGTTTGCCTTGCGTTGCCGCTTCGGTCAGAACCCGCGTGGTTTCCTGGAAAGACGCCGCCGAGATGAACGAACGTGTTTGCAAGCTGGCTTTGGTGATCCCAAGCAGGATTGGCCCGCCTTTACACGGCTCCATCCCATTGGCAATCGCCCGTGCATTGGCCGCGTCAAATTCCGACTTGTCCACATGCTCGCCCTTCAGAAGGGTTGTGCCGCCACTTTCAGTGATTTCCCACTTTTGCAGCATCTGGCGCACGATCACTTCGATATGCTTGTCGTTGATCTTAACGCCTTGCAAACGATACACATCCTGCACTTCGTCGATCAGGTAATCGGCCAAAGCCTCAATGCCCATGATCGCCAGAATGTCATGCGGTGCCGGATTGCCATCCATGATGTATTCACCCTTTTGGATGAAGTCACCTTCCTGAACAGGAATGTGCTTACCCTTGGGCACCATGTATTCAACCGGTTCCAACGTGTCGTCAGCCGGTACAATCGACAGGCGGCGCTTGTTCTTATAGTCGCGCCCGTATTGCACATAACCGTCGATTTCCGCGATGATCGCGTGATCTTTCGGGCGACGGGCTTCGAACAATTCAGCCACACGAGGAAGACCCCCGGTGATGTCCTTGGTCTTGGCACCTTCGCGCGGGATCCGCGCAAGCACGTCACCGGCACGGATTGTCTGGCCATCTTCGACAGACAAAATCGCGTCAACTGACATGGCGTGGACTTCCGGGTTGCCGTTCTTCTGGCGAACCGGTTCGCCCGTTACCGCGTCCATCACGATGATCTCAGGTTTCAGATCATTACCGCGCGGCGCTGCACGCCAATCGGTTACGATCTTCTGGCTGATCCCGGTCGCATCATCCGTTTCGTCGCGGATCGAGATACCGGCAGTCAGGTCAACAAACTTGGCGACACCATCCACACTTGCGATAATCGGCAATGTGTACGGATCCCATTCAAACAGTTTGTCGCCGCGTTTAACCGTGGCTTTGTCCTTGACCAATACGCGCGTACCATAGCCCATTTTATGGCTGGCAAGCTCGGTTCCGGCTTTATCGGACACGACCAGTTCCATGTTCCGCGCCATGACAACCTGGTCGCCGTCAGCGTTTTTCAGAACATTGGCATTGCGCAAGCTGATCACACCATCATGCGACGCATCCTGGAACGACTGCTGACCACCTTGTGCGATCCCGCCAATGTGGAAAGTCCGCATTGTCAGCTGAGTGCCCGGCTCGCCGATCGACTGTGCAGCAATGATGCCGACAGCTTCGCCAAGGTTAACGCGGGTACCACGGGCCAGGTCACGACCGTAACATTGGGCGCAAACGCCTTCTTCGGCTTCACAGGTCAACGGGCTGCGGATCAGGAACGACTGAACACCAGCCGCTTCGATAAGGTCCGCCATCCGTTCGTCGATCAGTTCGTGTTCACGACACAGCAATTCCTCGGTGGCTGGGCGATACACGTCTTCGCCAGCAACACGACCAAGGATCCGTTCGGACAGAGACGCCACAACTTCACCATCGTTAACCGCCGCGCGGGCGGTGATCCGGCGGTCAGTGCCGCAATCGTCCTGACGAACGATACAGTCCTGCGCCACGTCAACCAGACGCCGTGTCAGATAGCCCGAGTTCGCGGTTTTAAGCGCGGTATCGGCCAGACCTTTGCGGGCGCCGTGAGTCGAGTTGAAGTATTCAAGAACGGTCAGACCTTCCTTAAAGTTCGAGATGATCGGCGTTTCGATGATCTCGCCGTTTGGCTTGGCCATCAGTCCGCGCATCCCGCCCAACTGTTTCATCTGGGCAGGTGATCCACGCGCCCCGGAATGGGCCATCATGTAAACCGAGTTCGGTTCCATCTGCGCGCCTTCGCTGTCGCGCTTCATGGCCGAAATCTCGCCCATCATCGCGTCAGCAACCGTGTCGGAACATTTCGACCAGGCATCGACAACTTTGTTGTACTTTTCGCCCTGAGTGATCAGGCCGTCCATATACTGTTGTTCGAATTCCTTGACCTGCTCGCGGGTGCCATTGACGATGGTCCACTTGCTGTCGGGGATGACCATGTCATCCTTGCCAAAGGAAATCCCGGCTTTGAATGCTTCCTGAAAACCCAGACGCATGATCTGGTCACAGAAAATCACCGATTCCTTCTGGCCGCAATAACGGTAAACGGTGTCGATGACCTCGCCGACCTCTTTCTTGCGCAGCAGACGGTTGACGATGTCAAACGGTGCTTTGTAATTCATCGGCAGCAGCGCGCCCAGACGAACGCGGCCGGGGGTTGTTTCGTAACGCTGCACGATCTCGTTACCTTCTTCGTCAACCTGACGGATGCGGCAGTTGATCTTGGTGTGCAGGTGCACAAGACCGGCGTTCAGCGCATGGTTGACCTCGTCCATCGACGAGAAGGTCATGCCTTCGCCTTTTTGGCCTTCGCGTTCCAGCGTGATATAATAGATGCCTAGGATCATATCCTGTGACGGAACAATGATCGGCTTACCGTTGGCTGGCGACAGAACGTTGTTTGTCGACATCATCAGAACGCGGGCTTCCAGCTGTGCTTCCAGTGACAACGGTACGTGTACCGCCATCTGGTCGCCGTCAAAGTCGGCGTTGAAGGCGGAACACACCAGCGGGTGCAATTGAATGGCTTTGCCTTCGATCAAAATAGGTTCGAAAGCTTGGATGCCCAAGCGATGCAGCGTGGGCGCACGGTTCAACAACACCGGATGCTCTTTGATGACCTCTTCCAA
>DJBQ01000003.1 GCA_002430125.1 Rhodobacterales bacterium UBA5972
GACGCTCTTCCGATCTTCTTCGCGGGCTTTGCCGGTGGTGATGACGCCGCCCGCCAAAACGACGCCGGCAATTGCGGTGTCACCAAAGCGGTCAAGGTATGATGCGATCACCCGGCTGCCAAAGGACCAGCCGACAAGGATCGGCTTGTTGAGGTCAAGTGCCGTGATGATGGCATTGATGTCTGCGGCCCACATCGCGGTATCGTTATACATTTCAGCCACTTGTGGTGCATCTGATTGACCGTGGCCGCGCAGATCAAGCGTGATCAGGCGGTGAGTTGCCGCCAGGGGAGCTTGTTTCTGCCAGCAGTCGCGGTCCTGAGCCCAGCCGTGGATTAGCAACAGCGCAGGCGCGTCAACCGACCCTTGGTCAGTGACGTGAAGGCCGACGCCACCGCCGCCTGTGATGCGGTGCGCGCGCATCAGAACTTATCCCCATAGGTGACGTTTTTCGGCCCTTTGCCGACCGGGGATTTCTGGGCGGGGATATGCGGTTGGCTGACGCCGTCACCTTTGGTGGTCTTTTCGATTTTGACTCGCAGATCAAACCATGCGGCTTGGCCGGTAATTGGGTCTGAATTTGACCAGCGCAGGCCGTCGCCACGGGCTGGCAGAAGTTCATCAATCAAATGGTTCAGCAAAAAGCCTTTGGTCGCCTCGGGGGCTTTTTCGTCCAAGGCCCAAGCGCCAGCGCGTTTGCCGATAGCGTTCCATGTCCAGACGGTGTTGGCGTTCAGGGCATCCATTTTGACAACCGGCACTTTGATCTTGCCGTGATGCGAGGTGACCAGCGCCCAATCGCCCTCGGTAAACCCGTGTTTGGCCCAAATCTCGCCTGAGACATAGAGCGGATTGGTACCGTGGATTTGCCGGAGCCATGCATTTTGCGTGCCCCATGAATGATACATCGCCATCGGGCGTTGGGTCAGCGCATGCACCGGATATTCGTCCAAGTCGACATGGGTTTCCTGAAATGGCTGATACCAGATCGGCAGCGGATCCATCGCTGCGGCAACTTGGGCGCGCAAGTGATCCGGCGGCTGGTGGTCGCCATGGCCTTGGGCGGCCAGACGGAATTTCTGCATCGGTTCGACATAGATTTGGAACAGATAAGGCTGCGGGGCGTCGAAAAACCCACGCTCGACGGCCCAGTCCTGATAGCCGGCGTTCCACGGTTTGAAATAGCGTGCTTCATCCGGGACGTGGTCGATCCAAAAGCCGCCATTGTCGATATAGGCCTGAATTTGGTTGGGGTTTGGCTCGCCCCGGCCTTTGCCTTTGCCATCCGCACCACGAAATCCAGCCAGGGGGCCGACGCCGGGGCGGCGTTCGTGGTTTTGGATATAATCGGCATAGTCCTGGTATTTGGCCGAGCCATCCTCGTTCACCATGCCGGGCAAGCCAAGCCGCGCGCCAAGTTGGATCAGGGCAGATTGGAAACCGCGCACATCCCGATCAGGTTCAACCACCGGCCAGCGGATGCTGTCGGCAACGGCCTCGGCTTCGCAGATCGGGCGATCCAGCAAGCTGATGCAATCGTGGCGTTCGAGATAAGTTGTGTCAGGCAGGATCAGGTCGGCAAAGGCGACGGTTTCACTGGAATAACTGTCGGAATAGATGATGTGCGGAATGACGTATTCGCCGGTTTCATCCTTGTCCGTCAGCATCTTGATGACGCCGCTGGTATTCATCGACGAGTTCCACGCCATATTGGCCATATACATGAACAGCGTGTCGATTTTGTAGGGGTCCCCGGCATGTGCATTGCTGATAACCATATGCATCATGCCGTGCGCTGACATCGGGTTTTCCCAGGTATAGGCCTTGTCTATCCGCGCGGCCGTGCCGTCAGGTTTAAGGCCAAGGTCTTCGGGGCCTTGCACGTATCCCAGATGCGGGCCGTTCAGCGGTTTGCCGGGGGTGACGCCGAAATGCGGTTTTGGGTGGGCGGTGACGGGTTTCGGATAGGGGGGCTTGAAACGAAAGCCACCGGGAACCTCGACTGAACCCAACAGGATTTGCAACACATGCAGCGCACGGCAGGTTTGAAAGCCGTTAGAATGTGCCGATATTCCGCGCATCGCATGGAACGCCACCGGGCGGCCGATCATTTTGTCGTGCTTTTCACCCTTCCAGTCGGTCCAGGGTTGTTCGATGGTGATTTCCTGCTGAAACGCCACATGCGCCAGTTCGGCAGCGATGCGTTTGATCTGTTCGGCTGGGATACCGCACTGCGCCGCCACAGCGTCGGGTGCGTTTTCGTCACCGATATATTTCTCGGCCAGCAGCTGGAAAACCGGGCGATGTGTGACACCGGCGTGCCGGTAATGCCCGGCCAGATCGGCCTTAATGCCCTTTTTGTCAAAGGCAACGGGTTTGCCGTTGGCGCGATCAAGAATTTGCGGTTTGCCGTCTTTGTCGCGCAAAAACAGGCCATGCTCGGACGAGGTTTCGTCGTCGTTCACCAGGAAAGGCGCGTTGGTATAGCGGATCAGGTAATCCAGATCGACCTGGCCAGCCCTCAGCAGCTCGTGGATCAGCGCGATAATGAACAAGCCATCAGTGCCGGGCGTGATCCCGACCCATTCATCCGCAATCGCATTATAGCCCGACCGTACCGGATTCACCCCGATGACCTTGGCACCGTTGGCTTTCAGCTTGCCCAGACCGATTTTGATCGGGTTGCTGTCGTGATCCTCGGCCACCCCGAAAATCATGAACATTTTGCAGAGGTCCCAGTC
>DJBQ01000103.1:0-23811 GCA_002430125.1 Rhodobacterales bacterium UBA5972
GCAGCACTCAATTCATCCCGGAAGCTTTCTGCTGCTTGACGCATTTCATCGGCGGCAGCCTTCATCGCGACCGTCCCCTCAGACGTATTATCCCGGATGCCTGCAAGGGTTTCATTCATGATGACCAAAAGGTTTTCGGCACCTTTTGTCATCGTCGAGGAGGCCGTTTCGCCAGTAGCTGCGACTTGCTCTCGGATCTCCCCTATTGCTGTAGCGATCTGAGACAGAGCGGTCTGCAAACCTTCGCCAGCCTGCGAATTTGACGCGTTCATACGGTCCACCATCATACTGATCCGGTCAGATGATTCACCAAGGGATTCGCTAGCACGGTTAGCCGCGCCCCGGTTGGGGCCGGATTGGCGATCGAACTTTCCGTGCCGAACTGGCCGCGCAGCAGATGGGTCAGTTTCCAGCGTCCGGGACTTTGCAGCGCGGCCGTTCCGAACTGGACGATTTCCCAGATGCCGGGAGCTGCTTCAATCGCCAGCGGATTGCCTCCGGCCAGCAAGGCTTCGTTGTCTAGGCTGCTGAAATTGCCTGAGGCCACATCCACCCACAGCTCATTGCCATCATCAAAGCGCCACACCGGCCCAGCGTAGAAATCGAAGGCCAGCGTCCCAAGCCTGGCGGGCTGCCCAACTGTGCCCAATGACGTGAAGCCACCGTTGACGAACTGGTTGAGAGATACATCGACGAACATCTGCCAAAGCTGATCGCAACACCTCCCGTCGCCTCGATAGCCTGTTGAACGGTTGGGTCCAGCAGCGCCCCCGCCAACCCGAATTGTTGCAATTGAAATTCCGCCTCGTCCACACTGGTTGAAACATCCATCGCCAGAACCAGTTCTAACCCAACAGGGTGCTGCGCCCGCGCTTGAAACGCCGCCATAAGCAAAACGAAAACAAAGATCAGTCGCAGCATGGCCCCTCGCCTTTGGGCCATGCTGCCAGATTTCGCGCCCTTAAGCGATCACGTTGTGCTCAGGCCCATAGGGAAAGCCGGTGATGTTTTCCGCCCCGTTTTCCGTCACGATCAGGATATCATGCTCGCGGTATCCACCGGCACCCGGCATGCCTTGGGGGATCGTCAGCATCGGCTCCATCGACACCACCATGCCCGGCTCCAGTACCGTGTCGATATCCTCGCGCAACTCCAGCCCCGCCTCGCGGCCATAATAATGGCTGAGGATGCCGAAAGAATGCCCGTAACCAAACGACCGGTATTTCAGCAAATCACGTTCCGCGAAAAACTGGTTGATCTGATGCGTGATCCCCGAACAACTGGCTCCCGGTTTGATCAGGCTTAACCCCAGTTCATGCGCCCCGACATTCGCCTGCCAGATTGCCAGCGACGCTGTGTCCGGTTCGCCCAGAAACAACGTACGCTCCAAAGCGGTGTAATACCCCGAGATCATCGGGAAGGTATTCAGGCTCAGGATATCGCCGCTCTCAAGGGCGCGCATCGTCACCGGGTTATGCGCGCCGTCCGTGTTCAGCCCCGACTGAAACCAAACCCAACTGTCGCGCATTTCCGAATCCGGCTGCGATTTGGCAATCTCAAGCTCCATCGCGTCCCGCCCGGCCATCGCGACATCAATCTCGCGCGTTCCCGCACGGATCGCGTCGCGCACAGCGTAACCGCCAACATCCGCCACCCGTGCCCCTTCCCGGATCAGGGTGATTTCCGCCGCTGATTTCCCCATCCGCTGGCGCATCGTGTCGCCTGCCAGATCGACAACTTTGCTGGGCGCAAGATAGCCGTTCAGCTTTTCAAACTGTTGCAGGTTCAAGTTATCGCCCTCAAAACCGACAACCTTGCCAACGCCCGAAACCGACTGCACGGCGCGCCAGTAATTATCGCGCTGCCAGTCGGTATAAACGATGTTTTCAAAGGCCGAGCGCCGCCACGGCTGGCCGCCATCGATCCCGGCTGAAATCGTAACGGCATCGCTTTGCGTCACGACAAACCCGTAAGGTCGCCCGAAGCTGCAATAAAGGAACCCGGAATAATAGGCGATGTTGTGCATGCTGGTCAGGACAACAGCCTGCACCCCGGCTTGCGCCATGATCGCCCGCAAGCCGTTCAGCCGCGTTTCGTATTCCGCCTGCGCGAACGGCAAAACCGCCTTGTCGCCGTTGTGGAACTGCTGCATTTCGGGCCGTGTTGTGGTGTGGATATTCATTTTGACCTCCGGTCTTATACCGGGGGTCTTGTCTGACAGCCCCGGAAAACAATCCGGGCGTACAGGACAAATTGCGGGCTCTCCCGCAGGCGGGCGAGATATGCTCGCCTGACGACGCCATCGTCAGTGCCTGACTGCGATTTACACCCATTTACCGATAAGTCAAAGATATTTTCGTCCGCACCCCACGTGACATTCCGGTGGCAGCGGCCTGGCGATTAGGATAGGTCCAAACCACCAGAACCGGAGACCGGAATGCAGGCCAAGAACGAAGACAGCCTATCCGGCCTTGGCTTTGCCCTGTCAGCATATTTGATGTGGGGTTTTCTGCCACTTTACATGAAAGCTTTGGATCATTTTCCACCCACCGAAGTGATTGCCCATCGGGTGATCTGGTCGATCCCTGTTGCATTTGCCGTACTACTGGCAACCGGCCGCACGCGCGATCTGAAAGCCGCCCTCCTTAATCCGCGTATGCTGGCAATGGGCGTGGTGACCGCCTCGCTGATTGGGATAAACTGGGGGTTTTACATCTGGGCGATCACCTCGGGCAACGCGATGGAGGCCGCCCTCGGGTACTATATCAACCCGTTATTCAGCATCTTTCTGGCCGCCGTATTTCTGCGCGAGCGTCTAAGCACCGCCCAATGGTCTGCAATCGCTTTGTCCGTCGCCGCCGTGGTTGTTCTGACGGTCGAGGCCGGCAGATTGCCAGCCCAGGGTCTGGTAATGACCCTGACATGGGGGCTTTATGCCTATTTCAAGAAATCACTGCCGATTGGCCCAAATCAGGCCTTCACCCTGGAAATCCTGCTGCTGACGCCTTTTGCGCTGGCCTATATCACCTATCTGATCATCAGCGGCGAAAGCCATTTTCTGACGGAAACCACACGGGACACGTGGCTGTTGTTGGGGGCCGGACCGGTCAGCGCGATTCCGTTGATCATCTACGCCAACGGCGCAAAACGCTTGCGCCTTTCGACCATCGGCATCCTGCAATACGTCGCCCCGACCCTGATCTTTCTGGTCGCGGTTTTTATTTTTCACGAACCCTTCGGGCAGGCCCAACTGATCGCGTTTTCGATGATCTGGACCGCGCTCGTGATCTATACCGTTTCGATGCTGCGAGGGGCACGTAAAGCCGGTCGCTAGTCCGTTTCGCCTAGACACGCGATCAGGTGTTTTCGATTTTCTTGACACTGAAACCACTCCAAAGCTCCACATCCTGCAGCCAAATCCGCGTCGATTTTGTATGCACAGGTTGTGTACGCATTGTGTACGCCCGTTTTCGCTGATTTCCCCCCTAGACCGGACGCGCCCGCCTCTCTAGCATCCGGGCTATGCTACGCTTTGCCACCACGCGATTGATCTCTCTGACGCTCAGCCTTTTGGCGGCGTCGATTGTCATTTTTGCGGTGATCGAAGTGATACCGGGCGACCCGGCCTCGTTCATGCTGGGCCTGAATGCCGAACCCGATACGGTGGCGGCGCTGCGCGACCAATTGGGGTTGGGTGGCAGCGTTGTGACCCGATATCTTAACTGGGTCGGCGGCATGTTAACGGGTGATTTTGGCACGTCTTATACCTACCGCGTTCCAGTGACCGAACTGATCCTCGCGCGGGTTTGGGTCAGTCTGCCATTGGCGATTTTTGCCTTGATCCTGTCTACAGCGATTGCCTTTCCGGTCGGCCTGATCGCCGCATCGTATCGCGGCAAAGTCGCTGATCTTGGCATCATGAGCGTTACCCAGCTTGGCATTGCGGTGCCGAACTTTTGGTTTGCGATGATCCTGGTGTTGATTTTTGCGATAAAAATCAGATGGTTTTCCGCTGGCGGTTTTCCGGGATGGGACCAAGGGGTTTTTGTGGCGATGAAGTCCCTGACCCTGCCAGCCATCGCTCTGGCATTGCCGCAGGCGTCAATTCTGGCGCGGATCATGCGATCCAGCGTTCTGGACACGCTGGATCAGGATTACATCCGCACCGCCCGCGCCAAGGGTCTGACGCGCAGCCAATCCATCACCCGCCACGCCCTCAGGAACGCGATGATTCCGGTGCTGACAATCATCGGTATGCAGTTTTCCTTTTTGATGGCCGGCGCGATCATCATCGAGAATGTCTTCTTCCTGCCGGGCCTGGGACGCCTTATTTTTCAAGGCATTACCCAGCGTGATCTGGTGGTCGTGGAAAGCGTTGTCATGCTGCTGGTCTTCGCAGTTATCACTGTTACGTTCGTCGTTGATATCGCCTATGCCGCCGTCGATCCACGCCTAAGGAAACGCGGATGAAACTGCCCAAAACCCTTGTTCTTGGCGGTGCGATTTTCGCGGTTTTTCTGCTGGCAGCTTTGGCATCATTTCTGTGGACACCTTATGACGTGCAGACCCTGACGATCTCGGCCAAGTTGAAAACACCGAGTGCGGTATTCTGGTTTGGCACCGATCATTTCGGGCGGGATATTTTCTCGATGATCATGGTCGGCGCACGCACATCGATTGCTGTGGCGATTGTTGCGGTAGGCATCGGCATCACCCTTGGTGTGCCGCTGGGCCTGTGGGCGGCCTCCAATCACGGGTCCTGGCTGGACGAAGTGATCATGCGCGGCAATGACCTTGTGTTTGCCTTCCCTTCGCTTGTGATTGCGATCCTGATCACCGCGGTTTTCGGCCCCTCGGCCCTTAACGCAATCATCGCGATTGGCATTTTCAACATCCCAGTTTTCGCGCGGATTTCACGCGGCGGGGCGCTGTCGATCTGGACGTTGGATTACATTCTGGCGGCACGGGTGGCGGGCAAAAGCCGGTTCAGGATTTCACTTGAACATATCCTGCCAAACATCGCTAACCTGTTGATTGTACAAGGCACCATTCAGTTCAGCCTTGGCATTCTGGCCGAGGCAGCGTTGTCCTATGTCGGGCTTGGCGCACAACCTCCGACACCCAGCTGGGGCCGGATGCTGGCCGACAGCCAGACCCTGATTTCATTCGCCCCGCATTTGGCGTTGTTTCCGGGAATGGCGATTGTGCTGACGGTTCTGGGATTGAACCTGATGGGCGACGGGTTGCGCGATATTCTGGACCCGAAAATTCGCAGGTCACGCGAATGACGTTGCTGCGCGTCGATGATCTGTGCCTGTCGATTGGATCCCTGCCGATCCTGAAGTCGCTGCGTTTTCAGATCGAGGCCGGGCAGGTCTTTGGGGTTGTTGGTGAAAGCGGGTCGGGCAAATCAATGACCGCTTTGGCGTTGATGGGATTGCAACCGGGCGGCTCGGTCGTCAGCGGCGTTGCCGACTTGAAAGACAGAGAAACGCGCAATTTATTGGCTCTGCCGGAAGACGCGATGTGCCAAATCCGGGGCGCCGAAATTGGTATGATTTTTCAGGAACCAATGACCGCCTTGAACCCGGTTCAAACCATCGGCGCACAAGTGGCCGAGACCCTGATAATTCACGGGCGCGCGACCAAAAGCCAAGCCATGGTAATCGCGCGTGAAAAGCTGAACCGTGTCGGCTTGCCTGCAAAAGAATTTCCACTTGATCGCTATCCACACGAATTAAGCGGCGGGCAGCGGCAACGGGTTTGCATCGCTTTAGCCATCGCTTTACGGCCCAAACTGCTGATCGCCGATGAACCAACAACGGCGCTGGACGTGACCACGCAGGCACAAATTCTCGACCTGCTGAAATCCCTTGTTGCCGAAGAAGGCATGGCGCTGATGCTGATCACCCATGATCTGGCCGTGGTGTCCGGCATCGCCGATCAGGTCGCCGTGATGCAGCATGGCGAGATAGTCGAGGCTGGTGCGACCGCTGATGTTTTTCGCGAAATGCGCCATCCCTATACACGGCAGCTTTTTGAAGCATCCAGTCATGTACCCAAACGAACCCAGCGGGCTCAAGACGAACCCTTGCTTGAAGTGCTAAATGCGACCCGGACCTATGTGCTGCCGCGCACAGGGTTGTTTTCAAGACCACCGCCATTCAAGGCCGTGAACGATGTCAGCTTTACCCTGAACAAGGGCGAAAACCTTGGGCTGGTCGGCGAAAGTGGTTGCGGAAAATCCACCCTGACCCGCGCTATCCTTGGATTAGAGGCTTTGCAGGCCGGTGAAATTCGCCTGTTTGGTCAAAAGGTTACGCCTTTCATGCCAAATGCGTTGCGTTCGGGCGTGCAGGTGGTGTTTCAAGATCCTTACGGCAGTTTCAATCCACGCTGGAAGGTTGCCCGCCTGGTGGCGGAACCCTTTCATCTGCGCGATCATGTCCCGCCTGAGTGGCGGACCGAGGTTGCTGATGCCCTGATATCCGTCGGCATGCAGGCCAGCGACATGGACAAATATATCCACGAGTTTTCCGGCGGCCAACGCCAGCGCATTGCTATTGCGCGCGCCTTGATCCTGCGCCCTGATCTGATCGTTCTGGACGAGGCGGTTTCAGCCCTGGACGTGTCGATCCGGGCGCAAATACTGGACCTGTTGGCCGACCTGTCAGATCGTTTCGACCTCAGTTACTTGTTCATCAGCCATGATCTTTCTGTCGTCCGCGCGATTGCTGACCGGGTGTTGGTGATGAAAGCAGGCGAGATCGTCGAAACCGGCCGCACCGAAGACGTGTTTGCCAATCCGCGGCATCCCTATACCCGGCAGCTGATCGCGGCGACGCCCAAACTGATCGTTGGGAAAGCCGGCTAATCACGGACACGGTGCAATCTATTTCGCGCGACATACCACCGGATATGTCAGTTTGAACGTTGCGTTGGGCCAGTTTTTACGCTGATCAAAACAAACCACCTTGCCACGCCCGCCAAACCAGAACAACGATGGATCGACCTCGTCCAGCTTGCCGTTATCAGCCTCATGCAGCACCGCGAAATGCAGGTGCAATATGCCCCCGGCAAGCACGCCCGTATTGCCAACCCCGCCAAGTTTTTGCCCCCGATGAACCGTGTCGCCGACTTTAACGCTGCGGCTGCTCATATGCCAATAACTGGAGCGCAACCGCCTGCCTTGCCGGTCCTTGCCGTGGTCAATCACCACCCGGTTGCCGAAAAGCGGTTCAAAGAATGACCAGATCACGTGACCGTCAGCAGGCGCAATCACCGATGTACCTCGCTTTGCGGTGATGTCAATTCCCAGATGCTCGGCGCGGCCACTCTGATTTGACGCGGCCTTTGGTAGTCGCCAATAGAGCTGTGAAATCGACGGTGCTTCTGCGGGCAGCGAAATGGCGATACCTATCTGATCTGGATACATTCTACGACTTGCATGGCCGAATTCCTGTTTCATCGGCATGCAAGCGGCCAATATCAGCCCCGACAAAATCAAGGCAAAAACCTGTGGTGTTTTTCTAAATAGCGTCAGTTGCCCGCTCCTAAACCGTCTTCAATCCGGCTTAGCATCAAATGCCCCCACGAATAACCCTATCGTTTTGCGACCAAGGTTGTGCAATGGCGATTTCTCGTCTTAAGCTTTGGCAACGGAATCATCTGTAAACGCGACCCATTCAAGGACCCTGATCATGAACCTGCCTGCCCTTTGGTATCCGACCGACAAATGCTTTATAGATGGCGCATGGGTGGACCCGATCGGCGGTGAAACGCTGCCAATTGAAAACCCCTCGACTGGCGAGGTGATCGGCGAGATCGCCCGTGGTGGACAAGCCGATATTGATGCTGCCGTTCGCGCTGCTGAAAACGCCCGCAGCGGTGTATGGGGCCGTATGCCCGCCTTTGAACGCGGGCGTCTGCTGTCACATATGGGCCGACTTGTGCTGACCCATGTTGACGCGCTCGCCCAGATTGAAGCGGCCGATGTCGGCAAACCCTTGAAACAAGCCCGCGCTGACGCCGTTGCATTGGCCCGGTATCTGGAATTTTACGGCGGTGCAGCCGACAAAATTCACGGCGAAACGATCCCTTATCTTGATGGATATACGGTTTACACCCTGCGTGAACCACATGGCGTGACCGGCCATATCGTACCATGGAACTATCCGATGCAGATCATCGGGCGCAGTGTTGGCGCAGCTTTGGCGATGGGCAATGCCTGTGTGCTGAAACCAGCAGAAGAGGCCTGCCTGACGGCCCTCGCCTTTGCCGCCATTGCAGACGAAGCAGGATTTCCCAAAGGTGTCATCAACATCGTCCCCGGCCTTGGCGAAGAGGCCGGAGCCGCCCTTTCGGAACATCCCGGCATCCATCATATCAGCTTCACCGGCTCGGTGCCTGTCGGCAAACTGATCCAGACGGCAGCGGCCAAAAACGTCGTACCGGTCACCCTGGAACTGGGCGGTAAATCCCCGCAACTGGTGTTTGACGACGCCGATCTTGATGCCGCGCTGCCGTTTCTTGTGAACGCAGGCATTCAAAACGCCGGGCAAACCTGTTCGGCCTCGTCGCGCCTGTTGGTGCACCGGACAATCCACGATCAGTTGCTTGACCGCCTGGCCGAACGATATCGCGCCCTTAGGGTTGGCCCAGCCACGGCCGATCTTGATGTTGGCCCCTTAATCTCGGGCAACCAGAAATCCGTCGTCGCCGGTTTTCTTGATCAGGGCCGCGATCTTGAAACCGCCGCAAGGGGTGAAATCATCGCCGATGCACCGCGCGGCGGCCACTATATCGCGCCAACATTGCTGGCAGGCGTTACCCCCGACCACGCCCTTGCACGCGACGAGATTTTCGGGCCTGTGCAGGTTGTCATCCCCTTTGACACCGAAGAACAGGCCATTGCGATCGCTAATTCTACCGACTTTGGCCTTGTCGCCTCGGTCTGGACAAATTCCGGCGCCCGTCAGATGCGTGCCGCCAAAGCAATCCGTGCCGGGCAGGTCTTTATCAACAATTATGGCGCCGGTGGTGGCGTTGAACTTCCGTTTGGCGGCATAGGTAAATCCGGCCACGGCCGCGAAAAAGGCTTTGAGGCACTCTATGGTTTCTCCACCCTGAAAACCGTCGCCGCCCTGCATGGGTAACCGTACTTCACCCCATCATAGTTTCACAAATACTCTTGCCCAAGGCCCCGCCTGCCCATCAGGGCAGGCTAAAAAGGCACGACCCCGCAGGGGTCTCCGTTTGGTTGCCTGACATGGAAGAAGCGCAAAAACGCCCCAACATCATCCTGATCCTTGTCGATGATATGGGCTTTTCCGACCTTGGCTGCACAGGCGCTGAAATCCGCACGCCCAACATCGACAGTATCGCCAAAAACGGCGTGTTGATGTCCGCCATGTACAATTGCGCCCGCTGCTGCCCAACACGTGCCTCACTGCTCACCGGGCTTTACCCACATAATGCCGGCATCGGCCATATGGGAACGAATTTGGGCAGCGCCGCCTATCAGGGCTTCCTTAGGAATGACAGCGCCACAATCGCCGAGGCGCTTCGCCCGGCCGGTTACCGCACGATGATCGCGGGCAAGTGGCACGTTGGCGGTGATTTCCTATCGCGCGATTACGATGATTGGCGGCCCGGTGAAATCGACCATCCCTCGCCGCGTCAAAGGGGATTTGACCGATTTTACGGCATTCACGACGGCGCTACGCATTTCTTTTCGCCGCATTATGTCATGGAAGACGACGCGCGGGTCGACGTGCCGCCATCCGAGTTTTATTTCACCGACGCCATCACCGACAAGGCTTTGGATATGATCGACGAAAGCCTTGCGCTCGATCAGCCGTTTTTCCTGTATCTGGCGCATGCCGCACCGCATTGGCCGTTGCATGCCCATGAAGACGATATCGCGCGTTATGACCGGATTTACCGCCACGGCTGGGACAAAATTCGCACTGCGCGCCATGAAACGATGCTGGGCGACGGGGTTTTGCAACAGAAATGGGATATCTCGCCACGTGACGAAGATGCCCGGCCATGGGATACTGTCGCCGACCCCGACTGGGAGGCGCAGCGCATGGCGGTTTACGCCGCGATGATCGACAGCCTGGACCAGAATATCGGGCGGGTTCTGACCCATCTGAAAACCCACAACATCTATGATGATACGCTGATCCTGTTTCTGTCTGACAATGGCGGCTGTGCGGAATTCATGGCCGAGGACGGCTGGGCACAGCACTATCCTGACCATCACTTGGATGGTCGTTTAATCCAGAAAGGCAACCGGCCCGATCTGCGCCCAGGCAATGCCTATACGTTCATGAGTTATGATCTGCCGTGGGCGAATGTCTCGAACGCGCCGTTCAGGTTATTCAAGCATTGGGTGCATGAAGGCGGCATTTCAACGCCCTTGCTGGCCCAATGGCCTTCAGGTTTCAAACCGCGTGGAAATTTGCATGATCCATGGCATGTGGTCGACATTTTGCCCACGATTTTGCAGGCAGCGGGCGTCGCTTACCCCGACGAAATCGGCGGCCATGCCATTCAGCCAACTGACGGCGAAAGCTTTCTGGCGGCCTTAGCCGGCAAAGACCAGCAACGCGAGCAGCCAATTTATTGGGAGCACGAAGGCAATTCAGCGGTGCGCGTGGGAGACTTCAAACTCGTTCGCCGTTTCAGTCAGGATTGGGAGCTTTACAACATGCAGACCGACCGGACCGAACTTAACAATCTCGCCGGTCGCAATCAGCCGCTGGAGGCTTCCTTAAAACGCGAATACCAAGGTTGGGCGGATAAATCCGGCGTTCAGGATTGGGGCCGGTTGTTGCCGCAGCTATTGGCGGCCTGGGGGCTGAAAAGCACTGAAGGTTGACTGTCTTTACTGATGCGGATTGCCGCCGGTTGCCATCATAAAGTGATGTGCCTGATGGTGCATGCCGGATGTCAGGATGCCGTAAAATCCCAAACCGTTAAGCTTGGGCAAATCGCTGTCTGGCACCGTCACCACAAGGGTCGCGCCATTGGCGATTTCTGCGGCCTGGTACTTCCATCCGTTGACACCCTGCATCACGGCGGCATGGGCCAGCACCATCCGCTGGATTGATGGTGCGACTTCGGCCGATCCGGTGACCGTAAACTGCATCCCACCCTGAACCGTTTCAGCATGCGCCGCGCTGTCGATCATGACAATATCCATATCCCTGAGATGCGCACGCAATCCGGCGATATCGACTTTCAACCAGTCGGTATTCGGATCAGCCTCCAGCGCCGCCACGATTTCGCCAATCGCCGCAAAGGCACCTTGGCCGGGTTCAAGCATTGTCGTGTCAGATGAATGCATCATGTTGGATGTATGCGCATGGCCTTGTGCAGCGGTGGCCGGTGTCAGGCTGGTTTGCGCGGCGGCTGGCATCGCCATCAACAGTGTTATTATGACGGTTCTGATGAACATCGGGTTTCCTTTTGTGAATAGTCAGACAGGCATTGCCACGGATCATCCTCACATGACATGATCGCAATCATGTCTGACCAATTTTTTCACTGCCTGTCACCGATTTCACATCACAGCCGCACCTTTGCTGATGGCGCGGCTGTATTTGCCCAAGATGACCCCGTTACGCATGTCTTTCGGGTTGAGCAAGGCGAGGTTCGCTTGTTGCGGCGTCAGGTCGACGGGGCCGAGTTTATCTTGCAACGCGCAACCGCCGGTGCCCTGGTGGCCGAGGCGTCGTTGATGTCACAAACCTATCATTGTGCGGCGGTTGCGGCGGGACCGACCCGGTTAACCATCTGGCCAAAGACGCAAGTCAGCGCCCTGATCAGCCAAGATACCACGGCGGCAGCGGCCTATGCAGCACATCTTGCGCGTGAGGTCAGAACAGCGCGGCTGAGGGCGGAAATCGCATCGCTTCGGCGCGTTTCAGACCGGCTGGATGCATGGCTTGTTTGGCATGATGGCGTGTTTCCTGCAAAGGGGCGTTGGCATGAGGTTGCGCAAGATATTAACGTGACGCCTGCGGCCTTGTATCGCGAACTTGCCAAACGCGGGGCTGCCACATGAACACCCCGCTTCGGATCAACAACCGCACCGCGCGGCATTTATGGCTGTGGACAAACGCCTTATCAGACACGCCGACCGGGCCTGTGCACCTGATGCCTTTGATAAAGCGCTTGGGGTTCGTGCAGATTGACACGATCCGCAATGTCACGCGCGCGCATCATCATATCTTGTGGTCTCGCAACCAGAATTACCGCGAGCCGATGCTGTGGTCGGCCTTAAAAGACGACCGCGAATTGTTTGAGCATTTCACCCATGATGCCAGTCTCATTCCGATGGATTTCCTGCCAATGTGGCGGCGGCAGTTCCGCCGGTTGGGTGAAAAAGCTGCGCGCAACAAGTGGTATCAGTCGGGCCTTGCGCAGCAATCGATCCACGATATTCGCAACAGGATCGAACGCGAGGGCGCGCTTTCAACGCATGCGTTTGACACCAAAATCGGAAGCCCACGCGAAATGTGGGCCCGTCCGCCGCACAAAAAGGCGCTGGATCAGATGTGGTATGCGGGCGTTCTGGCGACCTCGCACCGGGAAAATTTCGTCAAGTTTTACGACCTCGGGGAACGGGTATTTCCAGATCACCACATGGAAACCGAACACGCAGACGACCATCAGATAGACTGGTTATGCCACGCCGCCCTTGACCGGTTGTCGGTGGCAACCCAAGGCGAGATTCAGCGGTTTTGGGGGGCTGCTGATGCGCCTGAAGTTAAGGCATGGGTTACGCGCAATCAGCATGGGTTGGTGCCGGTCGAGGTCGAAGGTTCCGACGGAAGTTACCTGCCCGCATTTGCCGCGCCGGATATTGAAGTGCGTCTGGCTGATCTTGCAGCACCGTCTGCCCGGCTGCGAATTCTCAACCCGTTTGATCCGGCTATCCGCGATCGGAACCGGCTGGCGCGGCTGTTCGGCTTTGACTATCGCAATGAAATGTTCGTGCCTGCCGACAAGCGGATCTGGGGATATTATGTCTATCCCTTGCTTGAGGGCGATCGTTTCGTCGGCCGGATGGAAATCAAAGCCGATCGCACCAAGGGGCTAATGCGGGTGACTGGCATATGGGCGGAACCCGGCATCAAGTGGACCACCGCGCGCCACGACAAACTTTGTGCCGAGCTTGCGCGATTTGGTCGGCTGGCGGGAATAAATAAACTCAACTGGGATTGCCCGCCGCCGTAAAAAGCCGCAAACTCGGCCCAAACAACGGGGGCTGAAGATATGCGACTAAACGGAAAATCTGCGATTATCACGGGTGCCGGATCAGGCTTTGGTGCGGGTATGGCAAAGAAGTTCATCGCCGAAGGCGCGCAGGTCTTGGTGGTTGATATTAACGCCAATGCAGCGAAAGCGGTTGCTGCGGAACTTGGGGCAGTTGCTTGTGCTGCCAATGTGGCCGATGCGGCAGATGTGAAAGCGATGATTGCGCAGGCAATGGCCGCATTTGGCAAGATTGATATTGTCATCAACAATGCAGGCGTGACCCATCTGCCAACGCCGACCGAAGCCGTAAGTGAAGAAGATTTTGACCGGGTTATGGCGGTCAATATGAAGTCGATCTATCTGATAACCCGCGAAGTTGTGCCACTGATGAAGGCCCGCAAGGCCGGAAATATCCTGAACATTGCCTCGACCGCCGGGCTGTCGCCGCGCCCGAATTTAAGCTGGTACAATGCGTCAAAAGGTTGGGTGATTACAGCGACCAAAGCGTTGGCTGTCGAGCTTGCGCCGTTTGGTGTTCGCGTGAACGCGCTGTGTCCGGTTGCCGGCGAAACGCCGTTGCTGAAGTCCTTTATGGGGCAGGATACGCCAGAAATGCGGGCCAAGTTTTTGTCGACCATTCCAATAGGGCGGTTTTCAACACCCGAGGATATGGGCAATGCGGCCTGTTATCTATGTTCAGATGAGGCCAGCATGATTACCGGGGTGGCGATGGAAGTGGATGGCGGGCGCTGTATCTGAGTATTGCAGTTTTCCACAAAGACCCTGCCTCAGGCTATTGGTCAAACGAACGGACAAGATATGTTGAAACCTGGACCGCGAAATTTGATAACGGATATTGCCGGATTAAAGGTCGGCAATGCCGAGGATCATCAGTTGAAATCCGGCACGACCGTGCTGGTTGGCGACAAGCCATTTGTCGCGGCGGTCAACGTTATGGGTGGCGCGCCCGGTACGCGCGATACCGATCTTTTGGCTCCGGACAAACTGGTTCAGGAGGTGGACGCGCTGGTTCTGTCGGGCGGGTCGGTTTTCGGCCTTGACGCGCCTTCGGGCGTTACCGACGGCTTGCGTGCGATGGGCCGTGGTTTTTCAATGGGCGGGGCTTTGTTGCCGGTTGTTCCGGGGGCCATCCTGTTTGACATTACAAATGGTGGTGACAAATCGTGGCAGGAAAACCCCTATCGCGCGCTTGGCCGCAGGGCCCTCGAGGCGGCTGAGGTCGAGTTTTTGCTGGGGACACATGGTGCGGGAACTGGTGCGACGACGGCTGACATGAAGGGCGGCTTGGGGTCAGCTTCGCTGGTTCTGCCGGGCGGGTTGACGGTTGGAGCCTTGGTTGGCGTTAATCCGGTCGGGTCTGTCACCGTCGCTGGTGGACCGCATTTTTGGGCGGCACCGTTCGAGTTTGACGGCGAGTTTGGCAATCGCGGCATGGCCACGCTGCATGATCCGACCCTGCCCCCGATCACAAAACTGAACCCCTCGGCGCGGACCAGCACGACAATCGCGATTGTTGCGACCGACGCGATTTTAACGCAGGCGCAAGCGACGCGGATGGCAATCGCAGCGCAAGATGGCATGGCGCGTGCAATTGTACCCAGCCATACGCCGTTTGACGGTGATCTGGTCTTTGCTGTGGCCACCGGTGAAAAGCCGCTGGGCGATCCGGTGGCGGATCCGTTGTTGTTGGGTCATGCAGCCGGGATATGTCTGGCGCGGGCAATTGCGCGGGCGGTGTATCTGGCCGAAGCTGCAGCGCAGGACAAGTTGCCGACATGGCAGCAAAAGTTCGGCTGATTGTTTTCAAAATAGAAACAATCAATTGCGCGAGGTTTTGTTAACCATCTGTTTACCGTGAGCGATTACCGCTGGTGCGACCAGTTGTATTATCGGGGGTAACAGCGCCATGAATATAGCCTTTGCTGAAAACGCTTTTGTGCCTGATCTGAAACAAGGCGGAAAATGGCAAACATTTGCATGGGGCATCTGCAAGCCTTTAACGCAGCAAGACCGGTTCAAAGTTCACCACCTTGTTTTGCGCCCCGGAAAATCACTGGATCGAGAAAGCCATTTTCATCGCGCCGAGCACTGGATTGTTGTCTCAGGTTCCGCGCGCGCCACGATATGCGGACAAACGCACGAGATTTTTGAAAACCAGTCGATCGACATCCCGGTGGGTCAGGTTCACTGCCTCGAGAACCACGGTAAAGTTGATCTCCATCTGATCGAGATTCAGTCAGGTACTTATCTGGGCGAAGACGACGCACAGCAACATGAAGACGGGGTTGCTGCTTAACCAAGTAATGCGCGCATCAACGCACTTTGCGGGTTTTCCAAGCCGTCAATCACATCAAAATGATGCTTACCAGCCTCGACAACCAGTTCTGCATTGCTCCAATCACGGGCAAGCCAACGCGACTGGTCAATGAAGACCGGGCGCTCGTCGCCTCCGACCCAGGCGATTGTGGGAACCGGAAGAACCGTGGCACTTAAAAGTGCACTTTCCGATTCGGCTGTTGTTGCATCCAGTTTGAGTTGGGTGTTCATGGCGGTTTTCAACAGCGGCCTTAGATCATGGAGGCCCGAAATCGACACAACTTTGGCAATGCGTTCAACAAAACAGGACGTCCACTTTAGATCGCCACACAACATTCTAGTGACCAGATGCCCGCCAGCCGAATGCCCGGTCAGATGAATCGGTCCGGCAATCCTGCCAGCCGCAAATTCAACCGCCGCCTTGATCTGCAATGTTATTTCGTCGATCCCAACTTCTGGTGCCAACACATAACTTGGCAAGGCAACCGCGTAACCGCGTGCCAGCGCGCCTGCCGCCAAATGCGACCAATAGGATTTGTCAAACGCCAGCCAATACCCGCCATGGACAATCACAACCAACCCGTTGGGAGCTTGATCGGGCAGTAGAATATCAAGTTTGTTGCGCGCGTGCGGACCATATTCCAAATCCAGTTCGGCACGGCCCTTGGTGATCCTATCAGTCCGCAGCGCCAGCGCTTTGGCTGCCCAACGCGGCGGAAAATCGTCGGCGCCGGCGATGTATTTGCCGTTGGAATAGGCGTCGTCCCAGTCAAAATCGGTCATCGTTATCCCCTTACAGCGCCTAGTATCCCCGCTGTCCCTTGCGAAGGAAAGTGTTTTGTGGAACATCTCGGTCAAACAATTCACACCTGTGAAAGGGTCCACTGTGTTAGAAGCAACAAATCTGTCCTCGTTCCTGAAAGACCCCAGCCTGCTGTGCAGCCAAGCCTTTGTCGCCGGTGAATGGGTCGATGCCGATGACGCAACGACCTTTGCTGTGACCAATCCGTCGCGGGGTGACATTTTGATCGAAGTGCCGGATTTGGGGGTCGCGGAGACGCGGCGCGCCATCGAATCGGCACGCATAGCGCAAAAGGAATGGGCGCAGCGCACGGGCAAAGAACGCGCCGCGATTTTGCGCAAATGGCATGACCTTATGGTCGCGAATGTCGACGATCTGGGGGCGATCCTGTGTGCTGAAATGGGCAAGCCGCTGGCCGAAGCAAAAGGTGAAATCCTATATGGCGCAAGCTTCATCGAATGGTTTGCAGAAGAAGCCAAGCGGATTTACGGCGAGACAATTCCTGGTCATCAGCGCGACAAACGTATCACCGTGCTGAAACAACCAGTCGGTGTCGTCGCTTCGATCACGCCTTGGAATTTCCCGAATGCGATGATCGCGCGCAAAGTTGCACCTGCCCTGGCAGTGGGCTGTGCCTTTGTCGCCCGTCCGGCAGCTGAGACCCCGTTATCTGCATTGGCAATGGCCGTTCTGGCCGAACGCGCTGGTGTGCCGAAAGGCGTGTTCAGCGTCATCACGTCCACGAAATCCTCGGCCATCGGCAAGGAGTTTTGCGAAAACCACACCGTGCGTAAACTGACGTTTACCGGCTCGACCGAGGTGGGGCGGATTCTGATGCGCCAAGCTGCTGATCAAATCATGAAAACCTCGATGGAACTTGGCGGCAATGCGCCGTTTATCGTGTTTGACGACGCTGATCTGGACAAAGCTGTAGAAGGCGCGATGATTTCAAAGTATCGCAATAACGGCCAAACCTGCGTTTGCGCCAACCGGATTTATGTTCAGGAAGGCGTGTACGACGTCTTCGCGGAAAAGCTTGGTGCTGCTGTTAGTGCGATGAAAGTTGGTGACGGATTTGGCGAAGGCGTCACCACAGGCCCGTTGATCAACAAGGCGGCGATTGAAAAAGTCGAAGAGCACATTAAGGATGCCGTTGCCAAGGGTGCCATAGTGACGGCAGGTGGTCACCGCCACAGCCTCGGCGGTACGTTCTTTGAACCGACGATTCTGACCGGCGTTACGTCTGATATGTTGGTCACCAATGATGAAACCTTTGGCCCGGTTGCGCCGCTATTCAAATTCAAAGACGAGGCGGATGTGATTCGTCAGGCTAACGACACGATCTTTGGCTTGGCTTCGTATTTCTATGCCCGTGATTTGGGGCGGGTGTATCGTGTCGCCGAGGCACTGGAATATGGCATGGTCGGCATCAATACTGGCTTAATCTCAACCGAAGTGGCCCCGTTTGGCGGTGTCAAGCAATCCGGTCAAGGTCGCGAAGGATCAAGCCACGGGACTGAAGACTATCTGGAAATGAAGTACCTTTGTATGTCGATTGAATAACAAGCGGCCACGGTCCTGATGTGGTTGAATTCGGTGTGATTAGTCGACTAGGAATCTAGTTGGGTAGTTTGCCGCGAGCGTCAATCTAGAAAAACAAACAAACAGGAATTTCTCACGCCCTAAAATAGCGGCAAACCAAAAGGTAACTTACAGAAAAGTAATTGTCTTTTGAGACATTAGATCGGCGTCCACACTAACCAGCTCTTGGTATTCACAGCTGAAACACAAATCACGCCACCAAACTTTCAGCCCGCGAAAGATCAACAGAAACCAGCTGACTGACCCCCTGTTCGGCCATCGTCACCCCGAACAGTCGGTCCATCCGGCCCATTGTAACTGCGTGATGAGTGATGATCAGAAACCGGGTTTCGGTCTGGCGCGTCATTTCATCCAACAGATCACAAAACCGGGTCACGTTGGCATCATCCAGAGGCGCGTCAACCTCGTCCAAAACGCAAATCGGCGCAGGATTGGCCAGAAACACCGCAAAGATCAAAGCCAGCGCTGTCAGCGTTTGCTCCCCCCCCGACAGCAACGACAGAACTGCAAGTTTCTTGCCCGGGGGTTGGCACATGATCTCAAGACCGGCCTCCAATGGATCATCGCTTTCAACCAGAACCAGCTTGGCGTCGCCGCCGCCAAACAAATGCTTAAACAACATCTCGAAGTTCTTGTTGACCGTTTCAAATGCTTTCAACAGACGCTCGCGGCCCTCGCGGTTCAGGCTTGATATGCCGGTACGCAGTTTGGCGATCGCGGCCTCAAGGTCCGCCTTTTCCCGGGTCAGATTGTCAAACTCAGCCTGAATTTCAATCGCATCTTCTTCAGCCCTTAGGTTCACCGCGCCCAACGCATCGCGCTGCCGACGCAACCGGGCGACATCCATTTCGATGCGGTCTGAACTGGGCATCTGATCCGGGTCGCCACCTAACAAATCCAGCAAAGCATTGGGTGCAACACCAAGATCTTCTTTAATCCGTCCTGCGGTAGATGCGACTTGCGTGTCGGCTGCTTCCTTTAAAGCCTCTGCGCGCGCGCGGGCTTCGCGGGCATCTGCGGCCAACCGCTCGGCCTGCCGTTCAGCCTCGACTGCCTGCCGCAGGGTGGTTTCCCCCATTGCCAAAGCGTCAGACGCCTTTGACTTTCGCACCTCAGCTTCACGCACCGCCTCAGCCAGTTTGACATGCTTGACCGCAATCTCCTCAGGCAAGGAAATCGCTTGCGCCAACTCAGCCTCAGCAACAGTTTTACGCTCGTCAAGCTCACGCGTGCGGTTTCCGGCGGTATCAAGACGTTGCTGCCACGTCGTCAATTCCTTGTCGATCTCCTGCGCTCGGCGAACCCGCGCTTCGCCTTCGCGTCGTAATTCGTCAGCGATCGAGCGTTTGGACATCATTGCCATACGCGCGCCTTCAACCGCGATCTTAACGGCCTCGACAGCAACCCGTGCGGCGTCCATATCTTCCAATCCCGCCACGGCGGCTTCGGCCTCGCGCAGGGTTTTGCGATTTGTCATCGCCTCTTCTTCATGCCGCGCAACCGCCAATTTTGCGCTTTCCAGTCGTCCCATTGCAATAGACTGATCGGCCTCCGCCCGGGCAAGGGCTCGCGCGGCGACAGTCATGCTTTCATCCGCGGCACGGCGATCCTGACGACAGAGTTTATCGGTATCCGCCAAGGCCGCCAATTCGTCGCAAAGCGCCACATGCGCGATCTTTGCCGCTTCGGCCCTTGCCTCGGTTACCGACAGTATCGCCGAAAGCTCTTCCAAACGGTTGATTTGTTGCAGACGCAATGCGGCAGCACTTGGCGCATCTTCGGCAGCCGCGCGAAACCCGTCCCAGCGCCATAAATCACCCTCGCGACTGACCAACCGCTGGCCGGGCAAAAGGACCGCCTGCAATCCAGCGCCATCGGCCCTGTCAACCAGCGCGACCTGCGACATACGCCGCGCGAGCACACCGGGTACAGTTACATGATCCGCCAGACGCGCGGCGCCGGGCGGCAGCGGCTGTGCCGCGGCGTAATCTGGCAGGCGCGCCCAGCCCGAAACGCCGTCAGCGGTGATTTCCGGAGCGCGCAAATCGTCGGCCAAAGCTGCGCCAAGCGCTGCCTCGTACCCTTTTGCGGCCTTCACCTGATCCAGCAATTGCACCGTTTGAGCGCGCTCGCGATCAACCATTCGCGTCAACGCATTCACTTCAGCGCGGATTGCGTTCGCCTCACCTTCGGCCTCGGAACGTTCCGCCCGAGCGTCGGCCTCAGCCCCCTGTTTTTCGCCTCTGGCGGTTTCGGCCTGCAATAACGCCGCCTCGGCCAAACGCGCTCGCTTTTCGGCTGCAATCTGTGCCGCCTCGGCTGTGTCATGCCGCGACTGCGCCTCGACAACCGCCGCTTCGGCACCGGTGACGGCTGCAGCGGCCTTTTGCGCCTCTTGATCATTTCGAACCAAAGTGGCCTTGCTGTCTGCCTGCAAACGATGCGCTGATTGGTGTCTAGCCGACAGACGTGCCACGTCTTCGGTTAACTGGCCAAGCCGGGATTCTTCGTCCTGAAGGTGCGATCCTGCCTCGCGTGCAGCAACACTTGCCGCATCTTTTCTGTCGTCATGGCCAATACCGGCCTTTGCCAGCGCGGCTTTTTCCCATTCCAGACGCTCGATCGTTTCAACCGCATCGCGGTTCAGACCGGCTTCGCGGTTGATGTCGTTGGCCAGTTGTTCAATACGCGCGCCAAGGTTTTCGATTGTGTCACGGGCGCGCTTTTCCTGATCGTTCAGCGAATCGCGCTCGACCAATAGCCGCTGCAACACGGCGCCCGCTATCGCTTCTTCTTCGCGCAGTGGTGGAACTTTACCTTCGTTCTCGGCCCGTAAGCGCGCCGCACTAACCGCTGCGCCCTGTGCTTTTGCCAGATCGGTCGTCATGGCTCTGAGATCGGCAATTGCCTTTTGCAGCGCCAGATCCGCCTCGCGCCAGCGCCGATACAGCAACAAGCCCTCTGACCGGCGTAATTCTTCACCAATTTCGCGATAGCGCGCAGCTTGTTTTGCTTGCCGTGCAAGGGTTGTCAGTTGGCTTTGCAACTGTTCAAGCACATCGTCTACGCGGGTCAGATTGCTTTCGGCCCCGTTCAATTTCAGCTCGGCTTCGTGGCGACGCTGATAAAGGCCGGAAATCCCGGCGGCCTCTTCCAGAATTCGCCGCCTTGCTGTTGGTTTGGCGTTGATCAACTCGGAAATCTGCCCCTGTCGCACCAAGGCCGGTGAATGCGCGCCGGTCGAGGCATCGGCGAACAGCATCTGCACATCGCGGGCGCGCACATCTTTGCCATTGGTTTTATAGGCCGATCCAGCATCGCGGGTAATCCGCCGAACGATGTCGATCTGGTCAAGTTCATTAAAGCCCGACGGCGCTGTGCGGTCACGGTTATCCAGCGTCAGCGCCACTTCGGCAAAGTTGCGTGCCGGCCGCGAGGAGGCCCCTGCAAAGATCACGTCTTCCATCCCGCCACCACGCATGGCTGTCGGTCGGTTTTCCCCCATAACCCAACGCAGCGCTTCCAGAAGATTTGACTTGCCGCAACCGTTCGGCCCGACCACGCCTGTCAGGCCCGGCGCGATAACCAGTTCAGTGGGGTCCACAAAACTTTTGAAACCCGTCAGTCTGATCTTATTGAAATGCAAATGCCGCGCCTGTTTCGGTTGATTCCGTTCTTAAGCCCAGAGTTTCGAACTTACCCCCCACCTGTCAATCGCTAACCCCATGATATGGCGTATATCCGCTAGTTATCCACAAGATATTGCTGTTTTTGCGCGGATATCGGCCCATCCTATCAATTCGGCACCTGCCTTTAAACCTGTCGCGAATGTCGCAATTCGGCTTGACCCGCCCTGCACTTTGCCGCCACATAGCATCTGTAAGGTTCCCCGTATGAACGCCAAGCGTTTGGGGATGAAATGGGAATGTGGACAAGGCCGACTGAAACCGGGGCCGAAAGCCACAACCGCCCCCGCGACTGTATGCGGCGAGCACCCTTCGATACGCCACTGGTGGCAACACCGGGAAGGCAGGAGACGTGCGACGACCCGCGAGCCAGGAGACCGGCCTTGCAGGAAGATTAACTCAATACCGTCGGGTGTGACGGGAAAGGACTATGATATGACGACGACGACAAAAACCAAAGTGCTGCCACAGACAAATGTTGCGACCATGGCGTTGGTGTTTCTGATGGGTGCGACGATGCTGTTTGTTTCGGGATTTGCACATTCGGCAACGCTGCATGATGTTGCGCATGACGTGCGCCATGCATCCGGGTTTCCCTGCCACTAACCATGTTTAAAAAACTTGTTGCCAGCGCGCTGTTTGCTGGCTTTGCGGCTGGATTGATTGCCATTCTGCTGCAATTGGCATTTGTCCAACCGCTTTTGTTGGAGGCCGAGTTGTATGAGAGCGGCGAAATGGTGCATTTTGGCGAGGCAAAACCGCACGACCATGGCAGCCACGACCACAGCCACGATGGGGCGGCTGAGGGTGACGCGTTCGGCCTCGGGCGAAATGGACTGAGTGCTGTGTTCAGCATATTCGTTTATGTGGGCTATGCACTGATGCTGGTCGCCGGGTTCGCCATGACAGAAATGCGCGGCGCGACTATAAACGCCCGAACTGGGTTCATGTGGGGATTGGCCGGTTTCGCAGCATTCCAGCTTGTGCCCTCGATCGGCTTGCCAATCGAGGTTCCGGGATCGGCGGCTGCCGACTTGCAGGGGCGGCAAATCTGGTGGTTTGGGACAGTAATTGCCACCGCAGCCGGTCTTTGGTTGCTTGGCTACGGCAAAGGCTGGGCCCTGTATGCTGCAGCCGCAGTTCTGATCCTGTTACCACATTTGATCGGCGCACCGCATCCGGACGCTTATCAAGGCCCGACGCCACCCGAACTGGCCAGCCTGTTTGCAAGCCGGGCTTTGGCTGTTGCGCTGGTTGGCTGGGCGATTCTGGGCTCGCTTGCCGGATATTTCTGGGAAAAAGAAAACAAAATCTGAAAATCAGGCGATCAAACTCGACCGGATTTTCGCAACAATTATTGGAGGTCGCAATGGCCACGAAAACCCCCGCCACCGTCATCACCGGGTTTCTTGGTGCCGGAAAAACCACGCTGATCCGGCATATGCTGCAAAACGCGCAGGGCAAGCGGATCGCGTTGATTATCAACGAATTTGGTGATCTCGGGGTTGATGGCGAAATCCTGAAAGGGTGCGGCGCGGAAACCTGCACCGAGGACGATATTGTCGAGCTTTCTAATGGCTGCATCTGCTGCACGGTTGCCGATGATTTCATCCCGACCCTTGAAAAACTGCTGGCGCGGCCAACCCCCCCGGATCATATCGTCATTGAAACCTCGGGGCTTGCTTTGCCGCAACCCTTGATCCGTGCATTCAACTGGCCGGGTATCTCGACGCGCGTCACGGTTGACGGGGTGATCACAGTGGTTGACGGCAAGGCGGTCACTGACGGACGCTTCGCCCATGATGTGGCGGCGGTTGATGCGCAAAGGGCGCTGGATGAAAACCTTGACCATGAAACGCCGCTATCGGACTTGTTTGATGATCAACTGACTTGCGCCGACATGATCGTTATTAACAAGTCTGATCTGTTGACGACACTCGAGGCTGACGCGCTGAACGCGTCGTTACGGCTTGGCGCGCGAAAAGGCGTTCAGATATTGCAAGCGACGATGGGTGCTGTGCCCGTCGAAGTTCTGCTTGGCCAGAATATCGCCGCCGAAACTGATCTTGAAGCGCGTCATGAAATTCATCACCACCATCACCATGATGATGATGA
>DJBQ01000103.1:23972-58624 GCA_002430125.1 Rhodobacterales bacterium UBA5972
ATGATGATGACGATGAAGACGACCATGATCACGAACACGAGCACGGCCATGACGAGTTTGAAAGCTTCATTGTCACCCGCGCAGAAATCGCCGACCCAAAGGCGTTTTCTGCGTTAGTTGCCGATGTCATTCTCACACACGATATTTTGCGACTGAAAGGCTTTGCCGCAGTCGCCGGAAAACCTATGCGACTGACCGTGCAGGCGGTTGGCCCCCGGATCGACACGTATTTTGATCGCGCCTTTGCGCCTGGCGAACCCCGCGACACACGTCTGGTTGTTATCGGCCAAGCCGGACTTGACCGCGCGGCAATTGAAAAGGCGCTGATGGCATGAAACCTGATCCTGTCTCGATCACGCCGGGCGACCCACGAGACCCCGATGTAACGGCGTTGCTGGAGGCCAGTCACGCCCTGATGCAATCGCTGTTTCCGCCAGAAGCAAACCACTATTTGTCGGTAGATGCGTTGTGCACACCAACGATCCTGTTCTTTGTTGCGAAATTGCACGGCGAAACCGCAGGGTGCGCGGCACTTTCGTTGAAAGACGGGTACGGCGAAGTGAAATCGATGTTCGTCGATCCTGCCAAGCGTGGTGCAAAGATCGGTATAAAGCTGCTGGATCGACTGGAAGCCGAAGCGCGGGCAAAGGGGTTGCTTTTGTTACGGCTGGAAACCGGCGACAAACTTATCGCTGCCCACCGCCTTTACGCCACGCAGGGGTTCAAAGTTATCGGCCCGTTCGGCGATTACCCGGATGAACCAACCAGCATTTACATGGAAAAGGCGCTTTAGCGTCGTGTTTCTTGTCGGTCCAAACGGTACGCCTGCAGGCTGGTGCTTTGGCAGCACAAGGACAGTCTGATGCATTTACTCGCGGCCCAACCTGGTGCTATCGACAACGGTGCGGATCCTGTTGATCTGGGGCAAACGCCCGCCGAGGTGGTGTTCATATCAGCTGCTGACACCGAATTAGCGGCCCTGTCAGAGGCACGCGCCGCGATTGAAGCCGATGCGCCCAGCTTGCGACTTGCCAGCCTTAACCACCTGCAACATCCAATGTCGGTTGACCTGCACATTGAAAATTGTGCCGCAAAATCCGGCTTGGTAATTGCGCGCGTGCTGGGTGGGGCCGGTTATTGGAAATACGGGCTTGAACAATATGCCATCGAACTGGCGCAAGCGGGTGTTCCGTTTGCCGCCCTGCCGGGTGATGACAAACCGGATGACGAGCTTTTTCGCCTGTCGACAATTGCCCGCGAAGACTGGGATGCGCTGTGGTCTTATCTGGTTGAAAGTGGTCCCGAAAATGCGGTGAATTTCCTGCATTATGCCAAGTCAATGCTGACCAACACGGCCCGACCCGAGGCTGCAAAACCACTGTTGCGCGCGGGTGTCTATTGGCCGGGCGCTGGAATTTCCGGCCTTCAGACGGCGCAGGAACAATGGACCAAAGACGCACCTATCGTGCCGATCGTGTTTTACCGGGCTTTGGTGCAAGGGGCTGGTCTCAATCCGATCAACAGGTTGGTGAAGTCTTTGCTTCGCAAAGGTCTGAACCCGCTGCCGGTTTTTGTGGCTTCCCTGAAAGACCCGGTGTCCGTGGCAACACTGGAAAGTCTGTTTCTGAAAGCACCGCCTGCGGTTATTCTGAACTGTACCAGCTTTGCCGTCGGTTCGCCGCATCAGGGTGACACATCAGCGGTCAATCCCCTGACGATGGACGCTGCGAACAAAGCGCCGGTTTTTCAGGTTGTGCTGTCTGCGTCCTCGGAACAGGTTTGGCGGGACGGTTTGTCTGGCTTGTCGGCGCGCGATATCGCCATGAATGTCGCCCTGCCCGAAGTGGATGGGCGCATCCTGTCGCGGGCGGTCAGCTTTAAGGGTGCAGCCTATTTTGACGAAGCAACCGAATGCCCGATTGCGGCTTATCAAGCGCGCGGCGACCGGATTGATTTTGTCGTAGCGCTTGCCGCCAATTGGGCAAAGCTGCGCCAAACACCCGAGGCGGAACGCAAAGTTGCCCTGATACTGGCCAATTACCCCAATAAAGACGGACGGTTAGCAAATGGGGTTGGGCTGGATACGCCTGCGGCCACCGTGCATGTTCTGGGCCTTTTGAAAGATACCGGTTACCGGGTTGTCGATCCGCCCGCAGATAGCGACGCATTGATGGCGCAGATTCTGGCAGGCCCGACAAATTGGCTGACAGATCGTGCTGCGCGCGCCGGTGGGGTACAGATGTCGATGGCGGAATATCAGATCGATTATGGCCAACTGCCGTGGGAGTTGCGCGAACGCATCGAAAGCCGTTGGGGCAAGCCCGAGCAGGATCCGTTTTATTGCGAGGGTGAAGTTGATTGCGGGTATTTCGCGTTGTCGATCCTGCAATTTGGCAATGTTCTGGTCGGGGTGCAGCCGGCGCGCGGGTATAATATTGACCCCAAAGACAGCTATCATTCCCCCGATCTGGTGCCGCCGCACAATTATCTGGCCTTCTATTTCTGGCTGCGACATCAGTTTCGTGCCGACGCGCTGGTGCATATGGGCAAACACGGCAACCTGGAATGGTTGCCAGGTAAGGCTGTTGCGCTGAGCGAGACCTGTCTGCCGGAAGCGGTATTGGGGCCAACACCGAATATCTATCCGTTCATTGTCAACGACCCCGGCGAAGGCACGCAGGCAAAACGGCGCACGCAGGCGGTGATCATCGACCACCTGACTCCACCACTGACGCGAGCCGAAAGTTATGGGCCGCTGCGTGATCTTGAGGCATTGGTGGACGAATATTACGAGGCGTCTGGGGTTGATCCACGCCGTCTGGAACATTTGCGCCGCGAGATTTTATTGCTGACTTCAACCACCGGCATTGCGCAGGATATTGGGATGGAAGGGGCCGATGAAACCGGCGACCTTGCAAAACTTGATGCTTATTTGTGTGATCTGAAAGAAGCGCAAATTCGGGACGGATTGCATATTTTCGGGCAATCGCCTGTTGGGCGGCTTGAACAGGATTTGGTGCAGGCTTTGACCCGGATACCACGTGGGTCCGGCAAGGGGGCGGACGCTTCGCTGCCGCGGGCATTGGTGGCTGATCTGGGGTTGGGATTTGACCCGCTTGATTGTGATATGGCGGGCAAGTGGCAGGGGCCAAGACCTGATGCTTTGCAGGCTGTGTCCGGCGATACATGGCGATCAAACGGTGACACTGTCGAGCGGCTTGAATTGCTTGCCTCAGCCCTGATCGGCGGGCAACCTCCTGATGCGTGGCCTGAAACCACGGCCGTTATGAATGCCATCAACGCCCATATCCGCCCGGTTGTCCGCGCCTGCGGCCCGGACGAAGAAGCGGGGCTCCTCACCGCCCTAAAAGGGCAGTTCGTCGCCCCGGCGCCATCCGGCGCGCCCACCCGCGGACGGTTGGATGTATTGCCGACAGGGCGGAACTTTTTCAGCGTGGACAGTCGCGCGATACCCACGCCGACGGCTTGGGCATTGGGGTGGAAATCCGCCAATCTTTTGATCGAAAAGCACTTACAAACCGAAGGCGACTGGCTGCGCGCTTTGTTGCTGACCGCTTGGGGCACGGCGAACATGCGCACCGGTGGTGACGATATCGCGCAAGCCCTCGCCTTGATGGGGGTCAAGCCGCAATGGGACAGTGCCAACCGCCGTGTCACCGGCTTTGAAATCCTGCCACTGAGCATTCTTGACCGCCCAAGGGTTGATGTAACCCTGCGTGTTTCGGGTTTCTTTCGCGACGCGTTTCCGCAGCAGATTGATCTGATCGACAGTGCTGCGCGCGCCGTTATGGCACTGGACGAGCCTGCGGATATGAACCCGGCTGCGGCGCGCGCGCGGGTTGAAGGCGTCGATGGGCAACACCGGGTTTTCGGATCAAAACCCGGGGCATATGGTGCGGGTCTTCAGGCGATGATTGACGAGCGGCTTTGGGCCAGTAAGGCCGATCTGGCCGAGGCCTATCTTGAATGGGGCGGCTATGCGTATGGCGGCGGCAAAGATGGCGCCCCGGCCCGCGCCGCCCTTGAAACCCGTCTGGGACAAGTCGAGGCAGTGGTGCAAAACCAGGATAACCGCGAACACGATTTGCTTGATTCCGACGATTACTATCAGTTTGAAGGCGGTGCAGCGGCAGCCGTGGCCACCCTGCAGGGGCGTGACCGGCCAGTTTACCACAACGATCATTCGCGCCCCGAACGCCCGGTTATCCGGACGTTAGAGGATGAAATCGGAAGGGTCGTACGATCCCGTGTGGTCAATCCGAAATGGATCAATGGGGTCAAGCGCCACGGGTATAAAGGCGCGTTTGAAATGGCTGCAACCGTGGATTATCTGTTTGCATTCTCGGCCACCACAGGTGCGGTCAAAAGCCACCATTTCGATCTGGTGCATGCGGCCTTTCTGGAAGACGAAGACACGCGCAACTTTATCGCCGAACACAATGCACCAGCTTTACGCGAAATCGCTGAACGGTTGATGGAAGCGATAGAGCGCGGGCTTTGGGTGCCAAAATCAAACTCGGCCCGCGCAATGCTGGAGGAGTTGAAATGACTCCGGTGCAAGCCGTTGTTCCCTATGACTGGACAGCCATTCTGACACTTATCCAAACAGAATTAGCCGATATGGACGCGCGGATCGATCCGCCATCGTCAATGCACTTGCTGACGGTAGACTCCATACGGGATCATGCTGCGACAGGCGAAGTCTGGGTGGTGGAGCAGCAGAATGCTCCGATTGGCTGCGTTTTTCTGTCAGCAAAGCCAGATGCATTGTACGTTGGCAAGCTGGCGGTCTCAGCACGACATCGCAACCAAGGGCTTGCCCGCGTTCTGATCGATCAGGCCGAAGCCAGAGCGCTGGCGCTTGGGGTGACGTTTCTGGAGCTTCAGACGCGGATCGAGCTTACCGAAAACCACGCCGCATTTACGCGAATGGGGTTTGTGAAAACGGCCGAGTCAGCGCATGATGGATATAACCGACCAACAAGCATTACGATGCGTCGGCAGGTTGGGCGGCAACATTTGCTGGAACCGTAATCGCTGGCGTCCGTCAAGGGGCGGTCACGCGGGCTTTGGCAGCGCTTGAGGCTGAAAAGAAAGGAAACCCGGATGACGCCACCAAAAACCGGACATTGCTTGTGTCGCGCTGTGACCTATGAATATGACGGGCCGGAAAATTGGATGGCGCATTGTCATTGCGAAAGCTGCCGTCGAGTCACCTCGTCGGGTTTCACCAGCTTTCTGGGAGTGCCGAATGGTCATTGGCGTTGGACAGGGGACCTGCCGAAAACCTTTCAGTCTTCGCCCAAGGTGACGCGATCCTTTTGTGGAACTTGCGGCGCGCAGGTGGCTTATCAGTCAACCGACTATCCAGACGAGATTCATTTCTATGCGGCCCTGCTGGACGATGCTTTGTGGTTTCAGCCGACACAGCACGTGCATTCGGACGAACAACTTCTCTGGGTCATTCTTGGCGACGATCTGAGGCGTAAATGATCGGACATCTTTCGCTGATCCTGGGGTTTCAATTGCTGGGCGAGGTGATTGCCCGCAGCCTTGGCCTGCTGATGCCGGGGCCGGTGATCGGCATGGTGTTGATGCTTTTGTTATTCATCGCAAAGCCTTGGATCGCGACGGCAATAAGGCCGACAGCGCAGGGATTGCTTGGTCATTTATCGCTGTTGTTTGTGCCCGCCGGTGTCGGCGTGGTTGGTCACGCGGCAGCATTGGGGTCGGACGGGCTGGCAATTCTTTTGGCACTGATCGGCAGCACAGTTGCCGCAATCGCGGTCGGTGCAGTTACCTTTAGCGCTTTGGCGCGGATAACCGGGCATGCCGATGACTGAATTTCAGGAAATTTGGTCCTATCTGACCCGCGACCCTTTGCTGTGGCTGACCGCAACTTTGGTCGCTTACGCCATCGGCGACAGCCTGTTTCGCGCGTCGGGACGCAAGCCCTATGTCAACCCGGTTTTGATCGCCGTTACCGTGTTGGCCGGTGCATTGGCTGTGACCGGAACCAGCTATACCGACTATTTCGAAGGCGCAAAGTTCGTTCATTTCATGCTGGGACCAGCCACCGTCGCACTGGCTGTGCCGCTTTTTGTCAATCTGTCGAAGGTGCGAAAATCTGCCGTGCCGATTATCGGGGCCTTATTCGCAGGGTCGCTGACCGCGATCGTGACAGCCCTTGGCATTGCCTATGCGCTGGGGGTGCGCGGACAAGTGCTGATCTCGCTTGCTCCAAAGTCCGCCACCGCACCAGTTGCGATGGGGGTTTCGGAAAGCCTCGGCGGCTCGCCCACTTTGACCGCCGTGCTGGTGATCCTTACGGGCATTATCGGTGCGGTTGTTGCGACGCCCCTGCTGAACCTGCTAAGGATCAAAGACTGGCGGGCGCGCGGATTTGCCACTGGCGTTGCCTCGCACGGTATCGGCACGGCGCGGGCCTTACAGGTCAACGAAACCGCCGGGGCGTTCGCTGGTCTTGGCATGGGATTGAACGCAATCCTGACGGCAATTTTGGCACCCTTCGTGGTGCGTCTGTTTTTCTAGGGAGAGTCCAAAGTGACCGAAGATACCGAACGCCACGCAATGAAAATGGCCAAGAAAAAGGCCGCCCGTGACAAGATCATGGCCACAAAGACTGATCAGAAAGGCCTGATCATTGTCCATACCGGCAAGGGAAAAGGCAAATCCTCGGCTGCATTTGGGATGATTTTCCGCTGCATCGCTCACGACATGAAATGCGCCGTGGTCCAGTTCATCAAGGGTGGCATGTCGACCGGCGAGCGCGATCTGATTCTGTCGCGCTTTACCGATATTTGCGACTTCCACACGATGGGCGAAGGCTTTACCTGGGAAACCCAGGACAAAACCCGCGACACCGAAATGGCGCAAGCCGCGTGGGCCAAGGCCAAAGACCTGATCCGTGATGAAAGCAACACGATGGTGCTGCTGGACGAGATTAACATCGCGATCCGCTATGATTACGTTTCCATTGCCGAGGTTGTGGAGTTTCTGGCGACCGAAAAACCGCCGATGACGCATGTGGTTCTGACCGGGCGCAACGCCCATATTGATCTGATTGAAATCGCCGATCTGGTGACCGAAATGGAACTGGTCAAACACCCGTTCCGCTCGGGCATCAAGGCACAGATCGGGGTTGAATACTGATGGCGATCAAACGAATGCTGACCCAATTTGGCATGGGTACCAGCCTGCGCCGCCATGACTATACCGAGGCCGCCAGCCGCGCCTTACGGGATGCGCTTTGGCACAATTCAATCAACATGGCGGAACTGTTCGGCTTTCCAAAAGAAGCGATGATCCTTGATGTGGAAATCGGGGTTCAGCAACCAGACAGGGTCGACAAAACCGCCCTCGCCGCCATTTTCCCCTACGGCCAGCCAACGATCAACGTCACCCATGGCGGCCTTGATATCCCCCGGCCTGACGGCAATCCGACGGTCATTGCCAACGCCGCCATTTCGGTTTCGTTCGATATGGAGCCAATGCCATGACCGATCAGCGCATCATCATCGAAATGGGCATGGGCAACGACCTGCACGGGATGGATTACACCAAGGCAGCCTTGCGCGCGATCGAAGACGCGTTTCGCCATTCTTCGCTGCCATTGTTTTCCAGCCTCGGAATGGATCACGCCGAAATGCGCGTTCAGGTGACGGTCGCTGTGCAGCAACCCGACAAACTTGACCTCGCCATCCTCACAGCCAAACTGCCGCGCGGCCGGGTAACGGTCACAGCTGTCAAAGGCGGCTTGAACGTCGAGAATCCCGAAAACAACGACACGATCGTGATTGCCACCGCCGCAGTCGAGGCATTTTTGCCAAATCAATCGGCCAAATGGCAACTGACCAAAACCTGACTTACGCTTCGATTTCTCAGAGGTTCAAATATCCTGGGGGGTCGCAGGGGGGCAAAGCCCCCCCGCCCGGTCCGGCACGATAGTGACGGAGCCTCTTCTCAAATCAAAACCCTGTGCTAAGCTAAAGCGATGAACAAACATCGCCCCTATACCCCTGACCCCGGTCAGATGGCGCTTTGGCCCAACGCCTCTGGCAACGATATCAACGGCCTAGGCGAAACCACTTTTCGCCGCCCAAGGCATGTTTATTGGTCTGATCCGGATAATTCCACTTTCGGTGCGGTGCAAAAATGGTTCTATGCCCGCAACAGCCATCCGGATATTGAAACCCAGCGCCTTGCCCGCAATGCTATCCGCGATGTACCTCTGCCGCCAGTTGCCGAACATCCGGTGCAAAAAACCGATGCGGAATGGACGTCCGCACTAAAAGCGGAAGCTTTGCGATTTGGGGCAGAAGATGTTGGCGTCGCCGAAATGGACCCTGACTGGGTTTATGAAGGCTGGGCCGAACCCTATTCGCACATCGTCGTCATGGCCATCGCAATGGACTATGACACGATGACCCAAGCCCCCGAAATAGCCGCCGGGGTTGAAGTGGTTCGCCAATATGCCCGCGGCATGAAAACCTCGAAACTCCTGTCGGGATGGCTGCGCGATCAGGGCCATGACGCCATGCCGGAACATGGACCGCTTGCCGAAGGCTTTACCCTGGTTCCCGCTGCATTGGCGGCTGGATTGGGGGAATTAGGCAAACACGGCTCGATCATCAACCGCAAACTCGGTTCGTGCTTCAGGCTGGCCGCGGTTCTGTGCAATTTACCGCTAATCCCGGATCAGCCCGACAATTTCGGCGCCGATGATTTTTGCGCGCGTTGTCAGCTCTGCGCCAACGCCTGCCCGCCCGAGGCCATCGGGCCCGAAAAACAAACCGTGCGCGGCGCCACCAAATGGTATGTGAACTTTGACAAATGCCTGCCGTTTTTCAATGAAACCGCAGGCTGTGCCATCTGCATCACCGTCTGCCCGTTTTCGCGCCCCGGCGTAGGCGACAATCTGGTGGCAAAACTGGCACGACGCATCTCAGGCTGACAGAAACCGATAAGACGGGTTGACCTTTTGGGCGGCATCGCGAATGTGAAGGGCTATCTAACCTGCATATTAGGCCTGCCATGAACATCCTTGGAATTTCCGGTTCCCTTAGAAAATTTTCGCGAAATACTGCTTTGCTGCGCGAGGCTGTGCGGTTGTTCGGGCCTTCTACGCCGATTTATGCAGACCTTAATCTGCCTCTTTACAATGGCGATCTTGAGGACCGGATCGGCCTGCCGGATGCGGTCAAGACTCTAAACGCACAGATTCTCGCGGCGGATGCGATCATCATTGCCACGCCGGAATATAACAAGATGATCCCGGGAGTTCTGAAGAATGCACTGGATTGGATCAGCCGGGACAATCCGCAACCACTGGTTGGTAAACCGGTGGCAATCATGTCAACCGGCGGACGGTTTGGAGGCGAGGTTTCGCAGTTCACTTTGCGGCACGCTTTAGCGCCTTTTAACACCAACATCCTGCAAGGCGCTGCCTTTGCCGTCGCAAATGGCGCAAGCGCTTTTGACGAAAATGAACAGCTTGTTTTACCCTTGCATGCGGCAGCCCTGACCGCCTTGATGGCACGCCTTCGCACTGAGGCTCAAAGGCAATAACACCGCGAAGACCGGCCAAGTCAGTCGTAAACTGAAATCTCGATCAGATTACCGTCAGGGTCGCGTATATAAATCGACATTATCGCGCCCATCGCCCCCGTTCGCGCCACTGGCCCTGCCTCGATCAGGACATTCTGCGAGCTGAGTTTGGTCTGCCAATCGTCCAGTGGTCCGTCGGAAATAAAGCACAGATCGGCAGAACCCGGTATGGCCCGATAGGCGTTGGGCTGGAATTCAGCCCCAACGCAGTGCAGATTGATCTTTTGACGTCCAAATTTCAGCGCTAGACGAATTGAGCCATCAGCGGCGACAAATTCTTCAACCTGCATCCCCAGAGTATCACGATAAAACCGCACCGTCGCATTCACGTCAGCAACCGTCAGAACAAGATGATCTAATGCCGTCAGTTCAGTCATATTTCCCCTTGCCGTCCGGCCGCAGTCTTGGCACATCCTATACCCATGCAAAGCGCCATTGGAAGAGCCCGCAGCCAAATCGACCCGCTTGATCCAGCGCGGGCCCAAGCCCTGCATGCAACGCTTGGGCTTTCGGGGCCGACACCGGTCACTGGCGACCCACTACCGCCGTTCTGGCATTACATTTATTTTTGGGAGGCGCAGCCGCCGCAGGATTTGGGGCGTGACGGGCATCCAAAAACCGGTGGCTTCATTCCAGACACCGGCCTGCCAAGGCGGATGTGGGCAGGTGGCGCGCTTGAATTTTTCAAAGCCCCTAAACTTGGTCTGCCCGCGGAACGGGTCAGCAAGATTACAGCGATTGACAAAAAGCAGGGACGTTCGGGCGCTTTGGCGGTTGTTACGCTTGACCATGAATTGTCTCAGAACGGCATTTTATGTGTTCGCGAACGCCAAGACCTGATTTATCGCGAAGACGCCGATCCAAACGCTGCACAGCCTGTGCCAGTGCAGGCCCCGACAGACGACCAGCACAGTCGCCTCGCCCGTTTTGATTCAACCCTGCTGTTTCGGTATTCCGCGCTGACCTTTAATGGACACCGCATTCACTATGATCGCGACTATTGCCAAACGGTCGAAGGTTATCCGGGTCTGGTCACCCACGGCCCTTTACTTGCGCAGATGTTGATCCATTTTGCAGTTGATTTGTTGGGCACATTGAGAACATTTGAGTTCCGGGCGACCTCGCCGCTATTTGATTTCGAGGCGGCCACGCTATGTGCAAAGAATGAAAAAGCCGCTCTTTCGCTTTGGGTTCGCGGGCCAGACGGGCGGTTGTGTATGTCCGCGAAGGCCAGCTGACAGCGCTTCACCGCTTAGCCAAAATTCGCTTCAACCGAAAATCCCTTTGGAATACTCGCCTGCCCGCTTAGGACAAGATCGGCCATAACCTGACCTGCCTTAACCACCACACCAAAGCCGATCTTGAAACCGCCATTAGCGACAAAGGTGTTTTCAAGGCGGGGATGGCGCCCCAGAACAGGCGCGCGCCGCGACCCGCATGGGCGCACGCCAGCCCAACGGTTCAGAACCTTGGCGGTCGATAGCTGGGGAAATTCAGCTATGGCACGTCGATACAGCGCCTCCAGATTGGCGTCAGTCCCGCTAGAATCATCCCATGCTTTTTCACTGGTTGACCCGATCGCAAGCGTGCCATCAGCATGCGGGATGAAATGCAGGCCCGCCGCATATATTTGCGGCAAGTCGCTGGCGACAAAGTCCACCAGAAGCCCCTGACCTTTGATGCCTTTGCCAACCGGCCCATCCGGGCCCGCTGACATTTCCATCAAACCTTCATACCCCGTACACAGAACGGCTGCGTCAGCCCCCTGACCGACCGTTTGCCCTTCAAGTATCTCGCCGCCATTTCGAAGGAAGGCCGCCGCCAGACTTGCGCATGCAGCACGTGGTGAAATTCGCGCGCTTAGAGTGTCAAAACTGAAAAACCCGGTCGGACTGTCCGGCCCCCAGTTTTGCGTCCAGCCCGAAGGCACAACCCGCCATTCTGCATGACCCTGCCAAACCGTCTTGGCGGAAGCCACCCGTTCACGCGCCAAGTCCAGCTCGCGTTGGTCAAGCAGCGCAACAAGCCGACCCGTTTGACCATATCCCGAGGCGATGCCGCTGATCCCGTCAACCTCGGCCCAAAAAGCCTTGGTCGCGATCAGACTTTCGAACTGGAATTGTTTTTTGTCGTTCCAGTTGTCCGGCGAATGAGGGGCCAATGCGCCGACCACACCGCCACTGGCACCAGCACCGACGCGACGCTTTTCGATCACCCGTACCTTTGCGCCGCGTTTTTGCAGGCAATAGGCAACGGTTAAGCCGAAAATTCCCGCCCCGAATACCTCGATTTCTGCCATTGCCATTCGTTCAGGCCTGACCCATTCTGCGTTCCGCACTTCTTTTCGGTTTAGGATACTTCATGCCATCGGGCCAGCACCAAACGGCTGTAGTAACGTGGCGCGACCGAAACATTCCGGTGTCCACCCGCTTTGATGACCCATATTTTTCTTTGGCCGGCGGCCTTGCTGAAACGCGGCATGTGTTTCTGTCCGGCAATGATCTGCCCGCCCGGTTTTGCCCCGGTTTTCATATCGCGGAACTTGGGTTTGGAACCGGCCTGAACATGCTCGCAAGCTGGCAATTATGGCTTGAAAGCGGTCAGCAGACCGATTTGCAGTTCACCAGCTTCGAGGCTTTTCCGATGGCGTTGCAAGACCTGCAAACCGCGTTAACGGCTTTTCCTGAAATAGCGCACCTGTCCATGCAATTTTTGGACCTTTGGCGTGATGGCATAACTGAACTTGTGATGCCCGGCATTCATGTACAGATAATCTATGGTGATGCAAACCATACCGTGCCACGCTGGAACGAACGCGCGGATGCTTGGTTTTTGGACGGTTTCTCGCCCGCCAAAAATCCAGAACTATGGCGCCCCGATCTTTTGGCAGCGGTGGGTGCGCGCACAAATTCAAACGGCACCTGCGCCACATATTCGGCAGCAGGGCATGTCAGGCAAGCGTTGAGCAATGCCGGATTTGCCGTTGACCGCGTGCCGGGATTCGCGAACAAGCGCCATATGACAACCGGTTTGATGAAAGCACAACCATGAGCCAAAACAATGCACGGCTGGGTATATTGTTAATGATCGCCACGACCTTTGTGTTTGCGTTACAGGATGGAATCTCGCGGCATCTGGCCGGAGAATACAATCCGGTCATGGTCGTCATGGTGCGGTATTGGTTTTTCGCTAGTTTTGTGGTGGTTTACGCGATGCGCAAATCTGGCGGCTTTCGCGCGGCGGTCCGGACAACGCAATTACCGTTGCAAATATTCCGCGGTTTCCTGCTGGCCGGTGAAATTATCGTCGCTCTGATTTCCTTTGTGTATTTGGGGTTAGTGCAAACACACGCGATCTTTGCTTCCTATCCGCTGATGGTCGCAGCACTTGCCGGGCCGGTTTTGGGGGAAAAAGTCGGTTGGCGGCGTTGGGTAGCCATCGGCGTTGGCTTTGTCGGCATGCTGGTCGTTCTGCAACCCGGCGCGACAGTGTTTTCACCCTACATGCTGGTCGCAATTTTGTCGTCGCTGATGTTTGCTGTCTATGGCTTGTTGACCCGCTTTGTCGCACGCAAAGACAGTGCGATGACCAGCTTTTTCTGGACCGGCGTGGCAGGTTGCGCGTTTATGACGGTGATAGGTGTCTGGTTCTGGGAGCCGATGATCGGCTTTGACTGGGTGTGGATGGGTATTTTATGCCTGACCGGCGCGGGTGGGCATTTTCTGCTGATCAAAACGCTGGAAGTGGCCGAAGCAAGTACGGTGCAACCCTTCGCCTATCTGCAACTGGTTTTTGCCAGCCTGATCGGCGTTCTTGTCTTTCACGAAGCCTTGCGCGCGAATGTGGTGCTTGGCGCTGGCATCATCGTAACGGCAGGATTGTTTACGCTATGGCGCGAACGGGTTAATGCGAAATAGGCAGCACTTACAGCGCCAATCAGCCTTTTCTTAAATCCTTACTAAGCTGCAATGGCGGAGTTTTTCCAGCGATACGTGCACGATAAATATGCAGCGATTCCATGACCCGCATAACGTAATTGCGGGTTTCATTGAACGGTATATGCTCGATCCAATCCACCTGATCGGCCTTCGAACTGGTCGGATCTCCGTAGACTTCGCTCCAGCGTTTTGCGCGCCCCGGCCCGGCATTGTAGGCAGCAAAGGCCAACACAAACGAGCCGTTAAAGGCTTCCAGCTGATCCGCCAGATAAGCGCTGCCAACGGTGGCATTGTATTCCCAGTCGTTGGACAACTTCGACAGCGAGTATGGTTGCCCGATTTCCTTTGCGACTTTGCGCGCAGTATTCGGCATTACCTGCATCAATCCACGTGCACCTGCATGGCTGATAACTGTCGGGTCCAGTTCGCTTTCGCGGCGGGCGATTGACATGGCCACTTCGGGTTTCAGGCGCGTTTTCAATTTCGCTAAATCAGTCAGCGGAAAATAGGATTTTGGCATCACAAACCCCATCCCGGCCGCCTGTTTTGACAACCTTACAGCGATACTGGGGCGATCAAGGTCAAGCACCATAGCCGCCAATTGTTGATTGCCCACAAGGTCGAGGCTTTCGGCGTGGTGGCGTACAAAGCGTTCGGTTTCATAAGAAAGGCCGGCTTCGTGAAACAACAACGCGGCGCGAATGACGGATGATGTAAGAAAAGGCGCAAGGTGCCAATCAGGTTCGTCAGATAATCCGGCCAAAGATTCATCCGGCCCGACCCCGGCTTTTTCAGCAGCAAGCTGGCCGTAAAAACTGGTCTGGTGTTCGGCGCCGAAAAGATATGCTTTTTGCGCATTTGCTTTGTCGCCCGCCGCATCATTGGCCCGCCCCAGCCAGTAACCGGCCCGGCCATAGCTGATTGGTGTGGCAACGGCGGCGCGGAACCTGTTGAAATGGGTGATTGCGAGCTCAGGCTTTTTTAGTTTGCGCAGGGCAATGTAACCAGCCAGCCATTCAAGATCGGCATAGTCCGAACCTTCGGTCAGAAAATGCTGCGACGCAATTTGATAGGCGCGTTTATTGTTGCCGTTACGCATTTCCTGGCGCGCAATATCACGCCGCCGCCGCGCCCAGTCTTCGGGCTGACCAAGCGCCTTTTTCGAAACCGACTGAGCAATCAAAAGATCCCGCGCGCTATCGTCCAGGTTTTTTCGGGCCCGCCAAACGAATCGCTCATAAGCAAGACCGGGGTCGTTTTGCACTGATTTTGGCACGGCGCGTACCAACCCATCCGGGTTTTTTTCCAGTTTTCGCAGCCCTATTCTGGCCTTGGCAAGAATAACATAATCGTCGCTGACATTGGCAAACATCGCTTGGGCTTCGTCGCTACGACCGCGCCACAACAACATATCCAAGCGCGCAATGTGATGCGGTGCCAGCGTGGTCTTGAACTTCTTCAAAAGTCTGGATTGTTCATCTTTGGTCAAAGAAAACGTGGTCCAGGCGCGCACCACTTCACGCCGCGCCTCGGTGATCTTACCGTCTTTCATAAAAGCTTCAGCCAGCCGCAACGAGCCTGTGCCGGATTGTGGAGGATTACCTTTGAAGTAGGCAAAAACCTCGGCGCTGTTATGGCCTTTGGGAATCGCCGCTTCACCGCGCTTTCGCAACACCGCCAAGCCGGGCCATTCGGGGTTTTTCGCGAGGAACCCCTGATAATCTGCAAACGCCCGAACCCCGTCGCGCAATCGCCTCCATTCAATAATATCAACGGCAACAGGGTCGCTGATCTGACTGGCGACCGCTTTTGCGGCGTCCCAATCGCCCTTGGCTGCAGATGTCAGTGCGATCACCAAAGACACGCCATTCTGACTGGCGGCCTGCGCCTGAACGCTGCCAAAGCACAATATGAAGCTTATTAGAACTGCGGCGCATCTGCGCATAGTAATCCACTCGCTGAAATCAGGTTTCGCTGTTGCCTGCAGTGTAAACACAACCCACTAAGATTACAAAGGACGGCTTGGCATTCGCCAATTTGCCCATTAGTTTAATGCAGTCGCAAATGTCAGGGCCCAATAGGCCGGGACAGAGCCCATGAAACCAAACGATGAAAGGAGCGTGTCATGTTCAAAGGGTCGATGCCAGCATTGGTAACCCCGTTCAAGAACGGCGAAGTGGATACCGATACGCTTAAACAGTTGGTCGAATGGCATATTTCTGAGGGCAGCCATGGTCTTGTGCCGGTCGGCACAACCGGCGAAAGCCCAACGCTGAGCCACGAGGAACACCAAGCAGTTGTCGAGATTGTCGTCAAAGCGGTTGCCGGCCGCGTGCCGGTCATTGCCGGGGCCGGGTCCAACAATACGGTCGAATCAATCCATCTGGTCGACCACGCCAAGCGTGTTGGCGCGACTGCGGCGTTGGTTGTGACTCCCTATTATAACAAGCCAACCCAACGCGGTTTGATTGCCCATTATGCGGCGGTCAACGAATGCGGCCTGCCGATCATCATTTACAATATTCCCGGACGCTCGGTTGTTGATATGTCGCCGGAAACCATGGGTATACTGGCGAAACTGCCAAACATTATTGGCGTGAAAGATTCAACCGGCGACGTCGGGCGGGTTTCTGAACAGCGGATCACTTGCGGAGTGGATTTCTGTCAGGTTTCCGGCGAAGACGCGCAGGCCCTTGGCCATCGCGCCATGGGCGGGTCTGGCTGCATTTCGGTTACCGCCAACGTCGCACCCCGCCTGTGTGCCGAGTTTCAAAACGCGATGAGCGCGGGTGATTTTGCTTTGGCTCTGGAATATCAGGATCGGCTGATGCCCCTGCATACGGCGATTTTCATTGAACCGGGTCTGGTCGGTGCGAAATACGCGCTTTCGGTTTTGGGCCGGTGTTCGGAAGACGTCAGGTCACCTTTGACGACGGCCTTGCCTGAAACCAAAGCGCAAATCCAGGCTGCGATGCGGCATGCCGGTATATTGAACTAATTCCAAAGGCCGGTTTCAGGACCGGCCTTTACGTTTCTTAACCTCAAGCTGGCCCACGCGCACAAATCGCAACACTTCCACCATCATGGCCGTCAGCAACCCCATATTCAGCAGACCGTTTGCGGCTGCCATTCCGCCAAGCAACCGCCAGTTTTGCGGCAGCAGAATGTCGCCAAATCCCAAAGTCGTAAACGCAACCAGCGAAAAATAGACCGACGCCTCGATGGTGATAAAAATTCCTAAAAGCCACAGCGCAATTGCCCATATCCAAACGCCAGCAGTCACCATACCCAAAATCCAGATCACTGTAACGATCAGAACCAACAACAGCTTGGGCTGATGCGGCTCGCGCGAGAAATAATCTTGTGACCGCATCAGGAACGTTTCCAAAAACAAAAACGCAACCCCCGCGACGACGATAGACATCAGCATCAGAACTGTACCAAGCGCGATTTGAATGAACATTGTATCCTCGGGTGTCTGGGGTCTATTTCGTCCATAACCACTATATTCGTCGGTTCGACGCAAGTGTCTCGTGGTCGCGTCAACTTCGCTGGTGGACTTTGACGCGCGCCTCAATTATTTCCCGACTATGGTAAAGAAAAGTGATCCCAACAGCAAAGTCGTGGCCGACAATCGTCGTGCCCGGTACAACTATGCGATCGAGGACGACATCGAATGCGGCATTATGTTGGAAGGGTCCGAGGTTAAATCCCTGCGCGAAGGCAAGTGCAATATCGGCGAAAGCTATGCCACGGTCGACGCCGGCGAATTATGGCTGGTTAACAGTTATTTTCCAGCCTACGGACAAGCCAAGGCCTTTCCCCATAACGAACGGCGGCGGCGCAAACTTCTGGTCAGCAAACGCGAATTGGCGAAGCTTTGGCAGGGTATCGGGCGCGAGGGTATGACGCTGGTGCCGTTGCGGCTTTATTTCAACGAAAAAGGTCGCGCCAAGCTGAAACTGGGCATCGCCAAGGGCAAGAAGGTCTCAGACAAACGTGAAACCGAAAAGAAGCGCGATTGGCAGCGCCAAAAAGCCAGACTGCTGCGAGACAGGGGATGAGCGGATTTGAAATCACGCTTATCCTGATCGGGATCGTCTGTGGGAATCTGGGGGCGGTTCTGATTCCACCGGTGAATATCGGCTTGTGGTGGAACTCTGTTTCTGGTGCTACTGGCGCTTTGGCGTTTATTTTGGCACCGAAATTTAGTGAAATCAGTTTTGGCAATTTTTGGGCCATTGATTTTATTGCGGCCGGACTCTGCGGTGTGGTGACGATGCTGGTGATTGGCGGGGGCCTGGCTTTGTTCTATCGTTTCTAGACACCGGATTTGCGCAGGTTTGTCAGCAAGCCTTGCAACCTGCGCAAGGCGGGTCTAATCCAGTTGCGGCTGAAACTGATCTAAGGATACCCCCATGCCCAACAGTAACCCGACGACTTTGGTTTCCACTGATTGGCTGGCACGGCATTTGGGCAGCCCTGACATCAGGATAATCGACGCGTCATGGTATCTGCCGCAAGCCGCGCGTGATCCAAAAGCCGAGTACGACGCCGCGCACATCCCCGGTGCAAGGTTTTTTGACATTGACGATATCAGCGATAGCCTTTCCGATTTGCCGCATATGGCCCCGCCTCCAGAAAAGTTCATTTCGCGGATGCGGGCGATGGGGATTGGCGACGGGCATCAGGTGGTGATCTATGACGGCGCCGGTTTGAATTCAGCGGCGCGGGTCTGGTGGTTATTTCACCTGTTTGGCAAAACCGACACCGCCGTTCTGGATGGTGGCCTGCCGAAATGGCTGGCCGAAGGGCGCGCAACCGAAGACATGCCGCCAGTTTTGCGTGACAGGCACATGACCGTTGTGCGCAATGCCCAGCTGATCAAGGATGTCACCCAGGTAGCCGCCGCTTCAAAACTCAAAGAAGCGCAGATTGTCGATGCGCGCTCTGCTGCTCGTTTTGCCGGTGAAGCGCCTGAACCACGGGCCGGACTGCGCAGCGGCCATATACCGAATTCGATCAGCCTGCCATTTACCGAATTGCTGAACAGCGACGGCACAATGAAATCCGATGCGGAGCTGGCGCTGATTATGGCGGCAAAGGGTGTCGACATGAAAGCACCGGTCATCACGACCTGCGGGTCTGGCGTGACGGCGGCCATCATCAACCTTGCCCTTGCCCGACTGGGCCACAAACAGCATTCGCTTTACGACGGATCCTGGGCCGAATGGGGCATGTATAACGACTTGAAAGTTGCCAAGGGTTAACACCCTTTTTTAGGAAACCGAAATGCTGAACAACCTGCACAAGCAACCCGAAGACAAAATCCTGCAATTAATGCAGCTTTATAAAGACGATCCGCGCAGTCCGAAAATTGATCTGGGTGTCGGTGTTTATAAAGATGCAACTGGCCTGACACCCGTAATGCGGGCCGTTAAGGCAGCTGAAAAGCAGTTGTGGGAAGCAGAAACCACCAAAAGCTATACGGGTCTGACCGGTGATGCAGGTTTTCAGGCGGCGATGATCGAATTGGTTCTGGCAAATTCGGTCGATCACAACCGGGTCGCTGCAGCGCATACACCGGGTGGCACCGGGGCGATCCATTTGGTGCTTGAGATGGTGCAGATGGCCAGCCCAGAGGCAACGGTCTGGTTGTCAGCCCCGACATGGCCGAACCATCCCTCGATCCTTAAACATCTGGGTATGAAAACCGCCGAGTATCGATATTTTGACAGCCAGACGCTGGGTGTGGATTTTGACGGCCTGATGGCTGATCTGGCGACAGCAAAAGCTGGCGATATTATCTTGCTGCATGGGTGTTGCCACAATCCGACCGGCGCCAACCTTAATTTGGTCCAATGGGCGCAACTGGCCGACCTGTTACTTGAACGCGGCGCGGTGCCGTTTGTTGATATCGCCTATCAGGGCTTTGGCGACGGGCTGGACGAAGACGCCGCCGCCGTGCGCCTGCTGGCCACAAAATTCCCGGAAATGATGATTGCCGCGAGTTGCTCCAAGAACTTTGGCATTTACCGCGAGCGCACAGGTATCGTGCTGGCAATCACGCCCGATGCCGCGATGCGCCCTGTCGTGCAGGGAAACCTTGCGCATTTGAACCGGCAGAACTTCTCGTTTCCGCCCGATCACGGGGCGCGGCTTGTAACGATGATCCTGAACGACCCGGCGCTGAAAGCCGACTGGATGGCCGAACTGGAAGAAGTCCGGCTGGGTATGCTGGCCATCAGGCAGCAATTGGCGGACGAGTTGCGCCGCCTGTCCGGCAGTGACCGCTTTGGCTTTGTCGCACAACATCGCGGCATGTTCTCCCGGATGGGGGCGACACCGGAACAGGTAATGGCCCTGCGCGACAAGCACGCGATCTATATGGTTGGCGATAGCCGCATCAACATCGCTGGTCTGAACAACGACACGGTGCCGGTCTTGGCCAAAGCCCTGATCGACGTGGGGGTCTAGGCGTGGTTTTTGCCTTGCATCCTGTGCGGGGCAACGTCGCTCTTGTGGTGATAGCGTAAACGCCTTAACAGGCCCATGTTCCGGCTTTGCGCCGGAATAAAGTGTCCGCGACCTTTTCAAAACGGAGTTTATGATGTCTCGCACCCTACTGCCTGGCGTGTTCGCCATGGCGGCGATCGTTGTCGCCAGTAATATCCTTGTTCAATTCCTGATCCTTGACGGCCTTTTAACCTGGGGGGCGTTCACCTATCCGTTTGCCTTTCTGGTCACCGATTTGATGAACCGTCTCTATGGCGTTTCGGCCGCACGCAAAGTCGTGCTTATCGGCTTTGTTACCGGCGTTGTCTGCTCGCTGATTGGCAGCCAGATCATGCTGGAATATGGCCCTGCCGTTCCACTGCGTATTGCCGTCGGATCGGGTACCGCATTTTTGGTGGCGCAGTTGGTTGATGTGGCGATTTTCAATCGCCTGCGAAGCGGCAGTTGGTGGCGTGCGCCGCTTGTGTCTACTCTTTTCAGCTCAGCACTTGATACTGCCCTGTTCTTCACAATCGCCTTTTCGGCCAGCCTGACACTGTTTGGCGAAGCGGCAGATGGGGCGATCAACTGGGCGTGGCAAGCTGCTCCCTTTATGATATTCGGCCCTGAAATGCCGCTTTGGGTGACGCTTGGATTTGCTGATTGGTTGGTTAAATTGGTCGTTGCAATGGTCGCATTGATCCCGTTTCGCCTGATTATTTCCCAGCGCATTGCCAAAACGTAACAAAAAATCGTTGACTTATTTACTACATGTGGCACCATCCTTGTTAACAGCAACAAGTGAAAGGAGGTGATCCAGTGTCTAAAAAGGTATTGGAGAGAGCAATCAGGTCAATGCGGGGGTGCGCCGTCTGAAGGCAATCCTTGAGGTGAAGCCGATCGCATAACAGGGTTATAGGCCCGGATCTGGACGACCTCCAAGCTCTTGAAAATTTGGAAAGGGCCGCGCGAATGTTGCGGCCCTTTCTTTTTGCTTTGCGGCCAATGCTTGGGTAAAAGCCCTTTATGATCCGCATCAATGACGACATTACCTTGCAAGACTGGGAACTAAGCGAAAGCTTTATGCGCGCCTCGGGGCCCGGTGGGCAAAACGTCAACAAGGTCTCGACCGCTGTTGAATTGCGGTTCGAGGCCGCCCGGTCGCCGTCGCTGACGCCAGACGTTAAAGCCCGCCTGAAAAAGATAGCAGGCCGGAAATGGACCAAAGAAGGCGCGATCATTGTCACGGCAGAAAAACACCGTTTGCAACTGATGAACCGCGAACTGGCCGAAGAAAAACTGGCCGAAATGATCCGGGCCGCGCTGATTGCCCCCAAGCGGCGGATCAAAACCCGCCCGACCCTTGCCTCAAAAAAGCGGCGGCTTGAAACAAAAACCAAGCGCGCTGTGGTGAAATCGCTGCGAGGAACGCCTGATCACGAATAATCGGCTTTGCCTTTGCTTGCGATATTTGAAACAACAAAGCGAAAACCACGGTCAGGAAAAAACCTATGTCAGATATCAAAGCTTTGATGGCACGCCGCGCGCGGTTGCTGGGTCCGAATGTTTCCACCTTCTATGCCGATCCGGTTCACATCGTAAAAGGCGACGGTGTCTGGCTGTGGGACGCTGACGGGCGCAAGTATCTGGATTGTTATAACAACGTGCCGCATGTGGGCCACTGCCATCCCAAAGTGGTCGAAGCGATCGCCAGACAGGCGGCCATACTGAACACCCATACCCGCTATCTGCACGAGGGTATTCTGGACTATATCGAAGCCCTGACCGCCAAATTCGACAAAAGCCTGACATCGGCCATCATGGTCTGCTCGGGCTCCGAGGCGAACGACGTTGCGCTGCGTATGGCGCAGGCTGTAACGGGCAATACAGGCGTTATCGCAACCGACATGACCTATCACGGCAACACGGCGGCAGTCAGTCAGTTGTCCACCCGCCGCCCGCCGATTGGTGGTTATGCCGACCACGTGCAGCATGTCCCAGCCCCCGACAGCACGCGGCCTTTGGGGGGTGTTTCCGGTCAACCCTTTGCCGACGCATTCGCGGTCGAGGTTGAAAGGGCGATTGCTGCACTTCAGGCATCAGGCCACGGTGTTTCCGCCTTCATCATCTGCCCGTTCTTTGCCAATGAAGGTTTTCCGACATTGCCAAAAGGCTTTCTGGACAAGGCCGTCGCCGCCATTCGCAAGGCCGGAGGCATTGTCATTGCCGACGAAGTACAACCGGGTTTTGGCCGCACAGGCACCCATTGGTGGGGTTATGAAAAAATCGGAATCCTGCCAGAAATAGTGACCATTGGCAAACCGATGGGCAACGGCCATCCGGTCGCCGCCGTTGTCGCCGGGCTTGATACCCTTTCTGCATTTCGCAACGCGTTTGGCTATTTCAACACCTTTGGTGGCAATCCGGTCAGTTGCGCGGCCGCTATGGCGGTGCTTGAAATTATCGACGAGGAAGGCCTGGTTGAAAACGCCCGCGTCGTAGGGGACTACGCCCGCGAACGGATGTCCGCGTTGCAGCAAAAATATCCTGTGATCAACAACGTGCGCGGCTCTGGTTTGTTTTTCGGAGCAGAAATGGTTCTCGACGATGCGCTGACACCGGCGACGGACTTCACCGAACGGGTTGTCGAAGGCATGAAAACGCGCGGTATTTTGTTGAACAAGATCGGCAAAGACTATGGCACCCTGAAAATCCGGCCACCAATGGTGTTTTCCCGCGAGAACGCCGATTTGATGATCGACGCGCTGGACGACGTGTTGTCGGTCACGCCCGTTACCTCATGAGCTTTGACGCTTCGGTTCAACAGGCGATTGGCCAATGGGGCCTGCGTGACGGCAATGCCCGCATGATTTCGCATCGCGAAAATGCGGTTTTTGCGATACGTCTGAATGACGGGCAGCCAGCGGCCTTGCGCCTGCACCGGCCTGGATACAACTCGGTCAATGAAATTTGGTCGGAATTGTGGTGGACCAACGCACTGGCCGAGGCAGGATTTCCTGCGCCCAAACCAGTAGCGACCCCCGACGAAACCCTGCTGGTAACTTTGGATAACGGTCAGATCGCAACTGTGATTTCTTGGGTTGACGGTGCCCCAATCGGGTTTTCCGGCCAACCGTTACCGGGTTCAGATGCGGATCAGATTAAGCGGTACACAGACGTTGGGAAGTTACTGGCGCAATTGCACGATACAAGCGATGCCTTGACGCTGCCGGCCAATTTTACCCGACGCAGTTGGGACCATACCGGCCTGCTTGGGGACAACCCGCTATGGGGCCGCTTTTGGGAACATCCGGGGCTGGACAGCGACGCGCAAGACACCCTCAATCAAGCCCGGGCCAAGGCTCGAACCGATCTGACCGCCTATGACAAAACCAATCCGCGCATGGGTTTGATACATGCCGATGCTTTGCGAGAAAACGTCTTTGCGACGGCGAATGGCCTGACACTGATCGATTTTGACGACAGCGGATTTGGCTACACGATGTTTGAACTGACCGTCGCCGTTTCTCAAAGCATAGACGAGGCAAATTATTCTTCGCTTTGCCAGGCTGTGATCGAAGGTTACGCGGCGGTGCATCCGCTGACCCATGATGACATCGCCCGCATACCACTTTTTGCGATGCTTCGGGGATTTGCCTCGCTAGGGTGGATTGTGCCACGCTTGCCTGCCGAAGACCCGAACAACGACAAATATATCCGCCGCGCAATCCTGTTGTCGCAGCGATATCTTGACACCTAAGCCGCGTCAGACAATCACATCCTGCGCCTTTTGCGCCCCCACCTCAAAGACCCGTTTGTAACGGGCAATCTCGTCCTTTGGCCCCATTGCTTTATTTGGGTTGTCCGACAGCTTGACCGTTGGCCGATCATTTGCCGCAATCGCTTTGCACACCAATGAAAACGGCGCTAAAGCTTTGTTTGGCATCAGTCCACGGAAATCATTGGTCAGCAACGTCCCCCAACCAAAACCAACCTTAACGCGACCCTTAAACTGCGCGCTGAGTTCCGCGATTTTCGCGACATCCAATCCGTCCGAGAAAATCACCAGTTTCTGCATCGGGTTTTCGCCACGGTCCCGCCACCAACGAATTGCCGTTTCAGCCCCGACAGCAGGATCGCCGCTGTCGATGCGCATGCCGGTCCAGTGGCGCAGCCAATCCGGTGCCCGGTCCAGGAACCCTTGCGTTCCATAAGTATCCGGCAGAACGATCAGCAGGTTTCCGTCATGTTCTTCCTGCCAGTCCTCAAGAACCTTATAGGGCGCTTGGGCCAGTTCAGCGTCATTTTCAGCCAATGCTGAATAGACCATGGGTAATTCATGGGCGTTTGTACCAATTGCCTCGACCTCACGGCGCATCGCAATCAGACAGTTAGAGGTTCCGGTAAACTTGGGCCCAAGCCCTTCGATCATCGCCTGAACGCACCGATCCTGCCACAAAAACGAATGCCGCCGACGCGTGCCGAAATCCGCAACACTTAAGGGTTCGATCCCTCGCAACGCTTCGATTTTTTCCCAAACGCGGGTCAGGGCCCGTGCATAAAGCACTTCCAGTTCGAACCGTCCCAGACTTGCCAAAGCAGTGCGTGACCGCAGTTCCATGATGATCGCCAAGGCCGGAATTTCCCACATCATCACTTCGGGCCATTTGCCTTCGAATGTCAGTTCATACTGGCCATCGCGTTTTTCAAGGTGATAGGGCGGCAGGCGCAGGCCTTCGAACCATTCCATGAAATCAGGCCGGAACATCGCGCGTTTGCCGTAAAACATATTGCCCCGCAGCCACGTGCTTTCGCCGCGCGACAGGGAAAGCGAACGCACGTGATCAAGCTGTTCACGCAGCTCGCCCTCATCAATCATATCAGCCAAACGGATGGATTTCGTGCGGTTGATCAGACTGAACGTAACGATGGTGTCCGGTTTATTGCGAAACACCGATTGCGCCATCAGCAATTTGTAAAAATCCGTGTCGATTAAGGACCGGACAATCGGGTCAATCTTCCAACGATGGTCGTAAACCCGTTTTGAAATATCCATAAGCGGCTTTCTAAGTTTCCTGGCAACCGGGATCAGTTAGCCAGATTTACCACGTGATCATGCATGCTGCGGCAGAAATCATTCTGAATATCAATCATGCGCAAAGAGGTTTCTGAACGGGGCATCGGCTATCTCGTTAAGGTCAGGCCGCAGAGGCTAGAAGGCTGCGACCAATCCGTCAATCCGCCATTGAGGGCTGGAAATCAATACAATGTCCGGATTATAGATTTGGCATGTCAGATTTCACAGTTGCCGCCCTATATCACTTTACCCGTTTTGCCGATCCCGCGGCACTGAGAGGGCCATTGCTGGCGACCTGCCAGAGGGCAGGCATTAAGGGTTCCCTGTTGATTGCCGCCGAAGGGATCAACGGCACAATCGCTGGCAGCCGCGCCGGTATCGATCAAGCCTTGGCGGCGATACGCGCCCTGCCCGGATGCGCCTCTCTTGCGCACAAAGAAAGCTATGCTGCGGTCATGCCGTTCCTCAGGTTGAAGGTCCGTCTGAAGAAAGAGATCGTCACGATGGGGCAGCCGCAGGTTAATCCGCTGGCGCAAGTTGGGAACTATGTGGCCGCTGCGGATTGGAACGACCTGATCGCGCAGGACGACGTTGTGCTGATCGACACACGCAACGATTACGAAGTCTCCATCGGCACGTTTGAAGGCGCAATTGATCCGAAAACCAACAGTTTTCGCGAGTTTCCGGCCTGGTGGGCCGCGAACAAGGATCGGTTCCACAACAAACGCGTGGCGATGTTCTGCACCGGCGGCATCCGATGCGAGAAATCAACCAACTACCTGTTGGGCGAAGGCGTCAAAGATGTGTTTCACCTTAAGGGCGGCATTCTTAAGTACCTCGAGGAAATTCCGCAGGCCGAAAGCACCTGGAACGGCGAATGTTTCGTTTTTGACAGCCGCGTATCAGTTGGTCACGCGCTAAAGCCGGGACCCTACCATTTGTGCTATGCCTGCCGCAGACCGATTTCAGATCACGACATGACCCGGCCGGAATACGAAAAGGGGGTGTCCTGTCACCAATGCATGCCCGAAACCGATGAAACCCGTCGCGCACAATTTCGCGAGCGGCAAAAGCAAGTGGAACTGGCGGCAAGCCGGGGAATGCAGCATATCGGCCAGGCTGATTAGGCGGCGATCGCGCGCTGGTTAAAGGGCCGCTCGTTTATCGGCAGATGCACGATGGGAGACAGCGCACCTATCCACCAAACCAAGCGCGGATTGAAAAGCCCATCAAGATGATGATGCATCCGCCAATTAGCCCCGGCATAAGCAGTCGGGAACCAGTGCTTGACATGATGGCTGCCGTTTGGTTTCAGGGCCGCACCCGACTGATGGATAATAATTGGTCAAAGTAAAAGTTGTCGAACTGGTCATACCAAGCGGGTATGGTCGGCCATCACAAAGAACGAGCAAGCAATGTCTGATGGCCTGAGATCACGTTATGATGCAATGGTCGCATCGGGACACGTGCATTCAGACCCTGCGCAGATATGGGCCATCACTGAATTGGCAGTTCGGCAGGATTATCTGAATGCCACGGCCGACAAACGCAGCGGATTGTTTGGGTTTTTCACGCGGCAGGAAACCGAAGCACCACGCGGCCTTTATATTTGGGGCGGTGTCGGGTCCGGCAAGTCGATGCTGATGGATATGTTCTTTGCGACAACCGACATTACCCGCAAACGCCGTGTACATTTTCACGCGTTCATGCAGGAAATCCACGAAGCCCTGCATCGTGAACGCAAGGCCGGAATTGCAGATCCGCTAACGCCGGTGGCAAACAGCATCGCAGCAAGCGCGCGACTGCTGTGCCTTGATGAGTTACAGATCACCGACATTACGGACGCAATGCTTGTCGGGCGGTTGTTCGAGGCTTTACTGGCGCAAGGGGTAACGCTGATTATCACGTCCAACCGGCCGCCGGATGATCTTTACCTGAACGGGCTGAACCGACAATTGTTCTTGCCCTTCATCGGCTTGATCAAGGAGCGTCTTCAGGTTCACAGGCTGATCAGTGATACAGATTACCGGCAAAACCAGTTGCGCGGGCAGCAAACATATTTCCACCCCAATGATAAAAAGGCCCTGGAAGCCATCAACCAGATTTGGCACAGCGTTACCAATGGCGCCGAGGAACCACTGATCCTTCAGGTCAAGGCCCGCGCGGTCCGCCTGCCCAGATATCACAGCGGGGTTGCCCGTGCGGGCTTTGCCGATTTGTGCGAACAACCCCTTGGGCCTGCGGATTATCTGGCGCTGACTGCCGCTATTCGCTTGCTGGTGCTTGAAAACATTCCGGTGATGAATCGGTCACGCAACAACGAGGCTAAACGCTTCGTCACCCTGATCGACACGCTGTACGAAGCAAAGACCAAATTGATCTGCTCGGCCCAGGCTGAACCCGAAAAACTTTATCAGGACGGGGCCGGAGCATTTGAATTCCAACGCACCGCCTCACGCCTGCGCGAGATGCAGACGGCTGATTGGGGTCAAACCGGATAGACCATCATTTTGCGCGTAACAAATCTAAGATATCCGTCGTTGCATAACCGTCGGGCGTCAGCCCAAGCGACGCCTGAAAGCCCCTAATTGCTGCGATCGTCATCGGGCCGACAATCCCATCGATTTTTTCCGTGTCAAAACCCTTGCGCCGCAGCAAACGCTGCATCTGTTTTTTCTGCTTGAACGACAAAGCTTTTTCGCCCCGGGGCCAACTCGATTTGAATTCCGCGCCGCCCATGATCAGGTCACCCAAATGGCCAACCGCGATCACGTAGGCATCTGCGGTGTTGTATCGTTCGATCACATGGAAATTCTGAAAGATAATAAAGGCCGCACCCTTTGCGCCCGCCGGTAACAGGATCGAAGATTTCCCGTGATCTGGTAATGTTCCACCATCAATGGTTTTTATTCCAAGTGCGCGCCACTCGGCGACGGATTTTTTAACGCGTTCCCCTGACAGCGAAAAATTGAAATTCGTCGGCAGCTTAACCTCCATCCCCCAAGGCTGGTCCTTTACCCAACCATGTTTCGCCAGGTAGTTAGCCGTTGACGCCAGCCCGTCCGCTGGATCACTTGACCAAATATCACGCTTGCCGTCGCCGCGAAAATCTTGCGCGAAGGCCAGATAACTGGTGGGGATAAACTGTGTATGCCCCATCGCGCCGGCCCACGAACCGGTCATATTGTCCGGCGTCACATCGCCCGATTGGATGATGCTAAGGGCCGCGATCAGTTGTGCTTCAAAAAACGACTGGCGACGGCCTTCAAAGGCCAACGACGCAAGTGCTTCGATGATATGAATGTCGCCCATATGTGTGCCATAAGCGCTTTCCAGCCCCCAGATCGCCAATACAACCTTGGCATCCACTTTGTATCTTTTTTCAATTTGCTTCAGTAAAGCCCCGTGTTTTTGCAATGCCGCCTGGCCGTTCGACACCCGCTGAGCCGAGGTAGCTGTGTCGAGATAATCCCATATCTGCTTGGTGAATTCGCTTTGATTGCGGTCTTTTTCAATCACATAGGCGCTGTAACTGACGTCCTTGAATGCACGATCATAGGTCGTGCCAGATATCCCACGTGCCAGTGCTTTGGCGCGAAATGCCTTAACCCACAAATCGAATCCGGCGTTTGATGATGCAACTCTTGTTTCTGTTTGTGCAGCAGTTTCAGGGCGCGGCTTTGGCCGGGTGTCAAGCGTCGCAGCACCCAACGCCCATACCTGACTAAGTACAACCAAATTAAACAGAATTAGTGTGAATAGACCCGTTAAATGTCGCATGAATTAGCCTTGCCCGCCATGTTTTTCAAAGCAGCATACATGCAAAGCCCGAGTCAAAAAAGGGGGGCCAATTAGAAATAAGCGATCACCCGCCGAGGTACTGCTGATTCTATTTCCGCTTGCGGATAACTTTTCGTTCTGTGCGCTTTTTGTGGCTATGCGCAGTGACTTTACGCCCTTTATAGCCGGTCGAACGCCCACCGCCTTTGGGCATTGCCTTGCCATCCACAGTCAGCAGTTCGAACATCAATCCACCAGTCACCGGAACCGCCTCGGCCAAGCGCACCGTCACCGGCTGCCCCAGCTTCAGGACGATCCGCGACTTTTCACCGGTCAGGGTCTGCGACTTCTCATCATGGTGAAAATATTCGCGGCCAAGCGTCGAAATAGGTATCAACCCATCCGCGCCGGTTTCATGCAGGCGGACGAACAGGCCAAATCTGGCGATCCCAGAAATCTTACCGTCAAATTCACTGCCGACCCGTTCAGACAGATACGAGGCAAGATAGCGATCATTGGTATCCCGCTCGGCCATCATCGAACGCCGTTCGGTTAGAGAAATCAGCTCGCCGGTTTCGTCGATCCGTTCGATATCCAAAGGCCCAAGACCGTCAGCGCCCCAGCCATGTCCGGTAATTAACGCCCGGTGAACGATCAGATCTGCGTAACGACGGATCGGCGAGGTGAAATGCGCGTACCGCTTCAAGCTCAGCCCAAAATGCCCATGGTTTTGCGGCGCGTAATAGGCCTGCGTCATCGACCGCAGAACCGACACATTGATGATCTCGGCATTGTCAGTCCCGGCAGCGGCATCCAGCAATTGGTTTAGATGTGCCGTCTTCAGCACCTGCCCTTTGGCCAACACCAACCCGGCGGCCTGCGCCACGTCGCGCAAACCATCCAACTTGGTTGGCGAAGGTTCCTCGTGCACCCGGTACAAAAGCGGCTGACGTTTCGCTTCTAACGTTTCGGCGGCACAGACATTGGCAAGGATCATAAATTCTTCGATCAGCTTATGCGCGTCAAACCGGTCACGAAAAGCAACCGTGGTGACATGCCCCTGATCCGACAACTCGATCCGGCGTTCCGGCAAATCCAGATGCAAAGGCTGGCGATTGTTGCGCTCTTTGGCGACAGCTTCGTAGGCTTCGTACAGCGGCGCAATAACCGTTTCAATCAACGGCGCAGTCGCGGCATCCGGTTCGCCGTCGCGGGCCGCCTGCAATTGGTGATAGCTAAGCGCAGCTTTGGAATTCATCAAGCCGCGGGTAAAATGGTGGCTGATCTTGCGTCCCTTGTCGTTCACGACCATGCGCAAGGCAAGGCAGGCCCGGTCGACTCCTTCATGCAAAGAGCACAGATTGCCAGACAAATTATCGGGCAACATCGGTACAACCCGGTCCGGGAAATAGGTCGAATTACCGCGCAACCGCGCCTCACGATCCAAACGGCTGCCCGGCGTTACGTAATGCGCGACATCGGCAATCGCCACCCAGATGACAAAACCACCCGCGTTGGCAGGGTCCGTATCGCGCGAAGCAAAAACCGCATCGTCACGGTCACGGGCATCGGCCGGGTCGATCGTAATTAGCGGCAGTTCGGTCATATCCTCGCGCTTGCCCAACTTGATGGCATCTACGGCTTCGGCTTCGGCCAGCACATCATCAGGGAATGCATCCGGAATACCGTGCATGTGAATGGCGTAAAGTGATACCATCTTGGGGGCCATCGGGTCACCCAAGCGGGTGATAATTTTCGCGCGTGGCAGGCCAAGTCGCCCTTTGGGGCCGGTCTGTTCGGCCTCGACCAGTTCGCCGTCTTTGGCACCGTTTTCCGCCCCATCCGGCACATACCATTCCTGGTCAAATTTCTTGTCGATGGGAATAATTCGCGACCCTTCGGAGCTGGTGCGAAACAAACCCAGAATTTTCGCAGGCCCGGTGCCGATCTTGCGGATCAAACGCCCTTCATAAGCGTGATCCTGTCCTGTGATAGCCGACAACCGCACCAGCACCCTGTCACCGTTGCCCAAGGCTGGATCACCCTTTTGCGGCATCATCAGAACCCTTGGCACGACACCATCGCCCTGCCAGTCCATCGGAGCGGCGAACACATCGCCGTCCTTGTCCGGTCCGGTGACAACCAACACCATCACGGGCGGCAAGTCCGAAGGATCAACATAATTATGTTTGCGCTTTTCCAGCAAGCCTTCGTCCGTCAACTCTTTCAACATACGTTTAAGATCGATCCGGGCGGCCCCTTTGATACCAAATTCCTTGGCGATTTCGCGCTTGTTTTTGCGGGTTGGGTTCTCGTCGATCCAGCGGATCAACTCGGCTTTTGAGGGGAGTGTTTTCATCCCAAAGCCTTAGCATGCGCCCCAACCGCCGTCATGTTGAAAACGCAGGGTACCGTAAACGCGACCAAGTGAAAGGCCCTGCCCGGTGCGACCTTCAAAGATCAGCCGCGCGGTCAACGTCGCGCAACCGGTTGATTTTGGCAATTTTCATGCCGCCAAGACGGGCAATGCTGTCTTCAAGGGCATATTCCGTTGACCACCGAACCCCGCCAAAAATATCGGTCCGAACAGGACGCGACCGTTTCATTCCAACCAGCCAGTACCCGCCATCCTCGGCCGGGCCGAAAACCACGTCATTTCCCCCCAACGACCGAAATGAACTGGCGATATGGGTGGGCCTAATATCTGGGATGTCCGCCCCGATAATCACGACAGGCCCGCCGGGCAGCGTATGAAACAAGCGCGCCATACGATCCCCCAAATCTCCACGGCCCTGCGGCACCCTTTTGACATTGCTTTGCCAGACCCGGCTGAACAATCCCTCGTGATCCGGTGCGACTGCCAGAATAGTTTGCCATCTCGGGTCAATCGCCAAACGCGCGATCAGCTGCTGACTTTGATGCCGAAACCACCATGCAGCTTTGACCATGCCGATATCCGCGCCCAGACGGGTTTTCACACGACCTGGATGCGGCTCTTTCACCATGATGACCAGTCGGTTTTTGCAGGACGGCCGTTTAGGCAAAATAACCCTTCAAAATGCAGCTGTAGATTGCTTTCAATTGATGGATCTGCTCAACCGGAACGCATTCATCCACCTGATGCATGGTTTTTCCGACCAAACCAAATTCAACCACCGGACAATGATCCTTGATAAAACGCGCATCCGAGGTGCCACCGGATGTTGACAATTCAGGCGTCCGGCCGGTTTCCTGCGTCACCGATTTGGCCACCAGATCGGATAGCTCACCGGGACTTGTCAGGAAACTTTCACCCGAAACCTGGCACCGCATGCCGATCTTGGCGCCGGTTTCCGTGGCCACATTGTCGGCCTCGACCTGCAACCAATCAATCAAACCAGCAGAGGTGTGATTGTCATTGAAACGGATATTAACCGTTCCACGGCATTGCGCCGGGATCACGTTATTGGCCGGATTGCCGGTATCAATTGTGGTTATCGCCAATGTGGACGCGTCAAAATGCTGGGTGCCTTCGTCAAGAACATGGCTTGCCAAACGATCCATCAGGCGCACCATGGCAGGCAGCGGGTTCAACGCCCGGTGCGGATAGGCCGAATGCCCCTGTTTGCCGGACACGGTAAAATGCGCGGTCATCGACCCGCGCCGACCGATTTTCATCATGTCGCCAATGTGTTCCGGGCAAGTAGGTTCACCCACAAGGCAATGGTCGATTGTTTCGTTATTGGCCTTCATCCAATCCAGCAAAGCGACGGTTCCGTCGGTCGCGAGGCCTTCTTCGTCACCGGTAATGGCCAGCACCACCGACCCATCCGGCGGGGTTTCACGCACAAAATCAATGGCAGCCGCAGCGAAAGCAGCGACGCCGGATTTCATATCCGTCGCACCGCGCCCATAAAGCACGCCGTCGCGAATTTCAGCGCCGAATGGATCAACACTCCAGGCTGCGGTATCGCCAACAGGCACAACATCCGTGTGGCCGTTGAACCCGAAGGTGCGACCGTTCCGGCCCTGTCCCCAGCGGGCAAACAGATTGGCCACACCGCCGCGATCAACGCGCGTGCAAACAAAGCCGGCACCAGTAAGCAAATCTTGCAAAAGGACAATTGCGCCTCCTTCAACCGGCGTAACCGAAGGACAACGTATCAGGTCTGCGGTCAATTGAACGGGATCAACAGGAGTGGTCATTCCAAGCCTTTGTCATAGTTGCAGTGCCAAGCTTTACCGGCGATCAATCTTCATCAAGCCCCAACATCTCGATAACAATCTCGGCAACCTCGGTGGGATCACCCGCCAAGGCATCTGCCTCGGCCATATGCAACTCGCCCTCTTCGGCATACCCCCACAACACACCCAGCGAGCGAATGTCGTTGTTTTGCGCCCCGATGATATCGTGCTTCCGGTCGCCGATCATAACTGATCGGTTCGGGTCAACTCCGGTTTCCGCCAAGACATGTGCCAGCAAGTCAGTTTTATCTGAATTTGTCCCATCCAGTTCCGAGCCATACAATCCGTCCACGAAATGCGACAAACCGAAATGTTCGCAGATGATATTGGCGTAAGAATGGGGTTTCGAGGTTGCGATGAACAATGGCAGGCCGGTTTCACGCAGGCCTTCCAACATTTCGCCAATGTCGTCATAGACATCAGCCTCGAACATGCCGGTATCTGTGTAACGCTCGCGGTAAAGGTTGACCGCTTCGGTCACATCGGCGCGCTCGCCCAGCAACACACGAAACGAATCCCACAAAGGCGGGCCGATGCACCATGTCAGATCGTCTTTGGTCGGAATATCCTCAAGGCCCATTTCTTGAAGGGCATATTGGATTGAACCGGTGATCCCCTCTTTGGGGTCGATCAGGGTTCCGTCGAGGTCTAGGAAAATTGCGGCCATGTGATTGTCAGAACCTGTCGCTGAGGATTTAGGTGCTGTTTAGGGGTTGTCTGAATAAATTACACTCGGTTTCGGCAAGTGCACGGCAAATTTTCTGCGTCTATGTTGAAATTGGAACGGCGAATGTCAGTTTTCTGGCGTCGTTGCTGCAGCACTGTCAGAAAAAGTCGCGATATAGGCCGCTACATTTCGCCGGTCTTCTTTGTTGCTGAATTTCAATGTCATCGAGGATCGTGCCCGTGGCTTGTTCAGAGTTTCCCGCAAGAACTCTTTTGGATTTTCAATGAATTCCGCGATTTTTGATTCTGTCCAAACCAGTCCAGCTGATCCGGCCTCGATCAAGTCCGAACCATATTCAAAAGTTGGATCAGATCCCGCTTGTCGGCCGATAACACCGTTCAGCACCGGTCCGGCCCCGTTTTTCGCGTCTTCACCAACCTTGTGGCAGGCTTTGCATTTTTTAAAGACCGCCGCGCCTTTTTCAGCGTCGCCCGGCTTGTCGTCATCGGCAAAGGCAAATCCAGCTGACAATATCAGTAACAACCCAAAAAGCGCCCGAGTGATGTTCCTGAGTTGCATTTTCATTCCCCTTGCAGCGTAAATTGAGCCGATGATTTGTCAGACCAGACCCTTCGCAAGCCGACAGACGGGCAGCCCGTGCTGCCCGTATATCAGCTATCAAAGCCTGTATTCCGCCATGCGAAACAACTGCCGGAATACAAGAAGTGCATAAGCTACTTTACGACGACGGTTGCCGTCATCCCGGCCTCTTTGTGTCCTGGAATTTCGCAAGTTAAATCACTGAACTTCGTCCCTGTTGCCG
>DJBQ01000103.1:58812-59014 GCA_002430125.1 Rhodobacterales bacterium UBA5972
TGGAATTTCGCAAGTTAAATCACCGGCTTCCAGAGTCTGAACGGGTACAAAGAACCATTCCACAGTTTGATGCGGTCCAACTTCAACTTCCTGAATCGCGCCCTTTATTTCCGCAACCAAGTTGCCGTCTTTATCTGCCGCTTCGATTTTTCGGGTGAAAATCCGTTCGAACATTTCGTTGATGGCCAGCTCATGCTTGATG
>DJBQ01000103.1:59299-59460 GCA_002430125.1 Rhodobacterales bacterium UBA5972
CATCAACATTGGTCATCACCAGTTTATAGGCCTGACCGGTCACGAATTCATAATGATCAGGTTTCAGATACATCTTTGCGCCATCAGACCCCATTTCCATCGGAACGGTAATGACATTAGCGCGGGACAAATCCCCTCCGGCTTGTGCGAAACCTGCAAAT
>DJBQ01000128.1 GCA_002430125.1 Rhodobacterales bacterium UBA5972
ATCTATCTGAACTTATTCAAAATCAACCTGCCATTGGTTTTGGGCTGGCAGATGGTCCTGGTCGCACCACGTCGGCACGATTGCCACTTGCCCTTGATTGCAGGCGCGTCTTATTGTTCTGCAACAGAACTATTTGCCAAGCGCTCAATGCGGAAACCCGATCTGATGGATGCAAAGGACCGTGACCCCAAAGGGGTTCGCCAGAACGATCTGTTAGGGTTCGTTGGCTATAACATGAAGCGCGCCTATATGCGCATCTACGCTGATTTCACCGATGCCCTGGCCGAGCTTGACCTGCGTCAGCGCACCTTTTCGGTGTTGTCGCTGGTGGTGGAAAACCCCGATATCAGCCAAAGCGACGTGGCGCGCACCTTGGGGATCGAACGCTCGGGCACTGTGGTTATTGTCGACGAACTGGAAGGCCGCAATCTGATCCGCCGCGACAAAGTGCCAGGCGACCGGCGGGCCCATGCGCTGAACGTCACCACAGGCGGGCGCGACTTGTACAGGCGGGCCATAAAGCGTATTGAACGACACGAAAACAAGGTGTTAGATGCGTTGAGCAGTGACGAACGGACGCGGTTGCGCAGTCTGCTCAATCGAATTCACACCTTGGAAACATAAGGAAAATAAGATGCAACTTGGTCCTGAAATCAAAGCGATCATCACGGGAGGTGCCTCGGGTCTGGGCGAGGCCGTGGCCCGTACCCTGACGGCTGGTGGTGCCAAAGTCTGCTTGTTTGATCTGAACGAAGAACGCGGCACAAAGCTGGCGGCTGAACTTGGTGGCTGTTTTGTCAAGGTCGATGTGTCTGATCCGGCAAGTGTCGAAGCCGGGTTTGCAAATGCGCGCGCCCAACAGGGGCAGGAACGGATTTTGGTCAATTGCGCCGGTATCGGGGTTGCGGCCAAAACTGTCGACAAAGAGGGCAAACCGCATAATGCGGCATTCTTTGACAAAGTCATTCGCATCAACCTGATCGGCACATTCTTATGCGCCTCAAACGCCGCAGCCGGGATTGTGACAACCGACCCTTTGAACAAAGATGGCGAGCGCGGTGTCATCATCAACACAGCCTCGGTCGCGGCGTTTGATGGTCAAATCGGCCAGATCGCCTATGCGGCCAGCAAAGGCGGTATTGTTGGGATGACCCTGCCAATGGCACGCGATCTCAGCCGCAGCGGGGTCAGGGTTGTGTCGATCGCGCCGGGCATATTCAAAACCCCGATGCTGGCGGGCCTGCCGCAGGACGTGCAGGACAGCTTGGGCGCACAAGTGCCGTTCCCGTCGCGTCTGGGTGAACCAAGCGAATTCGCCGCCTTGGCGCGGCATATCGTGGAAAATGCGATGCTGAACGGCGAGACAATCCGGTTGGATGGCTCTATCCGTATGGCGCCTAAATAAAATGAGCCGCACGGCACCCGAATTCTGGTCGCCCAAGCTTGATGTTGAACGTCGTGTTGACGGGTCGATAGTGATCGAACAGGCGGAACCGCTGGGCGATTGGGGCCGGGCGTTGCCAGACCGGTTGGTTCACTGGGCGGCAAAAGATCCTGACCGGATATTTCTGGCGCGGCGCGATCATGGCGGCGATTGGCGGCACCTGAGTTACGGTCAGGTTCTGGCCGCGGTGCGCCGGATCGGTGCCGGTTTGCTGGCGCATGGCTTGACCAGGGAACGCCCGCTTTTGATCCTGTCGGAAAATTCGCTGGAACACGCCTGTTTTGGGCTGGCGGCACAATATATCGGTGTTCCCTATGCACCGGTTTCGCCCGCTTATTCCGTGATGTCCAAAGATCATAACAAGCTGAAAGGTATTGTTGAAACCCTGAAACCAGGAATGATTTTCGCCCAGGACGGCCAGCGGTTCGCAACCGCAATTGCCGCGATCCGCCGACCTGGAATGGACGTGGTCTTGGTGGAAAACACCAAAGCTGTAGGGGGTGCGATCCCCGTTGAAGGCTTTGGGAATGGCGTTGATACCAGCGCAGCCGAGGCTGCATTTGCGCTGCTTGGCCGCGACACTGTGGCGAAATTTCTGTTCACCTCGGGCTCGACCGGCAGCCCCAAAGCGGTAATCAACACGCAAAAAATGCTGATGAGCAACATGGCGATGGTGGCCGATTGCTTTCGGTTTCTGGCGGATCATCCACCGGTGATTGTCGATTGGGCGCCGTGGAACCACACTGCGAGCGGCAACAAGGTTTTCAATCTGACGCTTTATCATGGCGGCACATTTTATGTTGATGATGGCAAACCAGCGGCGGCTTTGATTGGCGAAACCATTCGCAACCTCAAGGAAATATCGCCAACGTGGTATTTCAATGTGCCAACAGGCTGGGACATGCTGGTTCGGGCTTTTGAGGCGGATGAGGACCTGTGCCGGAGTTTTTTCGCGCGTCTTGATATGATGATGTATGCGGGTGCCGGAATGGCGCAGCATACGTGGGATGCGTTGTTAGGGCTGTCGCGCCGCTATGCCGGTCGCGAGGTTTTGTTGACCTCGGGATTGGGATCAACCGAGACCACACCGTTTGCTTTGCAATGCACCAAGCAGTTTGCCGCCTCGGGCAATATCGGTGTTCCGGCGCGCGGGATAAGCCTTAAACTGGTGCCAAGTGGTGGAAAACTTGAGGCGCGCCTTAAGGGGCCATCGGTGACACCGGGGTATTTCGGGGATCCGGTGAAAACCGCAGAAGCCTTTGACGATGAAGGTTATTACTTGTTGGGCGATGCGTTGCGACCAGCCGATCCGGATGACTTTTCGCAAGGGTTTTTCTTTGATGGGCGGGTGGCCGAAAATTTCAAGCTGCGCACGGGAACATGGGTCGCTGTTGGGGCGCTCAGGGCGGCGGTGCTGAACCATTTCGGGGTGGTGCTGCGTGATGCGGTGATAACCGGCGAGGATCAGGATAGTCTGGGGGCGTTGCTGTTTCTGAACGAGGCCCCGTTGCGGGACCGTTTCGGCGGCGACGAGACTTTTGCGGCCTTGTTGTTGCGCGATGATGTCAGAGCGTGGTTTGGCGCGAAATTGACCGATTTTTCTGCTGCTGCAACCGGGTCAGCGACGCGGATTACCCGGCTTATTCTGCTGGCTGACCCGCCTGATCTGGATAAAGGTGAAGTGACGGATAAAGGGTCGATCAACCAGCGGGCAGTTTTAAACGCGCGGGCCGGGTTGGTGGCGGCTTTGTACGCGGATGCGCCCGAGGTGATTTTGTGCAAAGCGATTGGCGCGAACTGACGCAAGCGTCACCTCGAAAGCCTGGTCGTTTGTTTTGTGGATCGATAAATTGACCGGGCGGGGGGGCTTTGCCCCCCTGCGACCCCCCAGGATATTTGCACCGAAAAGATTAGCGGAATTTAGGTGAGCGTTTTTCAAGGAAGGCTTTTAGGCCTTCTTCGGCATCAGGCGTGGTTTGTGACACTGCGGCAGACAGGCTTTCCAGATAAAGCGCGTCAGACTTTGACATATCTTCGGCCCGGCTGACGGTTTGGATCATCATGTAGTTTGATAGTGGCGCGTTGCGGGCGATTTTGGCGGCGAGATCCATGGCCAGCGGCAGGGCCTCGCCTTGGCTGACGGCATAATGTGCAAGGCCAAGGGCAAGGCCCTGAGCCGCGTCATATTTGCGACCCGTCAGCATCATTTCGGTCATCCGGTCCGACCCGATGATCTTGCTGACCCGTGCAGTGGCACCACCGCCGACATAGATGCCGCGACGACCTTCGGGCAGTTGGAAGATGGTCGAGGGTTCGGCGATACGCACATGGGTTGAGGTTGCAAGTTCAAGTCCGCCACCGATCACAGCACCGAACATCGCGGAAATCACCGGCAGGCCGCCAAACTGGATACGGTCCATCACGCCGTGCCAGTTGCGCGAGTGATAAAGTGTAGCCTCGGCACTGCGTACCACATGTTCTGACAGATCCAGTCCCGAGCAAAAATGCCCAGCCGTGCCAGTCATGACAGCCACGCGCACGTCTTTGGGCGGACGGCTGAAAAAGGCGTCAATCGCGCCCAGCAATTCGTCGCACATCGCGTTGCGCTTTGCCGGGCGGTTCAGAGTCAAAACCGCGATGCTGTCCTGTACATCGATTTTCAGGATGTCTTCTGGATGGGTCATCTGGCCTCGGTTATTGTGTTGGACGGTAATTGTTACACGCAATAACAATAAAGGCGCAATACTGAACCGCGCCCTGACCGATTAAACGCCGCCCCAGATTTCAGTGGCAACGTTGACCACCAGTTCCAGCTTGCGGCGCTGATCATCATAAGTCAGCGAATTGCCTTCTTCGGTTGAGGCAAAGCCACATTGCGGGGCGATACCAAGCTGATCGATATCGGCGTATTTGCTGGCCTCGTCGAACTTGGCTTTCAGACTGTCGATGCTTTCTAGCTCGGCGGTTTTGGTGGTGATGAACCCCGGCAGAACCCGTTGTTTTCCTTTGGCCAGCAGCTTTAACGGCTCTAACCCGCCGGCGCGGTCTGTGTCATATTCCATGAAGAAAATATCGACACCGGTTTTGTTGAACACCGCGTCGGCAGCCGGATCATAGGCACCGGTTGCGGCATGGGTCGAACGGAAGTTGCCACGGCACATATGCATACCGATCAGCATATCAGCCGGCCGGTCTTTGATCGCTTCGTTCATCATCCAAGCGTATTTGTCGATCAGAACGTCCGGGTCCTGACCCTGCGCTACTTTATCGGCACGGTGTTTGGGATCACACAGATAGGCAAAAAAGATGTCGTCCATTTGCAAGTACCGACAGCCCACTTCGTAAAACTTGGCGACGGCCTTTTTGTAAGTCGCGGCGATATCGGCGAACAGGGCGTCGGGGTCTTTGTATTCGGCCACGGAGATATCTTTCGGGGCGGTGCGGAAATGGCAACAGCTTGGACCGGGGATCGAGATTTTAGGCGTAACTTTGGTGTTGGCGGCGACAAACTTGAAATGCTCAAGCATTGGATGATCGTCGGGGAAATCCAGCTTGGCGGTGATGGTGGGGAAAATTGGTCGCAGTTTTACACCGGCAAACTGCACACCTTCGTCGCGTTCTTCCAGATCAAGGCCGGTTAGCATCCCCATGAAATCATAATGCCAGAATGAACGTCGCGCCTCGCCATCGGTGACGGCTTTCAGCCCGACATCTTCCTGCATTTTAATCAGGTCGGGAATGGCCGCATCTTCCACTGCGGACAGGCCTTCGGCCGACAAGCTGTGATCCTGAAAATGCTGTTTGCGCGCGTTTACAACGCTTTGTGGGCGCAACAGGCTGCCAACATGGTCGGCGCGAAAGGGAGGGGTTGGTTTGGTCATTTCAAGGACTCCTGTCA
>DJBQ01000124.1 GCA_002430125.1 Rhodobacterales bacterium UBA5972
ATTATTGTCGTGACAACCGTAATCACCTGACTGCCGCGCAAGGCAAGTCCTTCGGCAAGGCCGGTTACGCGCTTGAAATCACCCGCCGTAAAGATAAACCGCGCTCCATCGGCAAATGTCTGGTCATTGGGGCCGATAATAAAGCGCACAAGACCGTTCATGATGAACATGACACCAAGCGAGGCCATAACCAGAATTATCGGCGCGGCTTTTTGTTTTCGATAAAACTTATAAATCCCGCGATCTGTCCCCAGCAATAACAGGGCGGTGGCAATGATTCCCACAGGTATTGCCAACAGCGCCGTCGGCAGGGGGGCGATCGAAACACCCATTGATTGCAACCACCATGTGGTCAACACCACAGTCATGCCGCCAAACGCCATCGTGTCGCCATGTGCAAAGTTGGAAAACCGCAGAATGCCGTAGATCAATGTAATCCCAAGCGCACCAAGTGCTAATTGGCTGCCATATGAAATCGCCGGAATAAGAACGTAGTTGGCCAGAGCGACCAGTGCGTTAAGGAAATCGACCATTTCTCAGCCCCCCAGAAATGATTTGCGGACTTCAGGATCGGCCAGCAATACCGCACCGGTATCGGTGAACCGGTTTTCGCCTTGCACCAAAACATAGCCCTTGTCGGCGATTGCCAATGCTTGGCGTGCATTTTGTTCCACCATCAGAATGGAAATACCGGTTCGCGCTACTTCGATGATACGGTCAAACAATTCATCCATCACAATCGGCGATACCCCGGCTGTGGGCTCATCCAGCATCAAGACCTTGGGTTGGGTCATCAGTGCGCGCCCGACAGCGACTTGCTGGCGTTGCCCGCCTGAAAGTTCACCCGCCAATTGGCGGCGTTTGTCTTTCAGGATCGGAAACAGATCATAAACCTGCTCCATGGTTTTGCGGATGTCGTCGCGGCGCAGAAAAGCGCCCATTTCAAGGTTTTCTTCGACGGTAAGGGAGGTGAAAACGTTTTGCGTCTGCGGCACAAACGCCATGCCCTTGGCAACGCGATCTTGCGGTGAAAGGCCGGTTATATCCTCGCCATCGATCCTGACGGACCCTCTGCGCAGGTTTAACATGCCGAAAATCGCTTTCATTGCGGTCGATTTGCCAGCGCCATTCGGCCCAACAATCACCGCAATTTCACCCGGCTCAACTGCGACTGTGCAATCGTGCAGAATATCTGCTCCCTTACCATAGCCGCCGCACATATTTTCACCAATCAGGAATGGCGTGTCGCTCATGCGTGGGCCTCATGGATGACTTTGTTTTTCAGGCCGGTGCCCAGATAGGCCTCGATCACCTGTTCGTTGTTTTTGATATCTTCAATTGTGCCTTCTGCCAGCACGCGGCCTTCGGCCATGCAGATCACCGGCTCACACAGGCGGGCAATGAAATCCATGTCGTGTTCGATCACGCAAAATGTGTAGCCGCGTTCTTTGTTCAGCCGCACAATTGCGTCGCCGATCGTGTTCAGCAGAGTGCGGTTCACACCCGCGCCGACTTCGTCCAAAAACACCATTTTGGCGTCAACCATCATGGTGCGGCCAAGTTCCAGCAGTTTTTTCTGCCCGCCAGACAGGTTTCCAGCCACTTCGTCTGCCAGATGGTCGATTGTCAGAAACTCCAGAACCTCATCAGCCTTTTCAGCCAGTGCGCGTTCTTCGGCAGCAACAACGCCACGGCGAAACCACGTGTTCCACAGAACTTCGCCCAACTGTTGGCCGGGCACCATCATAAGGTTCTCCCGCACGGTCATTGATGAAAACTCATGCGCGATCTGAAAGGTCCGCAACAGACCTTTGTGAAATAATTCATGTGGAGGCAGGCCGGTGATATCCTCGCCCATCATCGTGACCCGGCCAGACGTTGGTTTAAGAACCCCGGCGATCACATTGAATAAGGTGGTTTTTCCGGCGCCATTTGGTCCGATTAGTCCGGTGATAGACCCGGCCTTTATCGTCAAACTCGCCCCATCGACGGCGTGAAAACCGCCAAAGTGCTTGTGTACGTCTTCAACGACGATCATTTTTATCCCCCCTTTGTAAAACAGCCCGGATTGCGCCGGGCTGTTTCTTAGTCAAATTGCGGTAAAATCAACGATACTGTTTGGTGACAAATTTGCCGTCAATCACATCGACTTCACGGTAGTTGCCAGCAGATTCGCCGGGTCCGATTAATTCAACAGCCGAGGCACCGACATAGTCAATGTCGCCGCCAGCGTTGATGATATCCAGAGCCTTGCCCAATTCGCCGGGATAGATTTTTTCACCCGGTGCGTTAGCAACATCCATGACCTTGCTTTTGAAAACTTGGGAATCGGTCGACTTGGCCGCTGCCATCGCCAGCATGATCAACGCAGCAGCGTCATAGCTTTCTGGCGAGAACGCGCTTGTGCCATCAAATCCAGCTACTTTTGCCATTTCAACATATGACGAGGCACCCGGGCTGTCTGTGCCTGGATGCTGACCGAATGATCCGTCAATCGCATGGCCAAGGCTGGCAAGCAATGGATCACCGATCATACCGTCGGGCAATTCAAATACCGAGAAAGCACCACTGTCAACCGACGCCTGGATGATGCCTTTGCCGCCTTGATCAAGGTAGCCTGCAACAACCAATACTTCGCCACCGGCCGACGCAAGCGCGCCAACTTCTGCGGAATAATCGGCTTTGCCATCCTCGTGGGCTGTATTGATGGTGACTTTGCCGCCATCTTTTTCAAACGATGCCTGAATCGCGTCAGCCAAACCCTTGCCGTAGTCGTTGTTGGTGTAAGTGATTGCTACGGATTTGAAACCGCGGCTGTTCAGGATGTCAGAAACAACCTGCCCTTGGCGTGCATCCGACGGGGCTGTGCGAAAGAACAGGCCGTCGTCTTCGGCATCAGACAGTGCAGGTGACGTCGCTGAGGGCGAGATCATTACGATGCCGTTTGGACGCGCAACGTTCTGCAGCATCGCACCTGTGACGCCCGAACAGTCGCCGCCAACTATGGCTGCTACTTTGTCGGATGTGACCAGACGTTCCATCACAGCTATTGCCGCAGCACTGTCGATGCAAAGGTCATCACCGCGTACGGGAACGACGGTCAGGCCGCCAAGAAGTTTGCCGGATTTAGTCACTTCAGCCATGGCGAGTTCAGCGCCGTCAGCCATTGCAGGGGTTATCGATTCAATCGGTCCGGTAAAGCCCAGAATGATGCCGATTTTCACCTCTGCAGCGAATGCGCCGGTGGTGAATAGTGCTGTTGCCGCAGTAGCAAGCAAGAATTTTTTCATTTTTTTCTCCCGAGTGTTAAATGAGAGAACAGCTTAGTAGTTAGGGTTTAAAAAGAAAAGCCTAGATTTTTGGACAGTGTCGCTAACACGGGATATG
>DJBQ01000053.1 GCA_002430125.1 Rhodobacterales bacterium UBA5972
CTTTGGCCGGTCCGACAACGACAGCGACCACGACCACGACCACCCGCCGACAAAGTTGTTCCAACACCCCGCGCGCAGGACCTGCGCCAGATCGCGTTGACATATGGAACTGAAATATTGCTGGCGACCCTTGGCAAGAAGATTTCTCCGGCATTGGTTCTGGCAATGATTACCACTGAAAGTGGCGGTCGGCAGGATGCTGAAAGCGGAGCAGGGGCCAGCGGGTTAATGCAACTGATGCCAGCGACGGCCGCACGGTTTTCGGTGACGGATATAAAAGACCCGGCACAAAATATCAAAGGCGGTGTGGCCTATCTGGAATGGCTTCTGGAAAAATTTGACGGCGATCCGATCCTGGCACTGGCGGCCTATAACGCAGGCGAGAACGCGGTGATCAAAAATGGTGGCGTGCCGGAATATGCCGAAACCCGCGCCTATGTGCCCAAAGTTGTCGCAGCCTTTCAGGTGGCAAGGGCCCTTTGCAAAACCCCGCCCGAGCTTTATTCCGATGGCTGTGTGTTTGATGTGAAGGAACAATAACCAATGTCTGAACCTGCCACGGCATCAAAGCCGCTTGTTTTGGATGTGGACGGCACGTTCTTGCGTACCGATATGTTGCTGGAAAGCTTTTGGCACGCGATGGGGCGCGCACCGTTGCAGTGCTTGTCGATCTGCGTGCGGCTGATTTCCAACCGCGCAGCCCTGAAACACGCGCTGGCCGGGCTTGCCTCGATCCGCACGGATCTGTTGCCGGTCAATCAGCAGGTGGCGGAGCTGGCCCACCGCTCGCAGGAACAGGGGCGGGACGTGATACTGGCCTCAGGGTCTGACCGGTCGCTGGTGAACCGTTTGGCCGAAGATCACGGTCTCAAGCCAACGACTTTTGCCTCGGACGGGCAGATAAACCTGACAGGGGCGCGCAAGGCTAAAGCTTTGGTGGCCGCATATGGCAAGGGCGGGTTTGATTACGCCGGCAACAGCAGCGTGGATGTGCCTGTCTGGAAAATGGCCGAGAATGCGATCATCGTCGGCAGCTATCCGGCGATTGCCGAGAGTCTCAGCCGCGAAGGGCTGAATGTGACCCAGATCGCCAGCGGCTGGCGCAAGCGTGACCTGTTGCGCGGTATGCGCCCGCATCAATGGGTCAAGAATGCGCTGCTGTTTTTGCCGATAATCGCAGCGCACCGTTTGGATATGCCCGGCGTAATGGCGGTTTTGTTGGCGATTGTTGCCTATAGTTTCGCGGCCTCGGCGATTTATATCGTCAACGATCTGCTGGATCTTGAAGCGGACCGTTTGCACCAGACCAAACGCGACCGGCCCTTTGCATCAGGTGCTGTCCCGATCATGATCGGGATGGTTGCGGCCTTTGGCCTTGGCGTGGCTGCTCTGGCATTGGCCGCTTGGCTGAGTTTGGCATTGTTGGGGATTGTCACCCTTTATATGGTGCTGTCTCTGGCCTATTCGCTGAAACTCAAGCGGATGCGCTGGATTGATATCGCGACTTTGGCGGGGCTTTATACCTTGCGGGTTATCGCCGGGGCAGTGGCGGCCGATGTCGTGGCTTCGGGGTTTCTGGTGGCGTTCATCTTTCCGACCTTCATCACCCTTGGCTGTGTCAAACGCCTGACCGAACTGACGCTGGCCAAATCCGACGAGCGCCTGCCGGGCCGTGGATATGGCCGACCCGATCGTGGTGATTTGCTGAATGTCGCCGGTCTGGGCACGTTTGGCGCGTTACTGGCGTTTTTCCTTTACAGCTTTACCCCCGCCGCGCAGGCGCTTTACACGCATCCGTGGCAGTTGTGGCTGGCATTGATCCCAATCGCCGCTTGGCTGATCCGTATGGTGGTTCTGGGCTGGACCGGCCAACAGGATTACGACCCGATTGTGTTTGCGATGAAAGACAAGATCGGTATAGCGCTGATCCTGCTGACGCTGACAGTGATGTTTTCGGCGTCAAGTATCGGCTAGATCAGATCGACATTTTCTTGAAGATCGCCTCGGGGATGTGACGAATGATCAGCATAATGTAGCGCCAGAAAAACGGCGTGTAGATCACGTTCTTTTTCTTCTCAACCGCTTTCAGGATGTCGCGCGCCACATCATCAGGCGTGGCGACTAGAAACATTCCCGGCAGGCCCCAGGTCATGCCGGTATCCACAAATCCGGGCTTTACTGTCACCACATGCCCGCCAGCGCGGGTCAGTCGGTTGCGCAGGCCTGAAAGATAGGTGGCAAAACCGGCCTTTGCAGACCCATAAACATAGTTGCCAATGCGCCCGCGGTCGCCGGCGACAGATCCGACCCCAACAACAGTGCCGCCGCCGCGTTCTTCGATCATCGGGGCGAAACCCTGTAAAAACCGTGCCGGGCCGGTGAAGCTGTCGGTCACCACACCATCAATCAGGCTTGGGTCCTTGTCGATATCGCTTTGGTCGGGCATCGAGCCAACAAAAACTGCGACGTTCAGCATACCGTCTTCCAGTGCCAGACGGTCGTAAATCGCCTGAAACCCCACTGGTTTTCGTGCGTCAAAGACCAGCGCCTCGGCCACTGGTGCGCCGCGCAGGGCGCAATCGGCAGCACTTGCGCGCAAATCATCCATATCACGACCAGCCAGAAAAACCGACCCGCCCTGATCTGCAACGCGGCGTGCAAACCCCCGCGCCATGGCCGAGCTTGCGCCCAATATCACCCAGGACTGGTTCATGGCTTAATCTTTCTAAGTTTCAAACGGCGCACCATATCGGTCAGGAACACGCCTTTTGGATCAGCCGCATTCACCACACGGGTGAAATCGGGCAGTTCGTCATACATTTCGGCAATGCTGTCGGCACGGGTCAGCGCGTCTTTTGCCAGATAGATGCGCCCACCGGATTTCAAGGTGATCTCCTCGAGATCGGCGATCAGTCCTGCGGCACGTGGGCGGTTTTGGAAATCAACCGCCAGCGTGTAACCTTGCATCGGGAAAGACATGAAACCGGCGCGCCCGGGGCCCATTTTCTTGATGACCGCAAGGGGCGAGGCCAACCCGGCTTTGGAAATCGCCCGCAGCATCTCGGCCAACCCTTCGCGGGCAGTGGCGTCAGGCAAGACGCATTGAAACTGGTGAAAGCCGTTTTTGCCGTACAGCCGGTTGACGTTATGAATGCGATCAAGCGGGAAAAAGAAATCCTGCATGGGCCGGTCAAGGCGGCGGCCATCTTGCGGCACACGTCGGTAATAAAGCGCGTTGAACAGACGGACCAAAGGGGCGGACATCGCAAAGCTGGGCGCGTCGCGTGGCACCGATTTTGCCCGGCTCAACTTGGCCTGAACTGTGTGATCGCGGATTTCAGCCTCTTCAAGTATACCGCGCCCAAGTGTGCTGCCTTTGGCGGTGGCATCAATCCAGCCGACACAATAGGTGGCAGTCGAACGGTCCAGCATCGCCAGAAACTCGTCCAACCCCTCGGCGCGGTTCTCGCGCACATCCATGATGGCGCTGGCGCAGGGTTTAAGTTGGATTTCTGCCGACAGGATAACGCCGGTTTGCCCCAAGCCGCCGATCGTGGCCTTGAACAGATCAGGCGTGTCACCGGGCGTTACAATGCGGGTCTTGCCATTGGCGCCCAGCAGGTTGATCCGGTTGACATACTGGCCAAAGCTGCCTGCCCCGTGGTGGTTCTTGCCGTGAACATCATTGGCAATCGCACCGCCCAGCGTCACGAAACCAGTTCCCGGAACCACATGCGGGATCCAGCCTTTGGTGGCGAATACTTGCGTGATCTCGCCCAGGGTAATGCCAGCTTCGGCCTCCAGAATACCGGTGAGCGGATCAAAGGCGACCATACGGTTAAGCCGCGTCATATCAATCGCACGGCCCTTGTCGTTCAGGCATACATCCCCGTACGAGCGGCGGTTGCCGATGGCCGGGCCTTTGCTGTCAGCCCAAAGGGATTTCAGCGCGGAAACCCGTTCCGGGCGTGCCATGTCGCCCGTGGCTTTCAGAACCCGGCCCCAGCCGGTATATTCAGCGGTCTTCCAGCGCATGTTTTGTCCTTGCTGCTATGGTCTTGGCCTCGGGGAAGGGGGTCATCCCAATGCCGGCGGCAAACCAAAATATTGTAAATCCGATGATCGCGGTTATCAGGACGTCGATGCCAAGCGGCACGCTTTGCAGCGCCTCGCCACCAGCCGCCCATAGGGCGACGCCCGTGCAAGCCAGAAAGACTGCAAAGACAATCAGCGTTGTTTTAAGGCTGTTTGATCCCACCATGCGCCCCTGCTAGCGGATCAAAACGGCAGAAAAAAGGCCAGACTGTGAACAATCCGGCCTTGTTTATGCGATTGTTGCCAAATCAGGATCAATCAGACCAGAGTTGCCTCGGTCGCTGCCTGAATATCGGCCAAGGTCACGCCATCGGCCATTTCCACCAGTTTCAGGCCACCGGGCACTACGTCGTACACCCCCAGTTCGGAAATGATCCGGTCAACCACGCCAGCGCCGGTCAGGGGCAGGGTGCATTCCTTCAACAGCTTGCTGTTGCCGTGCTTATCTACCTGGCTCATCAGCACGATCACCCGGCCTACGCCTGCCACAAGGTCCATAGCACCGCCCATACCTTTGACCAGCTTGCCCGGCACCATCCAGTTGGCCAGATCACCGTTTTCGGCCACTTCCATCGCGCCCAAAATCGCCATGGCGATCTTGCCGCCACGGATCATCGCAAACGACTGATCCGAGCTGAAATAGGACGTTCCAGCCAGCTCGGTGACCGTCTGCTTGCCTGCATTGATCAGGTCAGCGTCAACCTCGTCTTCTGTCGGAAACGGGCCGATGCCCAGCATGCCGTTTTCACTTTCCAGCGTCACATTCACGCCTTTGGGAATGAAGTTTGACACCAGCGTCGGAATGCCAATGCCAAGGTTGACATACATCCCGTCTTTCAGTTCCAGCGCCGCCCGAGCGGCCATTTGGTTGCGATCCCATGCCATGATGAAAACCTTTCCTTAAGCCGCGCGCGTGGTGCGCTGTTCGATGCGTTTCTCGTGATCGCCCTGAATGATGCGATGCACATAGATGCCCGGTGTGTGAATGTGATCGCCGTCAAGCTGCCCGACCGGTACGATTTCTTCGACCTCGGCAATGCAGATTTTGCCGCAAGTGGCAGCAGGCGGGTTAAAGTTGCGCGCGGTTTTGCGGTAGATCAGGTTGCCGGATGTGTCGGCTTTCCAGGCTTTGACGATGGACAAATCAGCGATAATGCCGCGTTCCAGAATATAGCGTTTGCCGTCAAACTCTTTTTCTTCTTTGCCCTCGGCAATTACCGTGCCAACACCGGTTTGGGTGTAAAATCCCGGTATACCGGCACCGCCTGCACGCATCCGTTCGGCCAATGTGCCTTGTGGGTTAAACTCCAGCTCCAGCTCGCCCGACAGATACTGGCGCATAAATTCGGCGTTTTCACCGACATAAGACGACATCATCTTTTTGACCTGATGGCTTTCCAGCAGCACCCCAAGGCCGAACCCGTCAACCCCGGCATTGTTGCTGGCAACGGTCAGATCTTTGGTGCCAGCGTCGCGAATACCGGCGATCAGCAGTTCCGGAATGCCGCACAGCCCGAAGCCACCAGCGGCGATCAGCATGCCGTCAAACAGAACACCTTCAAGCGCTTCGGCAGCAGAATTATAGACTTTTTTCATGTCACTCCCCCAATCGATTGGATTTCGCCGTGTTTGGCCGCTGGGGCAGGGCGAGTCAATAAGTTGAAATGTGCAGGGGGCGGGTTTGTTGGGTTTGTGAGGGGTTTTGTGCGGTCAGGGTCGGCTGTGCGGGACGAAATCGACTTTTTTTAAATGTGACATTTCGGAACTAAGGGCGAAAGCAGACTTTCGCTGCATTCGCACTAATGGCGGCTGAGCGGACTTTATGGACACTGAGGTTGAGTTGTCGAACGTCGGCTTCGTATAATTGGTTGGTGGCTCAGCCAATAGTATTTTTTTGCTACGCACCACCGCAAATGCAGTTTTCGTGGTTAATTCTTCAAAAACAAGGCATATGTCCAAAAGAAGGAAACCGACGCGTAGGACAACACGAAAACGGTTGCAAAAGCGAGAGGTGCTGGACCGGGATTTATTGGTGAACCGACGATGTTTGCGCCGAGGGCGAAGACGGCCAGAGTGCCAAGGATATTCAAGACATACCCCCGGATTGGCCATTTTTGATCAGGGGCAGCTGCTTTTCGGCGGCTTGGATATGTAACAAGCCATGGCACAAGCACCAAAAGCATTATTCCACTAGATACACGCCACACCAAATCTTCGCGTATTCCGCTGATCGAAAGGGTGGGCGCTAACATGGCAAATGCGGTGGCCATCAGACCCAATTCGGTGAACAGCTTGGTGATCAGCACCTGAAACGGCGATAGTCGGCCGCCGGTGCCCTGATGGAGCACGACGACGATGGTCGAAAACCCCAAGAATGCCATCGACAATCCCGCCATGGCATAAAAGTATCCTGAACTTGATAGTTCCATTGCAAACAACCCCATTCAACAACTTCAATAGCATGGAACCATTGAGGCACCTTGGCAAAACTCGCTATTTGTCACGATAGAGGACATTGGTTGCTTTTCGGTCAAGCACTAAATCGCTTCGCGA